>NZ_JBFBJB010000020.1:0-151927 GCF_040685895.1 Streptomyces sp. NPDC088124 | reverse complement strand
TTCGAGCTGTACTACTCCAAGTCCTACGACCGCTGGGTCTTCAACCAGTACCTCTCCGACACCCCGGAATCGAACGCGGTACGCGTCATGTCGGCGACGCCCGGCGACGCGAAGGCCGGGACGTGGACGCATCTCGCCGGGACGTACAGCCAGACCGACGGCGAGCTGAAGCTGTACGTCAACGGCAAACTGGTCGGCACCACCCCGTACACCACCCCGTGGGACGCGCGCCGCGGCCTCCAGATCGGTGCGGGCTCGTACAGCGGGCAGCCGGCCTCGTTCTTCCCCGGCACCATCGACGACCTGCGCATCTACGACAAGCCGCTCACGGCGACCGAGGTCACCCGGCTCCACACCAAGCAGCCCATCGGCACCGGCCGCCCCGCCCGCGCGGTCTTCCCCCTCGACGAACCGGCCGACGCGACCCGCGTCACCGGCCGCGCCGACGTCCACCCCGCGATCCTCAGGGGCGGCGCCACCCCGGGCCGCGCCGGGATGACCGGCAAGGCGCTGACGCTGGACGGCAAGGACGACTACGCGACGGCCGCGGCGCCGCACGTCAACAACCGGCGCAGCTTCACCGTCTCGGCCTGGGCCAAGCTTTCCAAGACCAAGCCCGACCACGCGGCGATCATCGCGACGCAGGCCGGGGAGCACAAATCCGGCTTCGAGCTGTACTACTCCAGCGCCTACGACCGGTGGGTCTTCAACCAGTACATCTCCGACACCTCCGACTCCAACGCCATCCGTGCCATGCAGGCCGAGGGCAGAACCGCGCGCGGGGGCGAGTGGACCCACCTGGTCGGCGTCCACGACACGGTCGCCAACCAACTGACGCTCTACGTCAACGGCGCCGAGGCAGGCCGCGCGACCGTCTCCGAAACCTGGTACGCCGGAGGCCAGGTCCAGATCGGCGCGGGCTCCTACGAGGGCGCGCCCGACTCGTTCTTCCCCGGCCAGATCGACGAGGTGAAGATCTTCGACCGCCCCGTCTCGGCGGACGAGGTAGGGCAGTTGTTCAAGCAGAGCCCCGTGGTCAAGGGCCGCTGGACGTTTGAACAGGGTAGCGGGAACAGCACCCCGGACGCTTCCGAGGAAGGGAACGACCTGACACTCGGCGGTGGCGCCCGGACCGGATCCGGCTGGGTGGACGGCGGACTCGTCCTGGACGGCGTCGACGACTACGGGACCACCGCGTCTGTACCGGTGGACACCGGTACCAGCTTCACCGTCACCGCCTGGGCACAAGCGGCGGCACTACCGAAATCCGAAGTGACACTCCTCAGCGTGCCCGGCGCACAGAAGAACGCGTTCTCCCTCCGCTACGTCCCGAGCGCTACACCGGACACGGACGCCGGACGTTGGAAGATCGCCCTGGCCGACCAGGACAGTGCTTCGGCGGTTTCCGCCGAGGTGGAGAACGGACAGTTCTACGGCCCCACGGACTGGACGCACCTGGCAGTGGTCTACGACGGATTCAGCAAGGAACTCCGGCTCTTCGTGAACGGCGAATTGGAACAGACCGCCTGCGCCGACGAGGACGAGAACGGGGAGGCCGACGACGGCTGCGTCGACCGGGCCTCCTGGGCCGAGGACGTGCTGTCGTTCAAGGCGAACCAGCCGCTGCACATGGGGCGCGTCAAGAACGGCTCCTCCTGGGGGCAGTTCTGGCCGGGAGCCCTCTCCGACGTCTGGGCGTTCCAGGGCACGTTGACGGATGCGCAGATCGGCCAACTCGCCGTCGGCGCACCCGGGATGGCTACGGACGTACCCGCCGGCTGACCGGTGGAGCGGGCATGGACGGCGCGTCCGCCCATGCCCGCGGCAGGTGTGTGTTCACTCCGCTGAAGGACTTCCGCTCCGCCTTGTGCGACGTCTGTCGCCGGGTGGCTGCAGTGAGAGGTTGAAGAACAGGCATGAACGGCAGACAAGGCTCACGGTTCCGTTCTCTACGGCGTCGCGTCGCACTGGCCTCCTCGGTGGTCATGGTCGCCACGCTTCTCCAGGGGGTGGTCCAGGCGACCGCCGCCGTGGCGGCCGAGGGGATGGAAGGGGTTCCTCTCCCCGCGTCGGAACGCGTCGTACCCGGCGGGCCGGGTGAGGTGAAGCCGCGTGCGGTGATGAAGGGGCCGAGAACCCCCGACCGGCATCCCAGCGACGCGTGGCCGAAGGCCGCTGCCGCCCGGGTCCGCCTGCCGGACGCCACCGCGCGTGCCACGGAATCCAACTCCGTGGCCGTTCCGGGCGTGCCCATGTCCTTGGCGGTTCCCAAGGCGGAGAAGGACCGTGCCGCTCGTGGAGAGGTCGAGGTGCGGGCACTCGATCGCGCCGCCTCGGAGAAGGCAGGCGTGGACGGCCCTCTGTTCAGCCTGCGTTCCCTGCCCACCGTCCGGCAGGGCACCGCGGAAGGCGCCGCCGCCGGGGCGAAATCCGGTGCTCCGGCGAGCCCCTCCCGTACCGGCGGATCGGTCCGCGCCCAGGTCGACTACTCGTCGTTCGGCCAGGCGTACGGCGGCGGATACGCCTCTCGCCTCCGGCTTGTCGAACTGCCCGCGTGTGCGCTGACGACTCCGGGCGACGCGAAGTGCCGTACGGGGAAGGTGCTGCCCGCCTCCCACGACACCGAGCGGAACACGCTCACCGCCGACGCGGTCTCCCTCAGCTCCACCGGAGCGACGGTACTGGCGGTCCAGGCCGACGCCGAAGGTGACAAGGGAAGCTACAAAGCCACGTCGTTGTCGCCCTCGGGGGCCTGGAACACCAACCTGAACACCGGTGACTTCACCTGGTCGTACCCTCTGTCCGCCCCGGAGGTCCCGGGAGGGCTGAAGCCCGGCGTCGGGCTCTCGTACTCGTCCGGCGGGATCGACGGTCGTACCGCCAATACCAATAACCAGTCGTCCTGGGTCGGCGACGGCTTCGACCTCTCCCCCGGTTTCATCGAGCGCCGGTACAAGCCGTGCGCGGACGATGGGGTGAAGAACGCGGACGGCAACAAACCCGGCGATCAGTGCTGGGGCTACGACAACGCGTTCATCTCGTTCAACGGCAAAGGCGGCGAACTCGTCCCCGCGGGCGACGACATATGGAAGCTGAAGGACGACGACGGCACCGTCATCGAGCACCGTAAATCCACCAACCGCGGGAACGGCGACAACGACGGCGAGTTCTGGCAGCTTACCGACCCGGGGGGCATCCGCTACTACTTCGGATTCAACCGGCTGCCCAACTGGGTCGAGGGAGACGAAGCGACCGACTCCACCTGGTCTCTGCCGGTCTACGGAAACGATGCCAACGAGCCCTGTCACGCCACGACGTTCGCCGACTCCTGGTGTCAGCAGGCTTGGCGCTGGAATCTGGACTACGTCGTCGACACGCGCAGCAATGCCGTCGCGTACTACTACAACAAGGAACAGAACTCGTACGGGCGGAATCTGAAGGCGGACGACAACACCCGTTACACCCGGGGCGGTTACCTCGACCGGATCGAGTACGGTCTGAAGTCCTCCGCGATGTACACGAGTAAACCGCTGGCCAGGATGGATTTCATCAGCGGCGAGCGCTGTCTTCCCGACGACCGGACGACGTGCGGCTCCATCGGCACGGACGCGGCCTACTGGTACGACACCCCGTGGGATCTGAATTGCGACACGGGCGAGAAATGCGACGACGGGCGGCTCTCCCCTGCGTTCTTCACCCGTAAGCGGCTGACGGGTGTCGACGCGCAGGTATGGGACGGCAGTGCGTACCAGAAGGTCGACTCGTGGAAACTCGGCCATCGCTGGGGCATGGCCGACACCGACTACCAGCTCCTGCTCGACTCCGTCCAGCGCACCGGCCACACCGCGAGCCCCGCGATCACCCTGCCGAAGACGACGTTCGCCTACACACAACTCGCCAACCGCTTGGACAGGACCGGTGACGGCTTCGCGCCGTTCATCAAGAGCCGTCTGTCGTCGGTCGATGACGAATCAGGCGGCCAGGTCTCGGCCAACTACTCCGACGCCGCCTGCGACTGGAACGCGCTGCCGACACCCCAGTCGAACACCACACGCTGCTTTCCGCAGTACGTGGGCGGCAGCACCACCGAGGACCCGACGCTCCAGTGGTTCAACAAGTACGTGGTCACCTCCGTCACCTCCACCGACCGGACCGGCGGGGCACCCGACCAGGTTGCCCGCTACCAGTACCTCGGTTCCGCCGCCTGGCACTACGACGATGACGACGGCCTGACGGAGGAGAAGCAGAAGACCTGGTCGCAATGGCGCGGATACGGCCACGTCCGCGTGCAGACCGGTGGGCAGGGCGGCGCCGCCGCGATGAAGTCGCAGACCGACACCTACTTCCTGCGCGGCATGGACGGGGACCGCAAGGACACCCAGGGCGGTACGAAGACCGTCGCGGTCTCGCTCGACGCGGGCGAGGGGGACGCGATCACGGATCACCGGTCCGCGGCCGGTTTCGCCTATAAGAACGTCACGTACTCCGGTCCCTCGGGGAAGATCCTGAGCAAGACCGTGAACCGGCCGTGGCATCACGAGACCGCGAAGAAGGTACGGGACTGGGGCACGGTCACCGCCAACTTCACCGGGAGCGCGAGTTCCAAGGTGTGGACGTCGCTCGATGACGGGGCGGGTGCATCGTGGCGCGTCACCGCGTCGTCCACGGCGTACGACACCGTCGCCGGGCGGCCCGTCCGCACGGATGACTCCGGCGACCAAGCGACAACGGCCGATGACCGCTGCACCACCATCGACTACGCCACGAACACCGAGAAGAACATCCTCACCCTGCCGTCGCGGGTCGAGGTGGTGGCCAAGCCGTGCGGCGCCGATGTCTCGCGCCCCGCGGACGTGGTCTCCGACGTCAGGACCGCGTACGACGGCGGCGCGTACGGCGCGGCGCCGGCCAAGGGCGACGCGACCGCCACCGCCCAGCTGAAGAAGTACGACGGCACCACCGCCGTCTACCTGGAGTCGGGATCCACCTTCGACTCCTACGGTCGCGCGCTCACCAGCACCGACCTGACCGCCGATGTCTCCGCGACGGCAGCGGGGGTGGTGACCCGGACCGCGCGCACCGACGGGCGGACCACCGTCACCGAACGCACTCCCGCGACGGGCTTCACCACCAGTGTCCGTGTGACGAGTCCACCGGCCGTGGCAGGTGACGCCGCCACTGCGCAGACCTCGGTCACGGCCCACGAAATCCTGCGTGGCCGGCCGCTGACCCAGACCGACACCAACGGCGGGGTGACGACCTTCGCCTACGACGCGCTCGGCCGCTCGACCAAGGTGTGGCTGGCGGACCAGCGCACGAGCCAGACGCCCGCCTACGAGTTCACGTACAGCGTGGGCGAGGGCCAGCCCGTCGTGGTCGGTACCAAACTGCTGGGCAACAGGGGCGTGCAGCGCACCTCGTACACCATCTTCGACGGACTGCTGAGGGAACGGCAGGCTCAGGAGCCCGGTCCCGACGGCGGACGCGTCATCACCGACAACTTCTACGACGAACGCGGACTGCCGACCAAGCGTTTCGCCCCCTACTACACGACCGGCAAGCCGGCTGCGGGCAAACCCTTCGAACCGGACAACGCGCTCTCCGTCGAGACACAGACCCGCTCCACCTTCGACGGACTCGGGCGGCCGACGGAAACCCGTCAGATCGCCGGAAACGGGGACGGCGGCACGGTACTGGCCACCACCAGGACGATTTACGGTGGCGACCGCGTCACGGTGATCCCACCCGTCGGTGCCACCACCACGACCACCCTCACGGACGCGCGCGGCAAGACCACCGCAGTGCGCCAGCACCAGCAGCGGACGGCGGACTCCGCCTACGACTCACTGTCCTACGCCTACACCAACCGCGACGAACTGTCCGAGTTCACCGACACCGCCGGCAACAAGTGGACGTACACGTACGACCTGCTCGGCCGCCAGACGAAGAGCGAGGACCCGGACAAGGGCACCACCAGCAGCACGTACGACGACCGCGGCCAGTTGACCTCCACCGAGGACTCGCGCAACACCACCCTCGCGTACGTGTACGACGGCCTGGGCCGCAAGACCGAACTGCGCGAGGGATCCGCCACCGGCGCCCTGCGTGCGAAGTGGGCGTACGACACGATCAGCGGGGCCAAGGGACAGCCGTCGGAGTCCACCCGCTATGTCGGCGGCCAGGCATACACCTCCAAGGTGGTCGCCTACGACCGTCTGTACCGGGTGCTCCGGTCCAGCACGACGATCCCCGCCACGGAAGGGGCGCTGGCCGGCACCTATCTGTCGACCAATTCCTACAACGTGGCGGGTGACGTCGAAGGCGTCGGCTACCCGAAGGCGGGCGCCCTCTCCGCGGCGACCGTCGCCTACACGTACGAGGACGACACGCAGCGGCCGATAGCGACGACGGGCAGCGCCGAGGGCGTGAAGTCCGAGGTGAGCTACAGCTACACGGGCAAACCGCTCCAATACCGGTTCCCCGGCATAGCCGGCAAGCAGACGCAGGTGACCAACACCTACGAGTGGGGAACCCAGCGGCTGTCGACCGCCCGCGTGGACCGTCTGAACATCGCCGGTGTCGACCAGTTCAGCACCTTCCGCTACGACGAGGCGGGCAACGTCCTGGCCGTCTCCGACGTGGCCCGCGCCGGCAACGACACCCAGTGCTTCACCTACGACCATCTCCGCCGCATGACCGAGGCATGGGCGCAGGGCCAGTCGAGCTGCGCCGCTCAGCCGAGTGGCAGTGCCCTCGGCGGACCGGCGCCGTACTGGAACTCGTACACCTATGACCAGGTCGGCAACCGCCGCACCGAAACCGTCCACGACACGGCCGGGAACAGCGCCAAGGACATCAAGCGCACCTACGCCTATCCGGCACCCGGAGCCCCGCAGCCGCACACACTGACGTCGGTCACCTCCACCGGCCCGACGGGCACCGCTCAGGACACGTTCACGTACGACAAGACCGGCAGCACCGCCACCCGCACCCTCAGCGGCGACAAGCAGACGCTCACCTGGGATGCCGAAGGCAGGCTCACCAAGGTGACGCAGCCGGTGGAAGGCTCCGCCGACAAGGTCACCGAGTACCTCTATGACGCCGACGGCAACCGGCTCATCGGCCGTACCCCGGAGGGCACGACCCTCTACTTGGGCGGCACCGAAATCGTCCTGCCCAAGGGTGTCTCTACGCCCAAGGCCACGCGCTACTTCGACCTCGGTGGCGGTCACCAGGCCATCCAGGAGAACGACGGCAAAGTCTCCCTCACCATCGCCGACCACCACGGCACCGCCCAACTGGCAATCGACGCCACCTCCCACCAACTCAGCCAACGCCGCACCCTGCCCTTCGGCGGGACCCGCGGCGCCCAGCCCGCCACCTGGCCCGGCACGAAGGGCTTCGTCGGCGGCACCACCGACACCTCGACCGGCCTGACCCACCTCGGCGCTCGCGAGTACGACCCCGCCACGGGCCGCTTCCTCTCCGCCGACCCGGTCATGAACCTGGCCGACTCACAGCAGATCAACGGCTACACCTACTCGGGCAACAACCCGCTGACCTGGTCCGACCCGTCGGGCCTCTGCTACGCGGACATGTGCGGAATCGGCTACGCGATCGGCGGCACGGGCCAGGTGCCGGGCGACCCGACCCGCTATGTCACGGACGACTCGGGAGCAAAGGCCCGGTACGAAGTCGGCAGCGGGGGCGGGGGCGGCGGCAAGAGCGGTGGGGGCGGGGGCGGAAGGAGCGGCGGCAAGAGCTCCACGAACACGCAGGGTGCGGGCGGATCATCGAGCCAGCAGCCGGTCATCGCCGGAGTACGGGTCCCCACGCAGGAAGAGCTCTTCGCGAGAGGCCATGGCGGAGCCTATCCGGATGCCTCATACAGCGAAATGCTGGTGAGCTGGGCAGGGGAACAGTGCCAAGGCGCGGTGGACGGAGAGCTCTGTTCAACGCTCCACGAACTCGGATGGGTCAAACCAACAGCGGACTTCCTCGAACTCATCGGAGTCCGCGACGTACAGCGCTGCGTCAACGGAAGCGTCAGCGGATGCGTCTGGACGGTTGCCGGACTCCTTCCAGTAGGAAAGATCGGCAAGGCTGCCAAGCTCATTAAGCAGGGTGACCATGCGGCAGCGGCAAAACTCGGTGATTGCAACAGCTTCCTCCCCGACACTGAAGTACTGCTGGCCGACGGAACACGTAAGAAGATCGCCAATGTAAAGATCGGCGACAAGGTTCTGGCGACCGACCCTAGAACCGGAAAAACAGTCGCAAAAACAGTGACAGCCGAAATAATCGGCAAGGGCCTCAAAAAACTGGTTAGTGTCACCATCGACCTGGATGGGAAAAAGGGCACCAAGACCGCCTCGGTCACAGCAACGGCCGGCCACCCCTTCTGGGTCCCGGAGCTCGCCGAGTGGATCGACGCCACCGACCTCCGCACAGGCCAGCAGCTCCGTACGAGGAACGGAGACCACGTTCAGATTGCCGCGGTCAAGCGCTGGACCGAGTACGAGACGGTCCACAACCTCACGGTGACGGACCTCCACACGTACTATGTAATCGCGGGACAGACGCCAGTCCTGGTTCATAACGCCAGCCCTGGTCCCGATGGGTCCTGCCAGCTACCGCTCTTCGTGCTCCGCGATGGTGAGACATCATCCGCTGGGCAGATAGCGAACAGCACACCCGGTGGCGGAAGCAGGGCTGGCCAAGCTACCGTCCGTCAAGATCTGCTCGACGCCACGGATGGGGATTTTCAGTGCTGGAGATGCGGCATGGAAACCAAGAACCCGGCCAACATGCATCTCGGTCACAAGAATGTTCCGACGTCCAAAGGCGGAAATCTCAGGTCCGACAATGTCTGCCTAGAGGGTGCAGCTTGCAATCTCAGCGCAAACAATCGAGGTGGACCGGGCGCTGGTCGATCATGCGCGGATCGAGGTAGCTGTGGGGCCCCGTACGGAAGAAAAGACTAGGAGAGCAGTGAGCTCAATGGAAGAATCGGCGAATCCGCGAACCATTCGATTGCTGGCTGGCAAGAAATCTTCCGGCGATCCGGTGTTCGAGGAGGTTCGCGTCGAGGAGTTGGGCACCCCTGGAGATTATCGGTTGATGGCGTCACCGGGACTAGTCCTCGGAATCGCCTCGGGAGATCTACTAAGAGTGGACCCCAAGACCGGTAAATTTGATGTCCTCGACCGTGGGGGGAACATCTGCATCCAGCTATACGGTCCGCACTCCGTGAGCGATTCTGTAGCCTCGGCCATTGAGTCCCTTGGCGGCTGGATGGATGGCAGGTCGACAAAACTCACGGTCTTCTCACTTCCGGCAACGTGCGGATTCACCGAGGTGGAGAAGGTGTTGAACTCCACAATGGAGGAAAACTCCGGAGTCGAGTGGTACTACGGAAATGTGTACGACGAATCAGATGGCGTCACACCACTGAATTGGTGGAAGTAGGAACTTAGTTCTGATTTTCTCAACGGGCCGCCGGATTCTCCGGTGGCCCGTTTAATTTGCACATTGCTCCCAGCCGGCCGCCGGGGAAGACGCGTACTGACTGGATGCGGGAACCCCCGAATCATGGATGACCCTGCTCACCGACGACGGCACCACGGTCATCGTCACCGGGAACCGCGCGTTCGATCAACGCGCCAGAACGTACAATCTGACCGTCGCCGACATCCGCACGTACTATGTACTCGCTGGCGAGACGCCGATATTGGTGCACAATGCAGGCGGTAGTGATCCAGGTCCCGGAATGGCCAACGTTGGACGCTGGATGTCGTCAGACGAATATCAAAAGATATTGAAGACGGGAATGGTTCAGGAGGGGGCGGGTGGTTTGACCTATGTGGTTAGCCCGGGGAATCCGGACGCGTACAAGCCTACGTACCGATGTTCCATTTATGTGGAATTTGAAGTTCCTGAATCGTCCCTACTTCCTGGCGGTCGTCCTGGCGACTATAAGATGGCAAACGCCGACACACTGATGGGGCGCTACTTGGCCAAGAAGGGCGGCACCCCCGGTATGCCGGAAGCGAAGAACATTCGTTTGGGCGGTGGCGGATGCTAAGGGGCTCCCCGCTTCTGGCCGCTACGCTTGAGGCCGTAACACAAATTCAGTCTGATGAGTCCCTGGTTGGAGCGGAGTCAGCGACCAAGCGGTCCCCTGATGATTGGCCAAACAGATCCGTCTCCTGGACCGTAGAGGTGGGCGCTTTGGGCGGTCAGGTTACTGTTTGGGAGGACGGGAGTGCAGAGCTTGACCTGATCGACATGGTGGCCGGTGATGCACATTCCGAGCACCGACAGCTAGACGACTTGGACGGTATTCAAGTCGTGGTAGAGGTCGTTCGCGACTGGGTAGTTGGACGTCGGCTGCCTACAACTGAGTAACGAAGTCGACCTGAAGGTTCACAGCCGACCATTGGCGGAGCGGGTGCAGGTCGGGGCGGCGAATTTCTCGTCTACCTAAATGGGAAACTGATCTCTGACGCGAAGCTTGGCCGCCCAGCTGAGAGAATTCCCCGTCGACAACGGCCAGCGATAACCCCAGAGGCCCCACCGGAATGATGTCCCGGTAGGGCCTCTGGGCTGTCGGGCGACAGCAGTTGACGGCAACGTCAGTGGACGGGGGTTGCGCAGGAGGGTGGTTCGTTGCCGTCGTCGGGCTTGCTGGTGCTCTCGGTGGGGTTGCGGAGGGCGTGGCCGAGGAGTTCTTTGATGACGACGAGATCGACGCCTTGTTCCAGGAGCAGGGTCGCGGTTGAGTGCCGGAGGTCGTGGAAGCGGATCGTCCGGAGTTCCGCACCGTGGAGGAGTCGCTGAAAGCGTCGGGTGAGGTTGGTGGGGTCGAGCGGACTGCCCTTCGGGGTGGTGAAAACGAGCCCGTTGTCCGTCCAGCCCGTTCCGGCCTGCCTCCGTGCCGGGCGCCTTGCCGCACCTCTCGGCCTGGGCCCGGTTCGGGCAGGACCCGACGGCAGGCCCGAGCGGCGGAGCAGGCTCGAACGGCCCCTCCCGGTACCCCGACACTCGCACCTGGAGGGCGACCTCGCGGTAATCAGCCCGCCCGGCCCGCCGGTTGCTTTTTCGCCGGCCCGCAGGCGGAGTCCGGCCTACAGCAGGTGGTCGGCCTTGCCGGCCTTGATGTCGCGGATGAGGGTGGCGAGGGCTTCCCGGGTGTCGGTGAGGTACGTGTCCTCCTGACCGGCGAGGGCGATGTAGGCGTTGCCGTTCGCGTCGGTGCCGATGCGGAAGCAGTTGTTGCCCGCGCCGCAGAACGGATCTTCCCAGGTGATCTCGGGCATGGCTGGATTCCTCACAGTTCGCGGATGATGCCGTGGATGACGTCCCGTGATGCCTGCGGCGACAGGCATGCCTCGGCCATCCAGTCCAAGTGTGCGCGGTACTTGGCCAATTGTGGCTCGGTGTGCATAAATTCTGGACCGTGTGCCGAATCGAGCTGCACCGTGTCGAGTTGGGCAACGGACCCCTCGGCGTAGAGCAGGGCGTGTCCGGCGCCGGGGAAGCTGCCGCCTTCGATGGGCACTATGCGGACGGTGACGTTGTCCCGTTCTCCCGCTTCGATCAGTGAGTTGAGCTGCTTCTTGGTCACCTCGCGACCACCGAAGCGCATCCGCAGGGCGGCCTCGTGCACATAACCCGTGTAACCGATGGGGTGTTCGCGGCTGAGCACGCGTTGCCGGTCCATCCGGTGGGCCACATGCAGCTCGACTTCGAGGCGCGAGAAGGCGGGGAGCACCGCATCGAAGACGCTGCGCGCGTACTCTTCGGTCTGGAGCAGGCCGGGGATATGAACTGTCTGGATGGTCTGGATCCGGAGCGAATGCCATTCCAGTTCGGCGATGTCCAAGAAGCCCGAGGACAGCTTGCCCCGGTACTCGTCCCACCAGTTCCGCTGCGGAAACCTGGCGAGTTCCGCGAGAGCGTCCACGTAGCGTTCATCCGCGCACTCGCAGTGGGCGGCCAGGGCGCGCAACCGTTCAGGGCTGATGTTGCGGATACCGGCCTCGAAGTTCGAGATCTTGCCCCGGTCGACGCCGAGCAGCCCCGCGGCGTGCTCGGCGGTCATGCCCGCGCTCGTGCGCATCTTCCGGACCTCGGCGCCGAGTCTCTTCTGTCGCTGCGTGGGGGTGGTCCGCGGAGGCATGGAGATCCTTCCTGTCTGACTGCCGCTCAGTCTGCCGGGCACCACGATACGGGGCCAACTGTGGTTAATTTTCCAATGGCGCCTGGTGCATGATGCGCGGGATGCTCTACCTTCTGTAGTGCGACGCTCACGCACAGCGAAATTCAAGAGCATCGCGCGAGCCTGCCCGCACACTCCGGACCAGGGAAGCCGCAGCATGCCCGCAGGTGTCCACAGACGCCACAACAACCAGCGCGCCAACGAGCGGAGTTGTCATGCCCGAGAACGAGATCCTCCCCGGACTCCCCTACGCCACCCCGCGCCTCACCCAATGTCCGCCCCCGCTCCAGGACCTGGGCGAGCCGAATCCGGGGAATCTCCTGTACGGGTTGACGCTGCCCTCCGCCATCGCCTCGCCGGCCGTCGCCCGCGAGGCCGCCGAGGTCATCCTGGATGTCCATGGCGTGGCGGATGCCCTGATCGACCCGGCCCTGCATCTCGTACGTGAACTCGTGGGCTACGCCTGTCGGTTCACCGGTGCCGGGGAGCAGGTCCGCCTCTCCCTGCGGCATGACCTCGGGGGCGCGCTCCGGATCACCGTGCACGACACCCATGCCGCGCACGCCCACCCCCGTCTCGCCGAAGTGTGCGACGGACGCCGTCTGGACGCGCTCGACGGCGTGCCCGGCCTGGTGGAGAGCCACCGGGGAGGGTGGGGCTTCACCAGCGCGCGCCACCCCGGCGCGGGAACCCGCACCTGGGCGACGCTCGTGCACTCCCCGCGTCGCTGGGCCGCCTGAGAGGCCGGCGCCCCGGGGCTCACTCCCGGCCCGCGATGACCTCCGCCGCCGCTTGGGCGCAGACGCGGGCCGCGCCGTGGGTGGCCACGTGGAGGGCGCCCCTCGGCGGGGCTTCGTTGAGGCCCATTTCCACCACCACCGTGTCGGGGCGCGCCGCGAGCAGGGTGTCCAGGGTGGCCGTCATCCAGGGGTGGCGGTGGGCGTCGCGGACCACCGCCACCGTGGTGCGGTCACCGGCCGCCGTCAGGATGCGGGTCGGCAGCTCCGGGGTGGGGGTGTCGGGCGTCGGCACGTCGCCGTACGTGGCCGTCTCCGTGCCCGGGAGGAGGCGGGCCAGTTCCGTGGCCAGGCCCCAGGGGGTCTCCTCGCCGACCGCGATGTTCGCCGCCGGGGTGAGGACCGCTACGTACGGGGCCCGGGTGAGCGGGGTGGGCGTGCCCGTGACCCGGAGGGCCCTGCGGGCCGCCAGCAGGCCGATGCCGGGGTCGCCGGGCGCGGTCCCCTCCTGTGTGGCCGCGCCCGGCGCCCCGGCCCCGGAGGACACCCTGACCCGGCGCGTCCAGTCGGCGAGGCCGCGCACCCGCGCGGCCGCGTCGGCCAGTCGTTCCTCGGGGAGTTCGCCGGTGCGTACGGCGGTCACCAGGGCGTCCCGCAGCCGCAGTACGATCCCCTCGTCGGCCAGGCCGCCGCCGACGCAGATGGCGTCGGCGCCCGCCGCGATCGCGAGGACGGAGCCGCGCTCGATCCCGTACACCGAGGCGATGGCCCGCATCTCCATGCCGTCGGTGACGATCGGGCCCTGGAAGCCCAGCTCCTCGCGCAGCAGTCCGGTGAGGATCCGCGGGCTGAGGGTCGCCGGGTGCTCCGGGTCGAGCGCGGGGAGCAGGATGTGCGCGCTCATCACCGATCGGGAACCCGCCGCGATCGCCGCGCGGAAGGGCCGCAGCTCGCGGGCGTGCAGGGTGTCGAGGTCCACGTCGATGCGGGGCAGCGCGTGGTGGGAGTCGACCGCCGTGTCGCCGTGGCCCGGGAAGTGCTTGACGCAGGCGGCGACCCCTGCGGCCTGGAGTCCCTCGACGTACGCGGCGGTGTGCCGGGCCGCCAGCTCCGGGTCGGCGCCGAAGGACCGTACCCCGATGACCGGATTGTCCGGGTTGGAGTTGACGTCGGCGGAGGGCGCCCAGTTGAGGTTGACCCCGCACGCGGCGAGCCGCCGGCCCAGCTCCCGGGCGACCTCGCGGGTGAGGTCGGGGTCGTCCACGGCGCCGAGCGCGTAGTTGCCGGGGAAGGACGAGCCGTGCCGTACCTCCAGGCGGGTGACGTCGCCGCCCTCCTCGTCGATCGCGACGAGGATGTCCTCCCGTTCGCGCCGCAGCCGCCGGGTGAGCGCCGCGAGTTGTTCCGGGTCGGCGACGTTACGGCCGAACAGCCCGACCGAGGTGAGCCCGTCGCCGATCGCCCGCAGCAGCCAGTCCGGCGCCGTGGTGCCGACGAAACCCGGCTGGAGGACGGCGAGGGCGTCGCGGGTGAGGGTGTCGGTGGTGGATACGAGTGTCGTCATCGGTCCTTCTAACCCTTCACTGCGCCGGCCGTCAGACCCGCTGCCATCTTGCGCTGGACGAGCAGGAACAGAATCACGATGGGAACGGCCATCATCGTGGAGCCGGCCATCATCGGGGCGAACTCCGTCCCGTGCTTGGTGGAGAAGTTGGAGAGCCAGACGGTCGCGGTCTGGTTCTGCTGGCTCATCAGCATGAGCGCGTACAGGTACTCGTTCCACGCCTGGATGAAGCCGTACACGGAGGTGGCGACCAGGCCGGGCGCGAGGAGCGGGAAGACCACCCGGACGAAGGCGCCGGTCCGGCTGCAGCCGTCGACCATGGCCGCCTCCTCCAGCTCCTTCGGGATGTTGACGATGAAGCCGCGCAGGGTCCACACGGTGAAGGGCAGGATGAAGGTGAGGTACGTGATGACCAGGCCGGAGAGCCGGTCGTACTGACCGAGGTCGTTCAGCAGCAGGAAGACCGGGATGATCATGGCGACCAGCGGGACCATCTGTACGGCGAGGATCCCGACGATCACGATCTTGCGCCCCCGGAACGCGAACCGGGAGATGGCGAGCGCGGCGAGCAGCCCGACCGCGACCCCGATGACGACCACGACGGACGAGACGAGCATCGAGCGCCCGACCGGGCCCCAGAAGTCGGCGATGTCCAGCGCCCGGCGGAAGTTGTCCAGGGTGAACGTACGGGGGAAGAAGTGCGGGTCGGGGTCGATGGCGTCGCCGGCCGGTTTGAACGCCGTGTTCAGCATCCAGTAGACGGGGAAGCCGAGGACGACGAAGACGAGCAGGCCGAGCGCGTTCCAGCCGGCCTTGCGCCTGCCGGGGGCCGACGGCCGGGGGGTTCGCGTCCGGGGGACCTTCACCGTGGCCGGGGTCGTCACGCTCACTCCACCTCTCCGATCTTGAGCATCTGGCGCATGTAGACGGCGATCACGCCCAGCAGGAGCAGGACGGTGAGCAGCGCGATCGCCGACCCCTGGGAGTAGTCGTTGACGACGAACGCCTTGTCGTACGAGTAGGTGGTGAGGAGCTGGAACTCCGCCTCGGGGTGGCCGTTGCGCATCACGAACACCTGCGGGAAGACGCCCATGTCCCAGATGACCGAGAGCGTCGCGAGCATCACGATGACGGGCTTGAGGATCGGTACGGTGACATGGCGGAAGACACCCCAGGCGCTCGCCCCGTCGAGCCGGGCGGCCTCCTCCAGCTCCGCGGGGACCTGGGTGAGCCCGGCGGAGAGGGTGATGGCGACGAACGGTACGGCGCCCCAGACCACCAGCAGCATGATCACGGCGAGGCCCTGGGGGCCGCTCGCGAACCAGTTGTGGCCGATGAGGTCGACTCCGGGGATCCGGGACAGCACCCAGTTGAGGACCCCGTAGTCGGTGTCGAACATCCACTTGAAGATGGTGACGGCGACCAGGATCGGCATGCCCCAGCTCGCCACCAGTGCGATGTTGATCAGGGTCTTCACCCAGCCGGAGACCCGCTGCTGGAGCAGGGCGATGAGCATGCCGAGCACCATGGTGAGGATGACTGCCCCGGCCGCGAAGACGATCGTACGGAGGACGACCGCCCAGAACTCCCCGTCGCCGAGGACCGCGGTGAAGTTGTCGAGGCCTGCGGACTCCGGGGCCTGGAACCCCCAGAGCTGGGGCTGCCCGAACTTCTGGAAGGAGAGGGTGACCAGCCGGGTCAGCGGATAGCCGAGCACCAGCGCGAGGACGGCCAGGCAGGGCGCGAGCAGCAGCCAGGGGACGCCGGCGCCCGCCGGAGTCCGGCGTCGGCCCCCGTTCCCGCCGGGTCTCGTCCCGGACGGGGAAGGACCCGTGGGCGGATCGTGCCGCGTGGGCGGATCACCGGCCGTCGTCGCGGTCGGCAGGGTTGTCGTCGGCTTCATGGCACTGCCACCGGTACTCGTAGGGGCACTGGCACTCATCACGCGCTCCTCAGCGGGCCGGACGGGGAGTCCGCCGGCAGATCGTGCCGGCGGACCCCCCGCCCTCAGGTCACTTGCTGTTGATGACCTTGTCGATGGCGGCGTCCGCTTCCTTCGCGGCCGCCTCGACCGACTGCTTCCCGGTGCCGATGGACTGCAGCATCGTCTGGAGCACCTGGGCCTTCTCGACCTGGCCCCAGCCCGGCGCCATCGGCACGAACCAGCTCGACTCGGCCGCCGTGGCCGGGACCGCGGTCGCCGGGTCGTTCTTCAGCGTCGCGAGGTCGGTCTTGTTGTTCGGCAGGTTGCCCTTCGCCATCAGGCCCTTCTGGCCCTTGGCACCGGTGTAGGCGTTGATCCACTCGGCGGCGGTGGCCTGCGCCTTCGACTTGACCGGTACGGCCAGGTCGGAGCCGCCGAGGAAGACAGGCATGTTGGCGCCGGACGGACCCGGCATCACGAAGCTCTCCAGGTTGCCCTTGAGCTTGCCGGTCTTGTCGCTCTTCGGGTCCTCGGCGGTGGCGCCCTCCCAGGCGGCCCCGAAGATCATGCCGGACTGGCCCTGGCCGTACACGATGTAACGGTCGGACTCGTCCTTGGTCTTGTCCGCGTTCATGTACGCGTCCAGGATCTTCTGGTACTCCTTCAGCCCCTTGAGGGACTCGGGCGAGGAGAGGTTCGCCTTGAACGTGCCGCCGTTCTCCTCGGCGATGGAGCCGCCCGCGTCGTATACGAAGGACATGGCCGCGTACCAGTCGCGCGTGGGCTGGTACCAGGCGCTGAACTTGTCGCCCTGCTTCTTCTGGATCTTGTCGAGCCCGGCGGTCAGTTCGGCGTAGGTCTTCGGTACGGCGGTGACCCCGGCGTCCTTGGCGACGTCCTTGCGCCAGTTGGCGACGCGGCCCCCGGCGTAGTACGGCACGCCGTAGGTCTTGCCGTTGTACGTCACCGACGACTTGAGGCCGTCGAGCCAGGCGTCCGAGTTCTCGAACTTCGCGGGGTCGAGCTCGGCGAAGGCGCCCTTGACGGTGTAGCCGAGCATCTCCGTGTTGCCCATCTCGACCACGTCGGGGGCCTTGTCGGTGGCGAGTACGGCGTCGAGCTTGGCGTTCTTGTCGGGCCAGCCGTAGTACTCGTGCTTGATCTTGATGCCCGGGTTCTTCGCGACCACGGCGGCATCGGCGGCCTTGACCAGCTCCGGCCAGTTGTTCTGGGCGTCCACCGTCAGCCAGACGGTGAGTTCCTTCGCGGACTCTCCCCCGGCCGCCCCGCCCTTCGGATCGTCGGAACCACAGGCCGCGAGGCCGATCACCATGCCTGCGACGCCGACCGCCGCGATGAGCTTGTGCTTCACGCCACCCTCCTCAGGGACACTGCAACCCCCCTGGCCCGTTTAATGGTTTAGACCATTTGACCAGTAGGGAGTGAGCTTGGCCTAGACCTTTAGGGGTGTCAAGGGTGTATAAGAAGGGCTGTCGTGTCCGTTATCGGACCGACACCTGAGAGAGGGCGACGACTCGTGCCCGGACCGTGCCACCATGTGAGCCGCGACAGACGGAGGAGCCGGTGACGGCAGCAGCGCAGGAGTCGGGAAGGCAGGCCATGGCCACGGACGGGGTCGGCACGGAGACCGAGGGCGGACCCGCCACCCGTACGGCCCGCGTGCCCAAGTATTACCGCCTGAAAAGGCACTTGCTCGACATGACCGAAACACTGCCGCCCGGTACGCCCGTACCGCCGGAGCGCACGCTGGCCGCCGAGTTCGACACCTCGCGCACGACCGTGCGCCAGGCGCTCCAGGAACTGGTCGTCGAGGGACGGCTCGAACGCATCCAGGGCAAGGGCACCTTCGTCGCCAAGCCCAAGGTCTCCCAGGCCCTCCAGCTCACCTCGTACACCGAGGACATGCGCGCGCAGGGCCTCGAACCGACCTCGCAGCTCCTCGACATCGGGTACGTCACCGCCGACGACACCCTCGCCGGCCTCCTCGACATCACGGCCGGCGGGCGCGTGCTGCGCATCGAACGGCTGCGGCTGGCGAGCGGCGAGCCGATGGCCATCGAGACCACCCACCTCTCGGCGAAGCGCTTCCCCGCCCTGCGCCGCTCACTCGTCAAGTACACGTCCCTCTATACGGCGTTGGCGGAGGTGTACGACGTCCACCTCGCCGAGGCCGAGGAGACGATCGAGACGTCCCTGGCCAATCCGCGCGAGGCCGGGCTGCTCGGTACGGACGTGGGCCTGCCGATGCTGATGCTCTCGCGCCACTCGCTGGACGCGGCCGGCGAACCGGTGGAGTGGGTACGGTCCGTCTACCGCGGCGACCGCTACAAGTTCGTGGCCCGCCTCCAGCGCCCCCGCCCCTGAGCGGGGCCCCGGAACGAAAACCCGCCACGGCGACATAAACCCACCGTGTGCGGGCAGTTAACGTTCCGGGATATGGGCTGGTGGTGGCGCGTCCCCGGATGGTCCCCTAGATTTCCTGCGCATTACGCGTCAGGTACTACGCAGATGACCAGCGGTGACCAGTGAGGGGACGACTCACCATGCCAGAACCCGCACCGAAAGACGCCCCGTCGGCCGACACCCCGTCGACCGATCCCGCGTCGACCGGCACCCCACCGAGGACCGGGGGTCTCACCCCGAGATCCGTCGCCATCTGGACACTGGTCGCGCTGGTGGGCGCGGCGGGCTGGGGGGTGCTCGCCCTCTCGCGGGGCGAGGAGGTCTCGGCCGCCTGGATGCTCGCCGCCGCGCTCGGCTCGTACGCGATCGCCTACCGCTTCTACTCCCGCTTCATCGCCCACCGCGTCCTCAAGGTCGACAAGACCCGGGCCACCCCCGCCGAACGGCTCGACAACGGGGTGGACTTCCACCCCACCGACCGGCGCGTGCTGTTCGGCCACCACTTCGCGGCCATCGCGGGCGCCGGGCCGCTGGTCGGCCCGGTACTCGCCGCGCAGATGGGGTATCTGCCCGGCACCATCTGGATCGTCGCGGGCGTCATCTTCGCCGGCGCCGTCCAGGACATGGTGACGCTGTTCTTCTCCACCCGCCGCGACGGCCGGTCGCTCGGCCAGATCGCCCGGGACGAGATCGGCCCCTTCGGCGGCGCCGCGGCGCTGATCGCCGTCTTCATGATCATGATCATCCTGCTGGCCGTGCTGGCGCTGGTCATCGTCAACGCGCTGGCGGACTCGCCGTGGGGCGTCTTCTCCATCGCCATGACCATCCCGATCGCCCTCTTCATGGGCGTGTATCTGCGGGTGCTGCGCCCCGGCCGGGTCAGCGAGGTCTCGCTCATCGGGGTGGCGCTGCTGCTGCTCGCCATCGTGGCGGGCGGCTGGGTCGCCGAGTCCTCGCTCGCCGACACCTTCACGCTGGAAGCGGGCACGCTGGTCATCTGGATGATCGCGTACGGCTTCCTCGCCTCCGTGCTTCCGGTGTGGATGCTGCTGGCGCCGCGCGACTACCTGTCGACCTTCATGAAGGTCGGCACGATCGTGCTGCTGGCGCTGGGCGTGGCGATCGCCCTGCCCACCATGAAGATGGAGGCGATCACCGACTTCGCGAGCCGCGGTGACGGCCCGGTCTTCGCCGGGTCGATGTTCCCGTTCGTCTTCATCACCATCGCGTGCGGCGCGCTCTCGGGTTTCCACTCGCTGATCTCCTCGGGCACGACGCCGAAGATGGTCCAGAAGGAGACCCAGATCCGGATGATCGGTTACGGCGCGATGCTGACCGAGTCGTTCGTCGCGATCATGGCGCTGATCGCCGCCTGCATCATCGACCCGGGCCTGTACTTCGCGGTCAACTCCCCGGCCGGGGTGATCGGCGGTACGGTCGAATCCGCCTCGCAGGCCGTCGCCAACCTGGGCTTCACCATCTCGCCCGACCAGCTCGCCCAGGCGGCCAAGGACGTCGAGGAGACAAGCCTGCTGTCGCGGACCGGCGGGGCGCCGACCTTCGCCCTCGGCATGGCGGAGATCTTCTCGTCCGTCGTCGGCGGCACCGCCATGAAGGCGTTCTGGTACCACTTCGCCATCATGTTCGAGGCGTTGTTCATCCTCACCACGGTGGACGCGGGAACGCGCGTCGGGCGCTTCATGCTCCAGGACATGCTCGGCAACGTGTACAAGCCGATGCGCGAGGTGAGCTGGAAGCCGGGCGTCTGGTTCGCCAGCGCGGTGGTGGTCGGCGGCTGGGGCTACTTCCTCTGGGTCGGCGTCCATGACCCGCTGGGCGGCATCAACCAGCTCTTCCCGCTCTTCGGCATCGCCAACCAGCTCCTGGCGGCCGTGGCGCTCGCCGTCTGCACCACGCTGCTGGTCAAGTCCGGCCGCCTGAAGTGGGCGTGGGTGACGGGCGTACCGCTCGCCTGGGACGCCGCCGTCACGCTCACCGCGAGCTGGCAGAAGATCTTCTCGGACGACCCGAGGGTGGGCTTCTTCACCCAGCGGGACGTGTACCAGTCGGCCATCGACCGGGGCGAGGTGCTGGCCCCGGCCAAGACCATGGACGACATGCACACCGTGGTCACCAACTCCACGGTGGACGGGGTGCTCTCGGCGCTCTTCGCGATCCTCATCCTCGTGGTCATCGCGGACGCCGGACGCGTCTGCTTCAAGGCGATCCGCGATCCGGAGGGCGTCCGGCTGGCGGAGGTCCCGTACGTCGAGTCGAAGATCGTCGCCCCGGCCGGCCTGATCCCCACCCAGGAGGAGAAGGCGGAACTGGCCGCAGCCGAGGCCGCCAGGGAGCGGGAGAGCGTCCCGGCGGGAACGGGCCCGGCATGACCCGGCCGGATGTCGCGAGCCGGGCGGAGCGGGTACGGCAGGTGGCCGGGCGGATCCGCTGGTACGTACGGGAGTTCACCGGCGAGTCGGCGTACGAGCGCTACGTGGCCCACGCCCGGGCCCACGCGGACGAGGGTGACCCGACGGGCGGGATCATGACCCGCCGCGCCTTCGAACGCAGCCGCACGGACGCCCGCGAGGCCGACCCGCGCGAGGGCTTCCGCTGCTGCTGAGCGGCGACAGAGCCGAGCTGAGCCGCTGCTGAGCCGAACGGTGGACGGGCCGCCGGGCCATCCCATACGGGGAACCCGGCGGCCCGTCCGTCATACCGGGGAGGCAGACTCGTGGCATGGACATAACGATCAGAGAGGCCGAGCCCCGGGAGTACCAGCGGCTCGGTGACCTCACGGCACAGGCCTATCTGGCGGACGGTCTGCTGGAGCTGGACGCCGAGGACTCGTATCTGCTGACCCTGCGGGATGTCGCGCGCCGGGCCGCCGCGTCGGAGGTGCTGGTCGCCGTGGACGCGGACGGAACGCTCCTCGGCGGTGTGACTTTCGTCCCCGGGAGCGGACCGTGGGCCGACATCGCGGGCCCCGGCGAGTCCGAGTTCCGCATGCTGGCAGTCGACCGTTCGGCGCGCGGACTGGGCGTGGGCCAGGCTCTGGTGGACGCGTGCGTGGCGCGCGCACGGGCGCGCGAGGGATGCGTACGGATCGTCCTGTCGACCCAGCGGAGCATGCGCGCGGCGCACCGGATCTACGAGCGCATGGGCTTCGTCAGGACTCCGGAGCGGGACTGGGAGCCCTATGCGGGGCCCACTCTGATCACCTACGCCCTGGGCCTCCAGCCCTCTGCGGCCGTGGACGGCTGACCGGGTACGACACAACATCTGGGGGGTGGCGCGGCGCGCGCCCCCCAGATGTATGCTCGACCTCGCTGTCGACGCAGGGGAATCCGGTGTGAATCCGGAACTGTCCCGCAACGGTGTACTGTGGCGCGCTTTGTCGCGCCCGTCAGTCCGAACACCTGCCGGCAGTGCGTCCGGCTCGACCGATCCGGGCGCCCAGACGTCCGGGCCTCGCGGTTGGGCCGGTGGACGCGGCGCGGTGTGCCGCCCTGCGAAGGCATGGGGTACGTCCGTGCGCGCGGACCCGTGCCTCCTCGTGGCCCAGAGCCGAGCGAGGGAGAGCACCACGTGACCATCGCGCCAGCGGATCCGGTTTCAGTTGTCTCGGAGGCACCGTCCGAGAACGGGGTGGCGACCGTCACCGGGCAGGCCGACGCCCCCGGCACCGCGCTGCTGCGGACCCTGACCGAGCTGACCGCCGATCTGCCCGACGCCGACCCGGGCCGGATCGCCGCCGCCGCGCTGCGCGGTCGTAACGCCCGCTCGGACGAGGCCGAGCTGCGCGAGCTGGCCACGGAGGCGGCGGCCGGACAGATCTCCGAGGACCCCGCGTACTCCCGGCTCGCCGCCCGGCTGCTCACCCGTACGATCGCCGACGAGGCCGCGTCCCAGGGCGCCGTGTCGTTCTCCGCGTCCGTCGCCGTCGGCCACCGCGAGGGCCTGATCGCGGACCGTACGGCCGCATTCGTCGCGCTCCACGCCGGGCGCCTGGACGCGCTGATCGACCCGGCCGCCGACGACCGCTTCGGCTACTTCGGGCTGCGCACCCTCTACAGCCGCTATCTGCTCCGGCACCCGCTCACCCGGCAGGTCGTCGAAACGCCGCAGCACTTCCTGCTGCGCGTCGCCGCCGGGCTCGCCGAGGACGAGAGCGCGCACGCGCTGGACGAGGTCGCCGCCCTCTACCGGCTGATGAGCCGGCTGGACTACCTCCCCTCCTCCCCCACCCTCTTCAACTCCGGCACCCGCCACCCCCAGATGTCCTCCTGCTACCTGCTGGACTCGCCGCTGGACGAGCTCGACTCGATCTACGACCGGTACCACCAGGTGGCGCGGCTCTCGAAGCACGCGGGCGGGATCGGGCTCTCGTACTCCCGTATCCGCTCGCGCGGTTCACTGATCCGGGGGACGAACGGGCACTCCAACGGCATCGTCCCGTTCCTGCGGACCCTCGACTCCAGCGTCGCCGCCGTCAACCAGGGCGGCCGGCGCAAGGGCGCCGCCTGCGTCTACCTGGAGACCTGGCACGCGGACCTGGAGGAGTTCCTCGAACTGCGCGACAACACGGGCGAGGACGCGCGCCGTACGCACAACCTCAACCTCGCGCACTGGATCCCCGACGAGTTCATGCGCCGG
The DNA here is from genome assembly GCF_040685895.1 of Streptomyces sp. NPDC088124. Classification (NCBI taxonomy): domain Bacteria; kingdom Bacillati; phylum Actinomycetota; class Actinomycetes; order Kitasatosporales; family Streptomycetaceae; genus Streptomyces; species Streptomyces sp. NPDC088124. The sequence goes on along the minus strand of NZ_JBFBJB010000020.1, from coordinate 128,402 downwards.
GTCGAGGCGGACGGCGTCTGGTCGCTCTTCTCCCCCGTGGACGTGCCGCACCTGGTCGACCTGTGGGGCGACGCCTTCGACGCCGCGTACCGCAAGGCGGAGGCCGACGGACTCGCGCGCAAGACCCTCAAGGCCCGTGAGCTGTACGGCCGGATGATGCGCACCCTCGCGCAGACCGGGAACGGCTGGATGACCTTCAAGGACGCGTCGAACCGTACGGCCAACCAGACCGCCGAGCCCGGCCACACCGTCCACTCCTCCAACCTCTGCACCGAGATCCTGGAGGTGACGGACGACGGCGAGACGGCCGTCTGCAACCTCGGCTCGGTCAACCTGGGCGCGTTCGTGGACGCGGCCACCGGCGACATCGACTGGGCGCGGCTGGACGAGACCGTCCGTACCGCCGTCACCTTCCTCGACCGGGTCGTCGACATCAACTTCTACCCGACCGAGCAGGCGGGCCGCTCCAACGCGAAGTGGCGCCCGGTGGGCCTGGGCGCGATGGGCCTCCAGGACGTCTTCTTCAAGAAGCGGCTGCCCTTCGACTCCCCCGAGGCCGCCGCGCTCTCCACCCGGTTCGCCGAACGGATCATGCTCGCCGCGTACGAGGCCTCCTGCGACCTCGCCGAGCGCGACGGCCCGCTCCCCGCCTGGTCGAAGACGCGCGCGGCGCGCGGGGTGCTCCACCCCGACCACTACGACGTGGCGCCGCACTGGCCGGAGCGCTGGGCGGCGCTGCGCGCCCGGGTCGCGGAGACCGGCATGCGCAACTCCCTCCTCCTCGCCATCGCGCCGACGGCGACCATCGCGTCGATCGCGGGCGTGTACGAGTGCATCGAGCCGCAGGTCTCGAACCTGTTCAAGCGCGAGACGCTCTCCGGGGAGTTCCTCCAGGTCAACTCCTACCTGGTGGAGGAGTTGAAGCGGCTCGGCGTCTGGGACGCCCGGACCCGCGAGGCGCTGCGCGAGGCGAGCGGCTCGGTGGCGGACTTCGGCTGGATCCCGGGGGAGGTACGGGAGCTGTTCCGTACGGCGTGGGAGATCCCGCAGCGCGGCCTGATCGACATGGCGGCGGCCCGTACGCCGTTCCTGGACCAGAGCCAGTCGCTCAACCTGTTCCTGGAGACGCCGACCATCGGGAAGCTCAGCTCGATGTACGCGTACGCCTGGAAGAAGGGGCTCAAGACGACGTACTACCTGCGCTCGCGCCCGGCGACCCGGATCGCGCGCGCGGCCGGCTCCACTCCGGCTCCCGCCCCCACCCCCATCCCCGTACAGGCACCCCCGGCCGACGAGGCGATCGCCTGCTCCCTGGAAAACCCCGAGTCCTGCGAGGCCTGCCAGTAATGACGACGGAAAAGAATCTCCTGGACCCGGGCTTCGAGCTGACGCTCCGCCCCATGCGCTACCCGGACTTCTACGAGCGCTACCGCGACGCGATCAAGAACACCTGGACCGTGGAGGAGGTCGACCTCCACTCCGACGTCGCCGACCTCGCCAAGCTCTCCCCCGGCGAGCAGCACATGATCGGCCGGCTGGTGGCGTTCTTCGCGACGGGCGACTCGATCGTCTCGAACAACCTGGTGCTGACGCTCTACAAGCACATCAACTCCCCGGAGGCGCGGCTCTATCTCTCGCGCCAGCTCTTCGAGGAGGCCGTGCACGTCCAGTTCTATCTGACCCTGCTGGACACCTACCTCCCGGACCCCGAGGACCGCGCGGCGGCCTTCGACGCGGTCGAGGAGATCCCGTCGATCCGCGAGAAGGCGCGGTTCTGCTTCCGCTGGATGGACTCGGTGGAGAAGATCGACCGCCTGGAGTCCCCGGCGGACCGGCGCCGCTTCCTGCTGAACCTGATCTGCTTCGCGGCGTGCATCGAGGGCCTGTTCTTCTACGGGGCGTTCGCGTACGTCTACTGGTTCCGCTCGCGCGGCCTGCTGCACGGCCTGGCCACGGGCACGAACTGGGTCTTCCGCGACGAGACCATGCACATGAACTTCGCCTTCGAGGTCGTGGACACGGTCCGCGAGGAGGAGCCGGAGCTCTTCGACGACGCCCTCCAGCAGCAGGTCACGGACATGCTGCGGGAAGCGGTCGAGGCGGAGCTGCAGTTCGGCCGCGATCTGTGCGGCGACGGACTGCCGGGCATGAACACGGAGTCGATGCGCGCGTACCTGGAGTGCGTCGCCGACCAGCGGCTCCAGCGCCTCGGCTTCCCGCCGGTCTACGGATCGCAGAACCCGTTCGCGTTCATGGAGCTCCAGGGTGTCCAGGAGCTGACGAACTTCTTCGAGCGGCGCCCGTCGGCGTACCAGGTGGCGGTGGAGGGCACGGTCGGCTTCGACGACGACTTCTAGGGCGTGTTTCGAAAGTAGCGCCGTCCGCCCGCAGGGCGGGGCTTGCGGCGTCTGGTGCGTGCGATCGCAAGGCGGAGGATCGTCCTCGTACTGGACGTACTTGGACGACTCCGACAACGCAGCGAGCGTGCGTGCCAGGCGTCGCGAGCCAGGCGGGACTTTCGAAACACGCCCTAGGACCCCGAGATCTTCACACGGTCCGCCCCATGACGGCCCGCCGGTTCAAGTGAACTGGCGGGCCGTCGCCCATAACTGGCCCGCTCTGCGGAGAAGTACTCGGCGGCGCTGTACCCCACCTCCGCCCAGACCGTCTTGGTGTACCGATCCCGTACGCCCCACCCCCACCGGTCGGCATGGGCGGCGACCAGCAACAGCCCCCGCCCGCCGGTCGAGTCCCCGTCGGGCGGCGGAAAGATCCCGGGCGCGCGGGGCAGCCGGTCGGGCCGGGCACCGCGATGGCTGGAACCGAGCCCGATCCGGGAGACCGGGAAGAGCGGCGAGAAGGCCGGCGGCGAGCCCGGCCCGGCGAGGGGAATTTCCGACTTCGGCGCCGGGCCCGCCCCCTCCCGGGTTTGATGTTGGCGGTTCCGGGCGGGGGAAGGGTCCCGAACCCAGGTCACCAGGGCAGCGGGTGGTGGCTCAGGTCTTCGTCTGCGGTGACGGCTGTTCCTGACGGGCCGCCGGGGGGCAGGGTGGCCATGCGGATGGGGAGCAGGGCTCCTTGCGCGGCGGTCAGGGCGCCCACGTGTCCGTTCTGGTCGGTCGCCACGGATCCGGGGGAGACCGCGTTGACGAGGATCGGCTCCGCGCGCAGTTCGTTCGCGTACGTCACGGTGAGGGCGTTCAGCGCGGCCTTCGAGGAGTTGTAGGCCAGCAACTGCGGAAACGCCTTGTTGGACGCGGCGAGGGAGACGGAGCCGAGGTTGCTCGTGAGGTTCACTATGCGCGCGGCCGAGGAGCGGCGGAGCAGCGGCAGCATCGCGTTGGTCACCGCCACGACACCGAACACGTTGATCTCGTACGTTCCGCGCATCTCCTCGACCGAGGTGCCGCTCGGCCGGTGGATGGGGGTGGCGAGCACACCGGCGTTGTTGACCAGGATGTCGAGTCCGCCTGCCTCGTAGGCGATCGTCTCCGCCGCCGCGTCGACCGATGCCTGGTCGGTGACGTCGAGTTGGACGAATCGCGCGTCGTATCCACGCGCGGCCAGGGCGGACACGGCCGATGTGCCACGGTAGGTGTCACGGGCGCCGAGGTAGACCGTCATCCCCAGACCGAGGAGCCCTTCGGCGACCGCGAACCCTATGCCCTTGTTGGCGCCGGTCACCAGGGCCAGCCGCTGAGTGGGATTGATATGAGTATCCATGATCTGCCCATACTGGCCGACCGGCCCTGCTCAGGTGGGTCGGTTGCGCATCCCGGTCCCTGGTAACCGGAGATCACCTCCGTCGCACTGCCGGGCCCGTCCCCCGCCGGGTCGCGGCGGGGCGGGCTCAGCCCTGGCCGGCTTCTCGCGCCACGCGCTCCAGGCCGCTGCGGTACGTCTCCCACCAGGCCTGATCGCCCGGTGGCATGTTGTCCTTCTGCTTCAGCAGTCCGGCGGTCCCGTCGATGAGCTCGCGCACGATGTCGGCGTGGCCGGCGTGGCGTTGGGCGTCGGAGATGACATGTACCAGGATGCGGTGCAGGGTCACCTCGCGCCGCTCCTCCGGCCACCACGGCACGTGGCCGATCGCGTCGAGGGGCAGCTCCGCGATCGTCTTGTCCGAGTGCTCCCACGCCCGGTGGTACAGCCCGACGATGTACTCGCGTGACTCGTCCGCGCTCGCAAACATGTCCGCGTTCGGATCGGCGTCCTCCGTGTACCACCAGGGCGGGGGTTCCTCTTCGAAGAACGGCCGTCCGAACGTTTCGCCGAAGTACCCCATCTCCACGGAGGCGACGTGCTTGACCAGGCCCAGCAGGTTGGTCCCCGTGGGGGTCATGGGGCGTCGTATGTCGTACTCCGAAAGCCCTTCGAGCTTCCACAGCAGCGCGTCGCGGACTTCTTGCAGATAGCGGAGAAGGTCCGCTTTGGGGTCGGGTTCAGTCATGCCGGGCAGTCTCGCACGCGGCACTGACAGTCCGGCCTGGCGCCGGAGGAGATCCGTACGGACGGGGCCCGACGGACGGACGGGGCCCGTCAGTTCGACGGCGTGATGAGTTCGTCGGTGACCCAGCGGGCGACACCGGCGGGGTAGGGCGTCGGCAGTCCGAGGACGATGTGCCGGAAACCGGCGTCGGTCGCCTCGCCGATCGCGTCCCGGGTGGCGCCGGGCCGGTCGTACGAGACGGGCAGGTGGATGGAGCGGGTGATCGAGGCGGGGTCGCGGCCGATCTCGGCGCAGTAGCGGTCGAGCAGCGCGCTGCGGCCGACGACGTCGTCGATGTCGCCGCCGGGGATGTTCCACAGGTCGGCGTGGGCGGCGACCACACGCAGCGTCGAGGACGCGCGTCCGCCGATGAGGAGGGGCGGATGGGGGCTCCGCTGGACCGGCTTGGGGTTGCAGAACGCTCCGGTGAGCCGGACGTAGGTGCCATCGAAGTCGAACGGCTCGGTCTCGGTCCACAGCCGCCGGATCACCGTGCACGCCTCGTCGAGGCTGCCCACGGCGTGCGCGGCGTCGTGGAAGGGCAGCCCGTGGGCGTCGTACTCGCGGCGGGCCAGCGGGTGACCGGGCCGTGAACCGGCGCCGATCCCGAAGTCGAGCCGGCCGCCGGAGACGATGTCGACGGTCGCGGCGATCTTGGCCAGCATCGCGGGCGGCCGGAAGCGGTTGCTGGTCACGAGCACGCCGAGGCGCAACCGCACGGTCCCTGCGGCGAGGGCGGAGAGCAGTGTCCACCCTTCGTGGGCCGTTCCGCCCGGGGCGCCGGCGATCGGCATGAGGTGATCGAACAGCCACGCGTGCTCGATCTCCGGGATGGCGTCCGCCTCGCGCCAGACCCGCAGGATGTCGGCGTAGTCGACCTGTTGAGGCGCGGTCATGATCCCGAATCGGGGCCGGGTCGGTTGTGGCATGGAACTGCTGGTCCTTTCAGCACCGGGCGCGCCGGGTACGAGCGCGCCGCTTCCGGAAGAGTGCGGGGCCCCGGCCGGTCAGCGGCGCCGCAGGGAGGCGTCGAGCAGCGCGGGAGGGGTGTCGAACTTCTCGTGTGCGGCGAGGTCGGCACCGGGGGCGACGATCGCGTCGATCGCGTCCAGTACGTCGGCGGGGAGCACGGTGTCGGCGGCGGCGAGCTGCGAGCGCAGGTGGTCCGTTGTACGGGGGCCGATGAGCGCGGCGGTCACGGCGGGGTGCGCGGTCACGAATCCGAGCGCGAGCTGGATCATCGTGAGCCCGGCGCCGTCGGCGACTGCGGCCAGTTTCTCGACCGCGTCGAACCTGGCCCGGTTGGCGGGGAGCGTGGCGTCGAAACGTTCCGGCATGAACGTCGAGCGGTGGGTGGTGAGGGACCGGCCCGCCCGGACGGCGCCGGACAGCCAGCCCGAGGCGAGCGGGCTCCACGCCAGCACACCGAGTCCGTACTCCTCGGTCACGGGCAGGACATGGGCCTCGATCCCGCGCTGCAGGATCGAGTAGCTGGGCTGTTCGGTGACGTAACGGCTCAGGTGGCCGTCCCGGGCGGCCCACTGTGCCTGCACGATGCGGTACGCCGGGAAGGTCGAGGAGCCGAAGTACCGGATCTTTCCGGCACGTTGCAGGTCGGTCAGGGCCGACAGCGTCTCCTCGTCACTGGTGCTCGGGTCCCACCGGTGGATCTGGTAGAGGTCGACGTGGTCGACACCGAGGCGGCGCAGGCTGTTGTCCAGCTCGGTGACGAGCCAGCGACGCGAGCTGCCCCGGTGGTTGCGCTCCTCACCCATCGGCATGGTCGCCTTGGTGGCCAGCACGATGTCGTCGCGCCGCCCGGCGATGGCCTTGCCGACCATCTCCTCCGACTCCCCCGCGCCGTACATGTCGGCGGTGTCGATGAGGTTGATCCCGCCGTCGAGGGCGGCGTCGACGATGGCCGTGGCCTCGTCCTGGGTGGTGCGTCCGATCGCGCCGAAGTTCATCGCGCCGAGCGCGAGCGAGCTGACCTGCACGCCGGTACGGCCCAAGGTGCGGTACTGCATGGCTGTGTTCCTCCATTGCGGGTGACATGTGGTGGCGATAAGCGTGGTGGCGATGGGTGAGGGCTGTCCGGGATGCGGTACGGGGTGGCGACGAGCCGTCGGGCGCCGCGGTTGGGCCGCCGGGCCCCGCTCTGGCACCATAAGCAAACGGAACCCCGTTCCAGAAAATATACGGAACCTTGTTCCGTTTGGCAAGCGGGGAGACCGGAAGACATGAGCACGCCGGGCCCGAGCCCGACGGCGGAAGGAGTGGCACGGTGAACGACGACGACAACGGGGGTACGGAACCTGCGGGCAGGCAGCCCACGGGTACGGAACCCACGGGTACGGAACCTACGGGCACGGAACCTGCGGGCAGGCAGCCCACGGCCCGGCCCAAGCGCACGGACGCCCGGCGCAACAAGGAGACACTGCTCGACGCGGCGGCCGCCGTCTTCGTCACGTCGGGCGTGGAGGCGCCCGTACGCGACATCGCGGCCAAGGCCGGCGTCGGGCTGGGCACGATCTACCGCCACTTCCCGACGCGCTCGGATCTCGTCATCGCCGTCTACCGGCACCAGATCGAGGCCTGCGCCGAGGCCGGTCCCGCCCTGCTGGCGAGCAGCGCGACCCCGCACGCCGCGCTGGCGCGGTGGATCGATCTCTTTGTCGACTTCGTGGTCACCAAGCACGGACTCGCCTCCGCGATGCGCTCCGACGACACCGGCTTCGAGGCGCTGCACGCCTACTTCCTCGACCGCCTGCTGCCCGTGTGCGGCCAACTGGTCGAGGCCGCGGCCGCCGCCGGAGAGATCCCGCCGGACCTGGAGCCGTACGAACTCATGCGCGGCGTCGGGAACCTCTGCATCGGCGCGGAGAGCGATGCCCGCTACGACGCGCGCCGGCTGGTCGGGCTCCTCGTCGCCGGACTGCGCCGGCCGCACTGACCACCGGCAGCCACGGACATCGGCCCTTTACACTCAACCTCACGAATCCGACCACCGGAGACAGGGAAACTCCGCTGGAATTCCGGTAGTTGTTGTCGGGCTAAAACTTCACCAGTGGGTCGTGGCGCGGCCGGGAGGAATCGAGAGACGCATGCACGCACCTCACGAAAAACCGCAACAGTCGAAAACGCCGGCGAAGAAAACGGCGGCGGCGAGCACGCCGTCGCCCGGTGCCGATTCCACGGCGTACGGGGCGCACACGACGTACACGGCGTTGCAGCGCAGTGCGGGAAACGCCGCGGTGGTCAAGATGATCGAGCAGCGCGGATCTGCTCACGGACCCGGCTCCGGCCACGGCCTCGGCCACGGCCCCGGACCCGGTGCCACGGCGCAGGCGTCCTCAGGCCGGGCCGGCCTGACCGTGCAGCGTGCTGTCGACTACTCACAAGCCCCGTGGTCCAGGCAGCATCTCGCACCGGACGCGTTCACCGCTCTGCTGAGCCAGGCATCGGGCGGGGAGCAGCCGGGGAAGGACTTCTCCATCCCGTACCGCGATCTGTTCGAGACGCTGAACGCTTCCCCCCAAACGGTCGCGATCAACGAGCAGGCAGGGCCGTCGGCCGGTTCGCGCGCGCTGTTCGCCCTGGCCCCGGAGGGGGTCGGCGGCACGCTGCAGGTCGCACCGCCGGGGGCCGATGCCTCCGCGGCGGAACTGCGGACGTTCGCCGCGACCATAACCCACGAGATGCAGCACGCCCTGGACTCGGTCGAGGCGCGCTACGGCTCCAAGGAAAAGCCGCAGAACGTGAGACAGCGCAAGATCTCGACCGAGTTGCGGGCGTTCGGCCGGGAGGCCGCGGCGGCGCTGAAGCTCGCCATGGGGGACACGTACGACCGGGGCAAGGGGACGCTGACTCAGATCCTGTCGAGTACGTCCGCGGAGCGACTGACCCCGGAACGCAATCAGCTCGCCCGCGAATTCCACATCCTGGACAGCTATCACCGGGCGAAGAAGCCGATCCGCGCGGCCTTTGCCGAGCAGGCGCAGGGCTTGCAGATCGGGATCAAGTCAAGTCTGCTCCTCGAACGCCTGGCGGGATATCTCTCCCAGTACCAGCTCGTCCAGCCGACCCCGAACAGCCATGAGGCGCTGCAGTGGCTCATGAAGGAGGAGAACGCGGAGGTACTGCAGAAGGGGCTCGTGGAGGGCATCGATCTGTTCCACCAGAACCGCCCTGAAAAGGGTGAATGACCAACCCGTCGCCGGGGCGGCGCATGGAGCAGGGGCGGTGCACGGGGTCGAGGCGTCGGCATGGAGCCGTAGCGGCCTCGTCGCCCGGCCGCTACCCGAAGTGCCCGTCGGCCGCTACCCGAAGTGCCCGTAGTCCAGGCGCTCTTCGGCCCACGCCACGCGGGAGTCGATGAGCCGCCTGAGCTTGAACCGCGCCGGGACCATGCCCCGGCCGCGCCAGAACGCGTCGCTGACCGGGTTGGCCGACGACCACTCGGCACCGTACGCGTCGAAGCCCCGGCCCGCCGCCCACTCCCCCACGGCGGCGACCAGCGCCGTGCCCACCCCGGTGGACCGGGACGACGCGGCCACCACCGCGAGGCCGATCGTCGCCGCGCCGGAGTGACGGGCGTCCGCGGCGGCCTGGACCAGGCCGGTCAGGCGGCCGTCCTCCTCGGCGACGAGAAGGAGCTGGGCGGCGTCCGTCAGCGCCGCCGACAGCGCCTCCCGGATCGGCCGCAGGTCGGAGAGGGCGGGACGCAGGACCGGCGCCGCGGTGTGGAAGCGCTGCAACTCCACGGCCAGCTCGAACATCGGGGCGAGATCGTCGGCCCGGGCCGCGCGCAGCCGGGTCCCCCGTGGGGGCCCCGCCGGCGCTTCCTGGCCGGTGACCGGGCAAAAGCCCCTGACCTGGTCGATCCCGAAGCCCAGCTCGAAGAAGCAGGAGACCGTCTCCCGGTCGTACGCCGGGACCTCCACGGCGTGGTCGTACGCGCCGATGCCGGCCAGCCGGCCGGAGAGCGCCCCGTACAGGCTCCGCCAGGTCGCGCGCCGCTCGTGCCGCCCGCACGCGTACTGGGGGAGGCGGATCCGCGCCCACTGCTCTCCGGGCAGGCGGGACACGGTCGCCGCCATGAACCCGGTCAGCCTGCCGTCCCGTACGGCGGCCACCCCCGGCCCCGATCCCTGCCACTCCGCCACCAGACGGCGGGCGACGTCCGGGTCCGCGAGATCCAGCACACCGGCCGGGCGGCCGGCCCCGCCGTCGGCATGGGACTCGGCCAGCAGGAGTGCGGCCCGCTCCGCGAAACCGCCCTCGAACGGAACGATCTCCAGGTTCCTCACCGGGGCAGGCCCGCCTTCCGCCACGACGCCCGCACCCGGTCGAGCGTCGCCCGGCCCGCCGGGCCCCAGGTCACCTTGCCACCCGGCAGGCCCCGGTCACCGGCCCGGCCGATGGCGAGGATGTTCATGCCGCGCAGCACCGCCCAGCCCCGCGCGCGCCGGATCATCGCCTCGTCGGCGCCCGCGTACCCGTGCAGGAAGCGGAGGTCCGCGCCGGCGGGCAGCAGCAGCCACGCGGCGGCCAGGTCCGTCGCCGGATCACCGGCGCAGAGGTCGCCGAAGTCGACGACACCCGCGAGAGTGCCGTCCGCGACGACGACGTTCGCCGGGTGCAGATCGCTGTGGAGCCACACCGGGGGTCCCTGCCACTCCGGAGCCGCGACCGCCTCGTCCCAGACGGCCCCGAGCTCACCGTCCAGGCCGCCGACGGCGTCGGCCGAACTCTTGAAGTGCGAGGTCAGCGCTGCGAGGGGCACTCCGCGGTGCGGTTTGACCGGCGCCTCGGCGGGCGCCTCCCGGTGGAGCAGCCGGAGGAACTCCGCCAGGGAGTCGGCCGCGGGCCCGCCCCGGGTGACCGGGGTCCGGTCGGCCGGTTCGCCGGGCACCCAGGTCGTGATGGTCCACGGGCGCGGGAAGCGCGCGGAGGGTTCGCCGACGCGCACCGGGACGGGGACCGGAAGGGGCAGGCGAGGGCCGAGTTCGGGCATCCAGCGGTGTTCGTTGCGCAACAGTGAGGGGGCCTGCTCGGTGCGCGGCATCCGTACGGCCAACTCGTCGCCGAGGCGCCACATCTGGTTGTCCCAGCCGCCGTCGACCGGTCGCAGATCCAGCCCGGCGAGATCCGCGTGCTGCTCACGCACCAGGGTGCGCACCAGATCATCGTCGATGTCGAAACGGTTCATGGGGTCAGAGTGTGGCAGTCGGAATCGCGCGCCGGGGGCCGGTCGGGTCGGAGCGCGGCGATCGGAATGGTGCGCCGGAGGGCGGTCGGCTCAGAGCGCGGCGGGGGGGCCGTCCGGGCGGTGCCGGCGCCCGGCGATCATCGCGTGGCTCAGAGCGGCCGTCTCGGGCTCGGGCAGCCGCTCGAAGCCGTCCTCCGTGATCACCGAGACGATGGGGTAGATCGCGCGGCCGATGTCGGGCCCGCCGGTGGCCGAGTCGTCGTCCGCCGCGTCGTACAGCGCCTGGAGCGCGGTCAGGGCGGCGTCGCGGCGGTCCATCCCCGCGCGGTACAGCTTCTTCAACGCGCCCCGGGCGAACGGGGATCCGGACCCCTCCACATGGAAGTCCCGCTTCTCCCACGGGCCGCCGGTGACGTCGAAGCTGAAGATGCGTCCCCGCGCGCCTTCCGGGGCCGTCTCGTCGTACCCGGCGAGCAGCGGCACCACGGCGAGGCCCTGCATCGCCTGGTCGAGGTTCTCCCGGACCATCCCGGCCAGCCGGTTCGCCTTCGCGTTGAGGGTCATGGGGATGCCCTCCATCTTCTCGAAGTGCGTCAGCTCGACCTGGTAGAGCTTGACCATGTCCACCGCGAGCCCGACCGTGCCCGCGAAGGCCACGGCGGTGAAGTCGTCGGTGGCGTGCACCTTCTCCAGATCGCGCTGCGCGATGACATTCCCCATCGTGGCCCTCCGGTCACCGGCGATCAGCACGCCGTCCCGGTAGGTGAGCGCCAACACCGTCGTGCCGTGCGGGAATTGATCCCCGGCAGGCCGCGCGCCCGGGGGCAGGAAGCGGCGGGTGCCCAGCAGTTCCGGGCGGTGGGCCGTCAGGAAATCGGTGAAGGAGGAATTTCCCGGAAGAAAGAACTCGTCCCCCGGCATGGAGCCGGTCCCCGTGCTCGCCATGCGTCTCCCCCTTCGAGCCCTTCGACCCCGTCGACCCCGTCGACCCCGTCGACCCCGTCGACCCCGTCGACCGTAGTCCCCGTCTCACTTCCTACCATGGGCGCGGGACGGGGAAACGCCCGTACGAACGACGGGGGGCATGGAACCGGCGGCGACACCAACTCCCTCCGTTCTCAACGGACTCGCCGTCAATCCGGCCCTCGCCGCCCAGTGAACGGGAGCCGGCGCGGGAGCGGGCCGGGGGTGGCGCCCCGCCGCCCGTGGCTCCTGGCGCCGCTCGCGCTCCGAGCTTTCCGATTCCTCCGTACGCTCCGAGCTCTCCGATCCCTCCGAGCGCACCGCACTCGCCGCACTCTCCGGGTGCTCCGCGCGGCGCAGCCGGCGGTCGACGGCCCGGTCCTTGAGGTGCCAGTACAGCGGCGGCGCGAGCACCAGAGCGAAGAGGGCGATAAGGGCGATAACCGTCACGAAGATGTCCATGCCCCTACTGTCGCCGTCCCGCACCCCCGACGGCAGTGGCAGGACTGTCATCAACCATCGAATTACTGCCAACGCCCTGGCACACTGGAATCATGCTGACCAATGTGGCCGCCGTCCTCCTCGACGGCGTGCACCCCTTCGAACTCGGGGTCCTCTGCGAGGTCTTCGGCCTCGACCGCAGCGATCAGGGCCTGCCCGTCCATGATTTCGCCGTCGTGTCGGCGGAGGGGCCCGTCCTGCGGACCCATGCCGGGTTCACCATCGGCGACCTGCACGGCCTCGACCGGCTGGAGGAGGCCGATCTGATCGCGGTGCCCGCCGGGCAGGAGTACGCCAACCGCGACTACCCGCCCGAGCTGCTGGACGCCCTGCGCCGCGCCGTCGGGCGCGGCGCGCGGGTGCTCAGCGTCTGCTCCGGGGTCTTCGTGCTCGGGGCCGCCGGGCTGCTGGACGGGCGGCGCTGCGCCGGGCACTGGCGGCACGCCGAGGAGCTGGCCCGCGCCTTCCCCCGGGCGGTCGTCGAGCCGGATGTGCTGTACGTGGACGAGGACCCGGTCATCACCTCGGCCGGCACGGCGGCCGGCATCGACGCCTGCCTCCATCTCGTACGGAAGGAGTACGGGCCGGAGGTCGCCAACGCGATCGCCCGCCGCATGGTCGTACCGCCGCACCGGGACGGCGGGCAGGCGCAGTTCATCGAGCGCCCGCTGCCCGCCTCGCCGTGCGACACGGTGGGCGAGGTCCTCGGCTGGATGGAGCGCCACCTCGACCGGGAGATGACCGTCGAACAGCTCGCCGCACGGGCGCACATGTCACCGCGTACGTTCGCCCGCCGCTTCCAGCAGGAGACGGGGACGACGCCGTACCGCTGGCTGCTGCGCCAGCGCGTGCTGCTGGCACAGGAGTTGCTGGAGGGGACGGACGAGACGGTGGACAGCGTCGCCGGGCGCTCCGGGTTCGGGAACGCGGCCGGGCTGCGCCATCACTTCCTCCGCACGCTCGGGACGACACCGCACGCGTACCGCCGCACCTTCCGGGGACCCTCCCACGTGGCCTGAAGGTCGCCCATGGCCTGAACACCCTGGGTGACAGGATCCTTAGGTCCGACCTTCCGGATAATCAAACCTGCCAGTTGTGAAGATTCCGTGGAGGGCAACAACCTCCACCACCCACCGGAACTCTCCATTCCAGAGTCCGAGCCACCACCTCCCCACGGTGGGGCTCTTGACCGAGGAGGAGGTCCGCACCGATGAGACTGCCCCACGCGCTCCGGTCGCGCCGCACCACACAGTCCCCGACCCGCACAGAACGTTCACATATGGGAGAAGCCGGAAAGCCCGGCGCTCCCGCCCGCAGACGGCTCATCGACTACCCCCGCCGCGGCCGGCGCGGCCTGCGGCGCTGGACACCGTCCTGGAAGCTCGTCTCCGGCGTCGCCCTGTTCTCGTCCGTGTCCCTGGGCGGCCTGCTCGCCGTCGTCTACGCCCAGGTCGAGATACCCGGCGCACACGACTCCGCCCGCCGCCAGGCCAGCGTCTACTACTGGGCCGACGGCAGCCGCATGGTGAGCGTGGGCGACGTCAACCGGCAGGACATCACGCTCGCCCAGGTCCCCGCCTCCGTGCAGAGCGCCGTCATCGCCGCGGAGAACGCCGACTTCTACTCCGACTCGGGCGTCTCCTTCACCGGCATCGGCCGCGCCGCCCTCAGCATCATCGAGGGCGAGGAGACCCAGGGCGGCTCGACCATCACCCAGCAGTACGTGAAGAACACGTACCTCACCCAGGACCAGACGGTCAGCCGCAAGGTCAAGGAACTCGTCCTCGCGCTGAAGATCGGCAACCGGAAGACCAAAGCGGAGATCCTGGAGGGCTACCTCAACACCTCCTGGTTCGGCCGCGACTCGTACGGCGTCCAGGCCGCCGCGTACGCCTACTACGGCGTCCCCGCCAAGGACCTGGACGCCGGCCAGGCCGCGCTGCTCGCCACCCTCCTCAAGGGCGCGGAGCTCTACGACCCCTCCCTCGGCCCCGCCAACCACCGCCGGGCCGTGGACCGTTGGAGCTGGGTGCTGGACCGTCAGGTCGAGACGGGTGTGCTGAGCGCCGCCGAACGCGCCAGGTACCAGGATTTCCCCGAGCCGAGAAAGCCCGTCAAGCCGACCAGTCAGGCCGGGCAGACCGGCTATCTGGTCGACATCGCCAACAAGTACCTCAAGAGCCGCGGCGGCATCACCGACAAGGATCTCGCGGGCGGCGGCTACCGCGTCCACACCACCTTCGAGAAGGACACGGTGGACGCGCTGGCCAAGGCGGTCGAGAAGGTACGGAAGGACGGCCTCGACCCGGAGAAGCGCCCGGCCGACCGCCATGTGGAGATCGGCGCCGCGTCCGTACGGCCCGAGGACGGCGCGGTCGTCGCGGTGTACGGCGGTGCCGACGCGATCACCCACTTCAGCAACAACGCGGACACCTCGGGCGTGCCCGCCGGGTCCGCGTTCAAGCCGTTCGTGTACGCCGCCTCACTGGAGTACGGCTCCGGCGCGGCGCCGCGCGCGGAGGACACCGGCGCACCGGGCCCGCGCGCGACGGACGCCCCGGTGGCGGTCCCGGCCTTCATGGGGTCGCCGCTGGCCAGGGCGATGCTGGGCACGGGGCACGCCCCGTTCGTGAGCGCGGGCGAGAAGGTCGGGCTGCGGAACGTCCGGCGGATGGCCATCTCGGCCGGGCTGCGCGAGGAGTCCATGGCGAAGCTGGAGCCGACGTTCTCCATCGGCACCTCGACCCCCAGCGCCGTCCGGCTGGCCAGTGCCTACACGACCTTCGTCAACCAGGGCAGCCGGACCGAGCCGTACTCGGTGGCCTCGGTCGAGCGCGACGGCGTCCCCGTCGACGGATTCGCCAGGCCGGAGCCGCGCCGCGCGATGAGGACCGAGGTGGCCGCCGAGGTCTCCGCCTCACTCCTGGACACGGGGCAGAACGCCCTCGCCGCACTGGCGAAGAAGGAGCTGGTGGAGCGGGAGGACCGGCGGGACCCGGATGACCGGGCGGCCGGCGAGGACCAGGGGGGACCGGCGGCCCGGCCGGCCGGCGCGCCCGTCTGGGCGGGCGGCACCAACGCGGGCGACTACATGCGCTCGGCGTGGTTCATCGGCTCCACGGAGAAGCTCTCGACGGCGATCGCGATGTTCCGTACGAAGCCGGACGCCCCCCAACTCCTCGGCATGCAGGGCGTCGGCGGCCCGGACACCGAGCGCGGCAACGTCTTCCCCGTACGGATCTGGGACACGTACCTGCGGACGGTGGACCCCAGGGCGCTGGAGCGCTCCGACGGCCTCCTCCCGCCGCGGGACGGGGCGACGTCCGGCGGCGTCCAGGACGCCCCGGACACCCCGGACACCCCGGACTCCGCCGAGCAGGCCCAGGGACCGGGCACCGCCCAGGGACCGGGCACCGCCCAGGAGTCCGGCACCGCTCAGGGACCAGGCACCGCTCAGGAGTCCGGCACCGCTCAGGGGTTGGGGACGACCTCGTAGCGCGGCGTGTTCTCCGCCATCTGTCGCAGCGCGTCCTTGCGGTCGCGCTTCGACAGCCGGTCGATGTAGAGGTAGCCGTACAGATGGTCCGTCTCGTGCTGGAGGCAGCGCGCGAAGTAGCCGGTGCCCGCGACCCTGATCGGCTTGCCCTGCGCGTCCTGGCCGCGGACCACCGCGTAGTCGGGGCGCGCCAGCGCGGCGTACGCGGTCGGCACGGAGAGGCAGCCCTCGTTGGAGTCGTCGAGATGACGCTCCGACGGGGGCAGTTCCTCCAGCACCGGGTTGCAGACGGCGCCGACGTGCCGTACGCCGTCGTCGTCCGGGCAGTCGTAGACGAAGACCTTCAGGTCCACGCCGATCTGGTTGGCCGCCAGGCCCACGCCCTCGGCCGTGTGCTGGCTGGCGAACATGTCGTCGATCAGCCGGGCCAGCCCGTCGTCGAACTCCGTGACGTCCCGGCACTCCTTGTGGAGCACCGGGTTCCCGACGACGGTGATCGGGCGGGACGTGCCGCGCTCGCGGTGCGCCAGCTCACGCGCCGCCGCGTCCTCCGTGTCCACGACGAACCCGTCCCCCGGTTCCGCCACCGAGGTGCCGCTCTCGTATCCCTGGTCCGTCTCCTGCTGCGCCATGTCCGCAGTACGCCTTCCTCGGTACCGATGCTGCTTGCACGTTCCCGGGCCGTGTGCCGGTGTGCCCGTACAGCCTAAGGGCAGCCCGCGCAAGGCTCACCAGGTCGTGGACCCGGCGGGTGACCGGGCGGACGGCCCGCCGGTGCCCCGGCGGACGGTCCCGTGGGGCCCGGCGGGCGGTTCGGCGGGTGACCGAGGGGGCAGCGGACCGGGCCCTCCGGCGCCGGCCGGGCCCTCCGGCACGCTCCGCTGCCGTATCCGCCCTGCGTTCAGCACACCTCTTCGAGGTCGCGCCACTCCCGGCTGTCCGGGCTGTCGGCCACCCATCCGTCCAGCAGGCCGCGCACCAGCCCGGGCGGCGCCGCGATCCCGCACTCGCGCTCCGGTGCCCACAGCTCGCCGGCCGTACGGTGCCCCAGCGGCCCCGGGTGGCCCGGCTCGCTGTGGTCGTGCGGATCGAGGTGCTCGCCGTCGCCCTCGGCGCTCGGCATCGTCGACTCCGAGCAGGAGCGGCAGAGCAGCCGTACGGAGGAGGACCAGTCCTCGGCGGCGAAACCGGCGTCCGCGGCCAGCCGTTCCAGGGCGTCCCTGTCCCCCTCCGTGGCCGCTTCGAGCAGCACCACCCAGGTGGGCACGGGCGAGGGGGCCCACAGCTCGATCTCGTCGAAGACCGGGTAGGCGCGGACGGCCCCGTCCGGGCTCGCGGAGGTCGTGCGCTCACCGTTCGGCACGCCGTCGTGGAGGACGACCTCGCCCCAGCGGCGGCCCGACGAGGGCAGCGGGATCGACAGCACCTCGATACGCGCCGGGTCGATCCGGCGGCCCCAGACCACCTCGGCCTCGCCCTCCGGGGAGAGCCGGACGGCCGCGCTGCCCAGCACCATGCCCTCGGGCTCGCCGTTCGCCTGGACGCTGTGCGGATCGCCCGGCACCCGCAGCCCGTACGCCTGCCAGGCGCGACGGGCCAGCGGCCAGTCCTGGAGCGCGGTCGCGGCGATCCCGACGTTCCACCAGTCCGGGGCGCCGGTCTCCTTGTCGAGCAGGGCCACGGCGCGCAGTCCGGCGGCGCGCGCCTGCTCCCAGTCGTGCCGGAACTTGTGCAGCAGCGCCAGATTGAACCAGGACTCGGAGAGCCACGGTTCCAGATCGGCGGCGCGCGTCAGCAGCGCGCCCGCGTCCTCGTACCGGCCGTCACCGATCAGCGTGAACGCGCGGTCGGTGGCCTGCCGCCACGAGGCGGAGGGCCGATGCCGTACCTTCCCGAAGATCTTCACGATTCCCGCCTGCCGGTCGTCGGGCAGTGCCCCCTGACACCCTCTTCTTCCACCCTCTTCTTCGCATCCAACCATGCCCGGTCGGACGCTCGCTCATTACCCATGGGTTACCCCGCCCCACCAGCGGCCGGGCCGCCCCGGGAGAGGACGCGCGCGAGGGATTCGACCACCTCGGGCTGGTAGTCGTGCCCCGTGCCGAGCCGCAGCCGCTCCAGCGCGCCGAGCGGTCCGCCCGCACTGGCACTTTCCCCGGCGAGGTCGTCGTACGCATTCACGGCGCGGATGATCCGGGCGGGGAGGGGCTGTTCGCGGTACGGATCCGCCTGGCGCTCCACCACCATCGCGACGGCGGCGGGCACTCCGGTCTGCCGGACCACGGCGCCGCCGAGCAGGGCGATACGGCGCTGCTCGGCGACCGGGAGCGGCGCCGTGGCGCCCTCGGGCACCGGGTCGACGAGGGAGAGCTGGCCGATGTCGTGCATGAGGGCGGCGTACTCCAGGACGGTCAGTTCGGGCCCGGAGAGCCCCAGCTCGCGGCCGACGGCCCGGCTGAGGTCGGCGACCCTGCGGGCGTGCCCCTGCCGGGTGTAGCCGGCGATCTCGGTGGCGCGGGCGAGCGAGGCGATGGTCTGGGCGTAGGTGGCGCGTACGGCCGCGTACCGGCGGAAGGAGAGCTGTGTGAGCAGCAGCGGTACGCAGAACACGGGCAGCGCCCAGAGCCCGGCGACGGCGACGCCGAGGGCGATCACGGCGCCGGTGGCGCAGACGGCGGAGCCGATGTGCAGCAGGGCCCGCAGTTCGTCGCGGAGCAGCGGGCCGAAGGGGTGGCGGGTGCGGGCGCGCAGCATCAGGGCGGCCAGTACGGCGTCGCAGAGCGCGGTGAGGACCAGCAGGACGAGGAGCAGGAGCGCGTGGCCAGGCCCGGCGCCCACGTGTTCGCGCAGTTCGCCGGAGTTGTAGAGCGGCTGGAAGCAGACGGCGGCGAAGCCGACGGTGAGCACCCGCCGGACCAGGTGGTCGGGGGTGGGGCCGTGACCGCGCGCGACATGGGGGGCGGCCCCGGCGAGGGTGGCGGCGAGGGCGACGGCGACGGTCTGCAGGACGCCGTGGGTGGTCTCCTGCCCTGCGTTCTCGCCGAGCAGGGCGTAGCCGAGCGCCCCGGCGGCGGCGAGCGGCGCGGGCTCCCGTTCGCCGGGGAGCGCGCCCCAGCGGGCCAGTTCGCCGACGGCGACGAGGACGCCGAAGGCGAGGGCGACCCGGGGTTCCGCGAGACCGTGCCAGAGGGTCGAGCCGAGGCCGGCGGCGGTGAGCAGCCCGGCCGCGCCGTACAGGGCGACGACGGTGAGGGGGAGGGCGCGGGTGCGGGCGTGCCCCTCCGGCGCCTGGACGGTGGTGGCGGCGGTCATCGTCGACCGCCACGGGGCACGCCGCCGGGCCCCCGGGTGTCGCTGGTCGTACGAGGCTCGGCGGTCGCCCGGGGGTCGGTGGTCGTACGGGTGCCGGTGGTCGTACGGGTGCCGGTGGTCGTACGGGTGTCGGTCGTCGTACGGGTGTCGGTCGTCGTACGAGGCTCGGTGGTCGTACGAGGCTCGGTGGTCGTACGAGGCTCGGTGGTCGTACGAGGCTCGGTGGTCGTACGGGTGCCGGTCGCCCCGGTGTCGGTCGTGCGCGGGCCGGCCGTGCGGTACGCGCCGGCCGCCGCGCCCGGTTCGGTGGTGTGGGACGAAGGGACGTTTCCGCGCGGACCCGGGGCGGGTGGGGAACCAGGGGCGGACGGGGCGGTCTCCTCGTCCGCCGTGACCGCCGTCCGCCAGCCGTGCCGGTCCAGCGCCCGCACCAGCGCCCGCACCATCGCCGGGTCGAACTGCGTCCCCGCGCACCGCTCCAGCTCCGCCACCGCCGTCGCGACCGGCCGCCCACGCCGGTAGGAACGGGTCGAGGTCATCGCGTCGAAGGCGTCCGCCACCGCCACCACCCGGGCGAACTCGGGAATCCGGTCCCCGGCGAGCCCGTACGGGTAACCGCTGCCGTCCAGCCGCTCGTGGTGGTGGAGGATCGCGCCGCGCGCCTCGCCGAGGAAGGCGATGCCCCGGACGATCTCGTGCCCGTACTCGGGGTGCAGTTCGATGACGCGGCGCTCCTCGGGCGTCAGGGGGCCGTCCTTGCGGAGCACCCGGGTCGGCACGCCGAGCTTGCCGACGTCGTGCAGGATCCCGGCGAAGCGGAGGACTTCGATCCGCTCCCGCTCCATGCCCATCTCCCGGGCGATCAGCACGGAGGCGTGTCCCACGCGCTCGCTGTGCCCCCGGGTGTACGTGTCCTTGATGTCGACGGCCTGGACGAGCGCCCTGATCGTGGCCTGGTGGGCGGCGCGCTCGCGGTGGTACTGGGTGAAGACCCAGCAGGAGATGTACATCGGCAGCAGGACCAGCAGCGCCGACAGCGGCCCGTACGGGCTGCGCCACAGGACGGCCATCATCAGTCCGGCCAGCCCGTGGGCGGCGTGCGGGGCGAGGGAGCTCGCCAGCAGTCCGCGCCAGGCGGTGCGCGGGTCCATCCGCTCGGCGACGACGAGGATGGAGCCGTCCAGCGCGGTGACCACCAGGCAGAAGGCGAGGGCCGCGGCGGCCGCGGGGAGCAGGACGTACGGGAAGTCGGGCACGGTCAGCCCGTACCCCCCGCCGCCGAGGGCGACGGGACCGCCGAAGACCATCTGCGCCCGGGCCGCCGCCCAAGTGGCGAGGGCGAGCTGGGCCGCGCGCCAGATCCGCCGCGCGCTCCGCGGCCGCTGCTCGATCCGGCCGAGCAGCGCGCCCGGCACGGCGACCAGCGCCGCGGCGGCGGGCGGCAGCAGCAGGGCGGCGGCGAGCAGCACGGGGAAGAACGACCCGGCCGCGACGGGTACGGAGCCGTTCAGCGAGCGCCCGAGGACGCGGCAGCGGGCGGGCAGCTCACAGAGGGCGTAGAGCGCGGCGAGCAGCCCGGCGGCGAGCCAGGGGGTGGAGTCGGCGTCGCGCAGGGCGGGCTGGACACAGGCGGCGGCGCAGAGCGCGGTCACCAGAATGTACGCGTGCGCCGCACCCGGTATGGCCCTCACGCGTCCCAGCCCCCTCCCTCGACGCCGCCCAAACAGAGGGTCAGGCTAGCGAGTTGGGGGGCGATCATCGGGTAATTGGCGCCGATTAGCACCTTCGGGTGAATAAGGTGCTATGGACCATGACGGGGGCGCACCGCGCAACGCGCGATACGCCCCCGTCATGGTCCGCCGACATCCCGAAGGAGACGGTCCCGAAGGAGACGGTCCCGAAGGGGAGAATCCCGGAGGGGACAGTCCCGAAGGGGACGCGTCACTCCTTGGCGACTCCGGGCACGCCGGTCCCCGGCAGCTCGCCGCCGGCCGCCGTGGTCACGGCCGTCGTCGCCGCCACGTCGTGGTCGGGCACCGTCTCACCCGAGCGGATCAGGTCGATCCGCCCCAGTACCTTGGCGCGCAGGTCGGCCGGTACGTCGTCGTGGCCGCAGCACCGTTTCACCAGCTTCTTCACGGCCTGCTCCAGGCCGTACTTCTCCAGGCACGGGGAGCACTCCTCGAAGTGGACCTCGAACTTGGTGCAGTCGCTGTCGGGCATCTCCCGGTCGAGGAACTCGTAGAGGTGGTCGAGAACCTCGGCGCAATCCGTCTCATGCGGCTCTCCGCAGCTCATGAGCCCGAACCTTTCCGATCGTCCGACGACTCCCCGGCACCTGCCGGGACGAGCCCGCGGTCACGGGCGTAATCCTCCAGCATGCCGCGCAACTGGCGGCGGCCACGGTGGAGTCGTGACATCACCGTACCGATGGGTGTCCCCATGATGTCCGCGATCTCCTTGTACGCAAAGCCCTCTACATCGGCGAGATAGACGGCGATCCGGAACTCCTCCGGAATCGCCTGGAGCGCCGACTTCACATCGGAGTCCGGGAGGTGGTCCAGCGCCTGCGACTCGGCGGAGCGCAGCCCGGTCGACATGTGCGACTCGGCGCGCGCGAGCTGCCAGTCCTCGATCTCCTCGGCGGCACTGCGCTGGGGTTCGCGCTGCTTCTTGCGGTACGAGTTGATGAAGGTGTTCGTGAGGATGCGGTACATCCACGCCTTGAGGTTGGTGCCCTCACGGAACTGGTGGAAGGACGCGTACGCCTTGGCATAGGTCTCCTGCACCAGGTCCTCGGCGTCGGCCGGATTGCGCGTCATGCGCAGCGCGGCCGAGTACATCTGGTCGAGGTAGCCCAGGGCGTCCCGCTCGAAGCGGGCGTTGCGCTCGGCTGTGGTCTCTTCGATGTGGCCGTCGTCGGTCGCTCCGTCGGTCCCAGTGACCGGACCCACCTCCTCCAATGCCCCGGCGGATCCAAAAGCGGACCCACTCGAATCGGAGAATAGTCGACCTTGCCGGGACGGGGCCTGTCGGTCCGCTCCGGCGCCGACCCGCCCCGGGGCGTTCCGGGCCGCGGAAAGCACCGTCCACTCCAGGTCAGTGGCGTCCTTGCGGCGCGGGCAGATGGTCGAACCCATACGACGGACTCCCTCTCGATGCGCTGTGTACCGACGTTCGTCACAACAGCGACCCCTCGCGCATCATTCCCGCCGGGAACCGCCCAGGGCCGCCAGCCACCGGGCGACGCCCCCGGTGATCACTTCCAGGGTGCCGTCCGGTCCGAGAGGTGCCTTCTTGGGTACGGCGAAAGAGTGATCCCCGTACGGCACCTCAAGCAGCCCGTAACCGCCTCCGGAGGGTTCCGGCGGCCGCGCCGCCCCCTCCGCCGTCTCCCCGGGCGCCCACACCACCGCGCCCTCGGGGAACTCCGCGGGCTTCCCGAAGGGATCGTTGCCTCCCTGTACGACCAGGGTGGGCACCCCGGAGCCCAGCAGCTCCGCCGCCCGGGACTTCTCGGGGCGGCCGGGCGGATGCAGCGGGAAGCTCAGCGCCAGTACGGCGCGGGCGCCCAGCTCGCGCGCCGTACGGCAGGCCACGCGCGCCCCGGCACTGCGTCCGCCCGCGACGAGGCCGAGCCCCGGCCGCTCCAGCGCGGGCCACACCGCCCGCCAGCCGGTGTCGAGGGTCGCGGGCGCGGGCGCCACCTTCTTCCCCGCCACCCGCCAGGGCTGCTCCACCAGGGCGACGGTCACCCCGAGCGGCGGCAGCGCCACGGCGAGGGCCCGCAGGTCACGCGCCTCGATCCCGCCGCCCGCGCCATGGCCGAGGGCGAGGACGAGGCGCGGGCGCGGGGCGGGGTGCCAGGTGATCCTGGCGTCCCCGGCGGGGGTCTCCACGGTCTGTGCCACGGCCGACTCCGCGGCCGGGGCCGGGGCCGCCGTCCGGATCCCGGCCCGGTCCCGGGGCGTGTCACGGGTCACACGGTCATCCTGAGTCACAGAGCCATCCTCCTGCCCCTGGACGAGTCGCTGGACCGGGGCACGCTCCTCAGAACAGCGTGCTCTCCTCCGGCGCGGACAGTTCCTCCAGCAGCTCGGGCCCGTTGTTACGGACATTGCTGACCGCCGTCGCGACCGGGTACGCCCGCATCAGCCCGGCCGGCGGCGGCTCCAGCAGCCCCCGCAGGCCGTCCGGGTCCGTACGGGCCGGGTCCAGCCAGGCGTCCCAGCGGTCCGGGGTGAGCATCAGCGGCATCCGGGGGTGGATGTCCGCCAGCGCAGCCGGCCCCTCCGCGGGCGCCACCGCGAGCGGGGTCCGCTCCGCCTCCGTGGTGATCACCGAGCAGGTCGCCCACCAGGCCAGCGGATGGTCGGGCGGCAGGGTCGGGTCGCGCCAGAACTCGTACACCCCGGCCAGCGCCATCACCGAGCCGTCGGCGGGGGTGACGAAGTACGGCTGCTTCCGCGTCCGCTTCTTCCTGCCCTGCTCCTCCAGCTGCCGCTCGTCGGAGCCGGTGACCCACTCGTAGTAGCCGTCGGCCGGCAGGATGCACCGCCGCGAGACGAAGGGCCGGCGGAAGGACGGCTTCTCGTGGACGGTCTCGGCCCGCGCGTTGATCATCCGGGCGGCGCCCTCGGGCGTCTTCGACCAGGACGGGACGAGCCCCCACCTGAGCCGCCGCAGCTGGCGCACCGGACGGGGCGTGGCCGCGTCCTTCAGGGAGCGCTCAAGGATCGCGTAGACCTCTTTGGTGGGCGCCACGTTCCAGTCCGGGGCGAGCGTCTCCTCCGGCTCCCACTTCTCGATGCCGAAGATCCCCTGAAGGTCCTCGGGCCGGCGGCTCGCCGCGTACCTGCCGCACATTCCCCATCAACCACCTTATGAACTGCCTGTGCGTTTCCCGGCCGCCGGAACGGTCGGCGGCGGCTGAGCGTCTTTCCCCCGTACCGCGTATGAGTGCCAGACTGCCACGACGTACCCCCAGTTGAGGAGCCGCCCGAGAAATGGCAAGCATCGACCCGACCTCGCTCGGCGATCTCTGGGATCGCGTCTTCGGCACCCAGTCGGCACCGGACGAGTGGCTGGTGATCGCCACGGCGGCCGTCGCGCTCGCCGTCGTCGTCCCGCGCGTGCTGTGGCGGCTCTCCCGTAACGCCATCACCATCGCGCACGAGGGCGGGCACGGGCTGATAGCCCTGCTGACCGGGCGCAGACTCGACGGGATACGGCTGCACTCCGACACCTCGGGCCTCACCGTCAGCCGGGGAAAGCCCACCGGCCTCGGCATGATCCTCACCGCCGCCGCCGGCTACACCGCGCCGCCCCTGCTGGGGCTCGGCGGCGCCTGGCTGCTCGCCGCGGACCACATCACCCTCCTGCTCTGGCTGACGACCGCGCTGCTGCTCGCGATACTGGTGATGATCCGCAATGCGTACGGGGCGCTCTCCGTGATCGTCACCGGTGCCGCCTTCCTCCTCATCTCCTGGCTGACCAGCCCCGACGTCCAGGCGGCCTTCGCGTACACCGCCGTCTGGTTCCTGCTGCTCGGCGGCGTGCGCCCGGCGTTCGAGCTCCAGTCGAAGCGGCGGTACGGCGGCGCCGGGGACTCGGACGCGGACCAACTCGGCCGGCTCACCCACACGCCGCCGATGCTGTGGCTGCTCTTCTTCCACGCCGTCTCGCTCTGTTCCCTGATCGGCGGCGGACGCTGGCTGCTGGGCCTGTGACACTCCGCGCCCGGCCGTCCGGAGGCACCGCCCCGTTCCGAGGCGCCGAAGCTCCGGGGCACCCGAAGCTCTGAGGCGCCGAACCGCCTATCACCTTCACATTACGTCCGGGTTGCTGCGCATTTGATCAGGATCCGGCACCGTCAAGAGCCACTAAAGTGTGGGTCATGACCGAAAGCTCCGTGCAGTCCGCCCTCTGGCCCGCCCCCTACGCGAGCGGGGCCGTCGACGCGACGGTCACCGTGCCCGGATCGAAGTCGGTCACCAATCGTGGCCTCGTCCTCGCCGCGCTGGCCGCCGAGCCCGGCTGGCTGCGCCGTCCGCTGCGCTCCCGCGACACGCTGCTCATGGCCGAGGCGCTGCGCGCGATGGGCGTCGGCATCGAGGAGACCGTCTCGTCCAGCTCCGGCGGCGGCCCCAGCGGCGAGGCGTGGCGCGTGATCCCCGCCGGGCTGAGCGGCCCTGCCTCGGTCGACGTCGGCAACGCCGGTACGGTAATGCGCTTCCTGCCGCCCGTGGCGACCCTCGCCGACGGGCCTGTCCGCTTCGACGGCGACCCTCGTTCGTACGAGCGTCCGCTGCACAGCGTCATCGACGCGCTGCGCGCCCTCGGCGCCCGGATCGACGACGACGACCGCGGCTCGCTCCCGCTGACCGTGCACGGCGGCGGCGCGCTGGACGGCGGCACGGTCGAGATCGACGCCTCCGCCTCCTCCCAGTTCGTCTCGGCGCTGCTGCTCTCGGGGCCGCGCTTCAACCAGGGCGTGGAGGTGCGCCACACGGGCTCCCGGCTGCCGTCCCTGCCGCACATCCGGATGACCGTCGACATGCTGCGCGGGGTCGGCGCGCAGGTGGACGAGCCCGAGACGGGCGGCGAGCCGAACGTCTGGCGGGTCTCCCCCAGCGCGCTCCTCGGCCGCGACCTGACGGTCGAGCCCGATCTGTCCAACGCCCAGCCGTTCCTGGCCGCCGCACTGGTCACCGGCGGCCGGGTGACCGTCCCCGACTGGCCGGTACGGACCACCCAGCCGGGCGACGCGCTGCGCGAGATCTTCACCGCGATGGGTGGCTCCTGCGAGTTCACCGAGACGGCCGGGGGCACCAGCCTCACCTTCACCGGTACGGGCCGGATCCACGGCGTCGACCTCGACCTGAGCGAGGTCGGCGAGCTGACACCCGGCATCGCGGCGGTCGCCGCGCTCGCCGACTCGCCGTCCACCCTGCGCGGCGTCGCCCATCTGCGGCTCCACGAGACGGACCGGCTGGCCGCGCTCACCAAGGAGATCAACGAACTGGGCGGTGACGTCACCGAGACCGCGGACGGTCTGCACATCCGCCCGCGCCCGCTGCACGGCGGCGTGTTCCACACGTACGACGACCACCGCATGGCGACGGCGGGCTCGATCATCGGCCTCGTCGTGGCCGGTGTGGAGATCGAGAACGTCGGCACGACCGCCAAGACCCTGCCCGACTTCCCGCGGATGTGGACAGAGATGCTCGCGGGAGCGGGTGCCTGAGGGCATGCGGCGCTACGGCAAGAACCCCGACGAGGACGACATCCGCTCCCGCCCCAACCCCAAGGGGAACCGGCCGCGTACGAACATCCGGCCCAAGCACGAGGACGCGTCGGAGGGCATGGTCCTGACCGTCGACCGGGGGCGGCTGACCTGTCTCGTCGAGGACCGGGTGGTCGTGGCGATGAAGGCGCGCGAACTGGGCCGCAAGGCCGCCGTGGTGGGGGACCAGGTCTTTCTCGTCGGGGACCTGTCCGGCAAGAAGGACACGCTCGCCCGGATCGTACGGATCGAGAAGCGCCGCTCCGTGCTGCGGCGCACGGCGGACGACGACGACCCGTACGAGCGCGTGGTCGTCGCCAACGCCGACCAGCTCGCCGTGGTCACGGCGCTCGCCGACCCGGAGCCGCGCCCCCGGCTGATCGACCGCTGTCTCGTCGCGGCCTTCGACGGCGGGCTCGAACCGCTCCTGGTCCTGACCAAGTCCGACCTCGCGCCGCCGGACGAACTGCTGGAGACGTACCGGGCGCTGGGCATCCGTCATGTCGTGACGCGCCGCGACGAGCTGATGAGCGGTCACGCGGCCGATCTCGTACGGGAATACCTCGACGGCCGGGTCACGGCCTTCGTCGGCCACTCGGGCGTCGGCAAGACGACCCTGGTCAACGCCCTCGTGCCGGACGACAGGCAGCGGATCACCGGTGACGTCAACGCCGTGACGGGGCGCGGCCGGCACACCACCACCTCGGCGCTGGCGCTGCCGCTGGCCAAGGCGGAGGGCTGGGTGATCGACACCCCCGGCATCCGCTCCTTCGGCCTGCACCATGTCGATCCCTCGCGCGTCATCCTGGCCTTCCCCGACCTGGTGCCGGGTACGGAGGGGTGTCCGCGCGCGTGCAGCCACGACGAGGCGGAGTGCGCGCTCGACGCGTGGGTGGCCGAGGGGCACGCCGATCCGGCCCGGCTGTACTCGCTCCGGCGGCTGCTCGCCACGCGCGAGCGGCACGAGGGCGACTGACCGCGCCGCGCCGCGCCGTGGCCGGGTCGCCGGCCCGGGACCGTGTTGGCCGGCCCGGGACCGTGCGGGCCGGGCCATGGCCGTGTTTGCGGACCGCCACGACTGGTAAGGGCATAATCACCATCAGGAGGGACAGCCCTGTCACAGTTGGTCACAGACGGTCGCCGGAAGGCCCGACGCGCCAGGCGGTCACTGACGTGGGGAGACGTTTGACATGGCGTGGCTGCTGGTCGTGGTGGCGGGAATCCTGGAGACGGGTTTCGCCGTCTGTCTCAAGCTCTCCCACGGATTCACCCGTCTCTGGCCGACGATCGCCTTCGCGGCCTTCGCTCTCGGCAGCTTCGGACTGCTGACGCTCGCCCTGAAGAAGCTCGACGTGGGCCCGGCGTACGCGGTGTGGACGGGCATCGGCGCGGCCGGTACGGCGATCTACGGCATGGTCTTCCTCGGCGACCTCGTGTCCGTACTCAAACTGATCTCCATCTCGCTGGTGATCGTGGGTGTCATCGGGCTCCAGCTCTCGGGCTCGGCGCACTGAGCAGCGCGGACGGCGGGGCCGTGACGGCGGTGCGGACCAGCGGTCCCACGGGTTCGGCGCCGGGCGCGACGAGATGGGCGAGCGCGAGCCGCATGGCCAGTTCGCATCGGTAGAGCAGTTCCGTACGGCCGTACGCGGTGAACCGGCTGTGGCCGACGGGTCCGGTGTGGCCCGCGTGACCGTGCTCGCCGCGGCCGTGCTCCGGACGGCCCGGATCCGGGCGCCCGTGGTCCTTGCGGGTGGGGTCGAGCGCGGCCGCGGATCTGTCCCGTACGAGTGCCACGAGCTCGGTGGTGGCGGGCGGTCCCGCGTCGGCACGGCGCTGCGCCGGGATGCCGGACGGGGTGGCGTCGGGCCGTGCGGGGCGCGGGGCGGGCAGCCACTCGCCCCAGCAGCCGGTGAGCAGCGCCCGCAGCAGCGGCCGGGCGCGCGCCTCCCCCACGGTCCACTCGGCGACCGCCACCAGCCGGTCGGCGGCGTCCGCGCGTTCGCGCAGCAGCCGTTCCACTCCGTGCAGATAGCGGTCCGCCTCGCGCCGTACCAGGGCGCGGGCGAGGCCGTCCTTGCTGCCGAACTCGTTGTACAGGGTCTGCCGGGAGACCCCGCCCGCCGCCGCCACGTCGACCATGCGCACCGCGGACCACGGCTGGTCGGCGAGGGCCGAAAGGGCAGCACTGAGCAGGGCTTCACGCGCGCTGGGCATCGTCGCCTCCGGGGCCGTGCGGCTCTGCGCACAGAGTTGACGGACCGTCGCTCACTGTCAAGACCGTCGTCGGGTTCCGGCCGACCGGGCCCAGGGGTCCGTGGCAGCCCCACCGCCCCGGTGGATACTGTGGCGCCCATGCCCGATTACCACGATGACCTGCGTCTCGCCCACGTACTGGCGGATGCCGCCGACGCCGCGACGATGGACCGGTTCAAGGCTCTGGACCTGAAGGTCGAGACAAAACCGGACATGACCCCGGTGAGCGAGGCCGACAAGGCGGCCGAGGAGCTGATCCGCGGCAACCTCCAGCGGGCGAGGCCGCGCGACGCGATCCTGGGCGAGGAGTACGGCGTCGAGGGCACGGGCCCGCGCCGCTGGGTCGTCGACCCGATCGACGGCACCAAGAACTATGTACGCGGGGTACCGGTCTGGGCGACGCTGATCTCGCTGATGGTGGCCGGTGAGGGCGGTTTCGAACCGGTCGTCGGCGTGGTCTCCGCACCGGCGCTGGGCCGCCGCTGGTGGGCCGCGAAGGGCGGCGGCGCGTACACGGGGCGCAGTCTGTCGTCCGCGACGCGGCTGCGTGTCTCGAACGTGTCGCGCGTACAGGACGCGTCGTTCGCGTACTCCTCGCTGACCGGCTGGGAGGAGCAGGGCCGGCTGGACGGTTTCCTGGATCTGTCCCGGGCGTGCTGGCGGACGCGCGGTTATGGCGATTTCTGGCCCTACATGATGGTCGCCGAGGGCTCGGTGGACATGTGCGCGGAGCCGGAACTGTCGCTGTGGGACATGGCCGCGCCCGCGATCGTCGTCCAGGAGGCGGGCGGCAGCTTCACGGGCCTCGACGGCCGTCCGGGCCCGCACAGCGGCAACGCCGCGGCGTCGAACGGGGTCCTCCACGAGGAACTCCTCGGCTACCTGAACCAGCGCTACTAGGGCTACGAGCGAGGGGTTGTTTGTCCGCTTTACGGGCGCCCCCGCCCCCGCGCCGCCCGCCCCCTTGTTGACTCAGGGCAACCGTGTCACCCTGAGAGTCCCCCCACTTGTGAACTTGTGAATCGTTTCTCCAGGTCCTCCGCTCCCCCGCGGGACCCCGGAAGCCGGCTCACCAAGGAGGTGGCTCCACCCCATGCTTGTCCGTGACGCCATGAGCTCGGTGGTTCTGACCATCGGCCCCACGCATACGCTCCGCCAGGCCGCCCGGCTGATGTCGGCCCGGCACGTCGGCGCCGCCGTCGTCCTCGACACCGATCACTGCGGCATCGGCATCCTCACCGAACGTGACATCCTCAACTCGCTCGGCGCGGGCCAGAGCCCGGATGTCGAGACCGCCTGCTCCCACACCACGACCGCCGTCGTCTTCGCCGCACCGGCATGGACGCTGGAGGAGGCCGCGGCGGCCATGTCGACCGGCGGCTTCCGGCATCTGATCGTGCTCGACGAGCGCGAGCCCGTCGGCATCGTCTCCGTACGCGACATCATCCGCTGCTGGGCCCCGACCCGGCACGAGACGGCCGTCCTGGCCGGCTGAGACAGGGGAGGGCGCCTCCCCCGCGTCGCGGCCCACACGCCTGAGGCCCGGATCTCGTGATCGAGATCCGGGCCTCAGGACTTTCAGTAGCGGGGACAGGATTTGAACCTGCGACCTCTGGGTTATGAGCCCAGCGAGCTACCGAGCTGCTCCACCCCGCGCCGTTGAATGCAACATTACGTCACGGTGCCGAGCGGCGCAAATTCGTATCCGTCCCCCGCGACGGCCGTCCACGCAGGTCACGCGGTCAGTTCCTGGTGCAGTGCCTCGCGCAGCCGGGCCGCGCGCTCCGCGACCTCGGCCGGGCCCAGCTCGACGGCGCGGGCGCACCAGCGCTGCCCCTCGGTCAGCTCACCCCGGCGCGCGGCCAGCAGCGCGAGCCGCAGCGCGGCCCTGCCGTGTCCGGCCTGGGCGGCCCTGGTCCACCAGAGCGCGGCCTCCCGCTCGCCGCCCTCGCGGGCCAGGAGCAGCCCGAGGTTGAAGGCTCCGTTGCGGCTGCCGGCCTCCGCGGCCTCCCGGTACCAGCGGGCGGCCTCGGCGGTGTCACCACGGCCGGCGGCGAGCATGCCGACGCGCACCTGGGCGCGGCGGTGGCCCTGCTCGGCGGCGCGCTCGTACCACTGCTCGCACTCGCTCTTCACCCCGTACGGCTCGCCGAGCGCGGGCGGCCCCGGCGGCGGCTCGCGCGAGTCGAGGACGGTGGCCAGCCGGAAGGCGGCCTCCGCGCTGCCGCCGCCGGCGGCGCAGCGCAGGTGGCGCTCGGCGGTGCGGTCGTCGCCGTCGCGCAGGCAGGCGATGCCGACCTGGAGGGCCGCCTCGGTGTGCCCGGCGGCGGCGGCGCGTTCGTACCAGCGCAGGGCCGCGCCGTCGTCGTCTCGGCCCGCGTACAGGATGCCGAGGTTGAACGCGGCGTCCACGCTCCCCGCCTCCGCGGCCTTGGAGAACCAGGGCTCGGCGCCCGTCGGGTCGTCGGCCTGGAGGAGCAGGACGGCGAGCGCGTTGGCGGCCTCGCGGTGGCCCGCGTAGGCGGCGCGGCGGTACCACTGCTCGGCCTGGACCGTACGGTCCTGGGAGGCGCAGAGCAGCCCGAGGTTGTACGCGCCGTTGACGTCGCCCGCGTCCATGGCGGCGCGGTACCAGCGCTCGGCGGTCTGCGACTCGCCCCGGGCGGCGTGGAGCGCGCCGAGGGCGTTGGCGGCGTTCCCGTCGCCGTCCTGGGCGGCGCGCAGCCACCAGACGGCGGCGCTCTCCTCGTCCCCGGCGTCGCGCAGCAGGAAGCCGAGGGCGCAGGCGGCCCGCGCCTCGCCGTCCTTGGCGGCGCTCAGGTACCAGCGGCCGGCCTCCTTCAGCTCGCCGCGCCGCTCCAGGATCGCGCCGAGGTGCAGGGCGGCGCGGCGGTGGCCGCGCGCGGCGGCCTGCCGGTACCACTGGGCGGCCTCGCCGACCAGGGAGGCCGCGGGGCCGGAGCCCGTGGTCGCGAAGCCGGACGTGCCGGGGTCTCCCGTCCTGGGACCGTGCGGCCCCGGCGTCGCGGGCCCCCACGCCCCGGAACCCCGTGTCCCGGTGTACGCGGGCAGCCGGGGGTCGGTGCTGGTCACGGGGTCCAGGGAGAGCAGCGGCTCCTGGCCCGTACGGCGGCCTCGCGCGCCGGGGGCCACCGGACCGGTCCGGTAGACCACGTCGGCGCCGGAGCGGGCCGTCTCGCGGGCTCTGCGCTCCAGCGCGCGGGCGAGCCGGTACGCCGCCTCGCGGTGCCCCTGCTCGGCGGCGGCGCGCAGCCAGCGCTCGGCCCCGACGTCGCTGCGGTGCTCCAGCAGATCGGCGAGGGCGTAGGCGCCCAGCGCGTGGCCCTGCTCGGCGGACTGGCGCAGCCAGTACTCGGCCGCGGGCTCGTCGCCGAGTTCGCGGTAGTGGCGGCCGAGCGCGTGGGCCGCCGGGGCGGAGCCGGCGACGGCGGCGATCCGCCACCAGCCGGCCGCCTCGTCGACGTAGCCGCGCTGGTGCAGCAGTACGCCCAGGTTGTTCGCGGCGGCGCGCTCGCCCTCGGCGGTCGCGGCCCGCAGATACGGCTCGGCGCCGTCGAGATCGCCGCGGCGCAGCAGCAGCGCGCCGAGGACGCTCATCGACGCGGTGTCCCCGGCGTCGGCGGCGCGGCGGTGTCTCTCCTCGGCCTCGGTGTCGGCCCCGTCGGCGGCGCCGATCCCACCGGTCGCGTCGTTCACGTGTGGCTGCACATACCGCCCTGTCTCCAACAGAGTTGCCCTATCCCCCATATTTTCCATCGTCGCACCACCCGCCGGCCGCGTACAGCCGGTATACCGCGCCCCGCAAGGTCACTACAGCGTTTTGTCGACATGCCCACAGAGAGACACATCAAACCCACTGCCGACCAACTGGGCCGAGCTGAAACCCAGTTGCAGCGGGCACATGGCAAGGGCCCGGATCCTAGAAGGATCCGGGCCCTTGACTTCGCCGTAGCGGGGACAGGATTTGAACCTGCGACCTCTGGGTTATGAGCCCAGCGAGCTACCGAGCTGCTCCACCCCGCGTCGTTGTGTGCCAACCGTACCACGGGGTGGAGGTGATGCCAGGTCAGCTCGTATCGCCACCGCCGTCCGCGCTGTCGGCCTTGTCGCCGGGCTGGTCAGCAGCCTTGTCTGCGGCCTTGTCTGCGGCCTTGTCGCCCGGCTTGTCGGCGGATCCCGACTTCGCCGCGGCCTCCGCGTCGGCGGCCCGCTGGAGCGCGTCCTGCAGGTCCTTCTGGGCCTTGCCGTACGCCGTCCAGTCCTGCTTCTTCAGCGCCTCCTCGCCCGCGTCGTACGCCTTCTGGGCGTCCGAGATGGCCAGTTGGAGGGCCTGGTCGCCGGTGGCCGGCGGGGTGGTGGTGCCCGGCGGCTCGGTCGTCGGCGGCGACGTGCTCTCCTCACCGAAGACCGCGTTCAGCGCCTCCGGCAGGCTGTCCTTGAAGACCGGCTTGCCTCCGTAGGAGACGGCCACCTTCTTCAGCAGCGGGTAGTTGGCACTGCCGCCTCGCGCGTACACCGGCTCGATGTAGAGGAAGCCCCCGTCGAGCGGCACCGTGAGGAGGTTGCCGTACTCGATGTCGGAGTCGGTGCCTCTCAGGTTCCTGACGAACTCGGCGACCTCCGGCACACCGTTCAGCTCGCTCTGCACCTGCTGCGGGCCCTGGACCGTGGACGTCACTCTCAGCACTCTGATCTTGCCGTAGTCCGTGCTGGTGGCATCGGCGTCCACCGCCATGAACGCGCCCAGGTTGGGGCGCCCGTTGGGCGTGAAGGTGGTGGTCAGCGAGAACTTCTGGTCGTCCTGGCCGGGCATCTTCAGGCTGAGGTAGTACGGCGGGACCGAGTTGCTGTCCTTGGTGGTCGGGTCGTCCGGCACCTGCCACGCGTCACTGCCGCTGTAGAACTGGGCGGGGTCGGTGACGTGGTAGCGGGTGAGCAGTTCGCGCTGCACCTTGAACATGTCCTGCGGGTAGCGCAGGTGCGACAGCAGCGTCGAGTCGATGTCGCCCTTCGGCTTCACCGTGCCGGGGAACGCCTTCATCCAGGTCTTGAGGACCGGGTCCTTGGTGTCCCACTGGTACAGATTGACCGAACCGTCGTACGCGTCGACGGTCGCCTTCACCGAGTTCCGGATGTAGTTGACCTGGTTCTGCTGGGCGACGACCGCGCGCTGGCTGTCGGTCAGCGAGTCGGCGGTCGTGTCGCCGAGCGTCGTACGGGACGCGTACGGGTAGCCGTTCGTCGTCGTGTACGCGTCGACGATCCACTGGATCCGGCCGTCGACCACGGCGGGGTACGCGTCACCGTCGATGGTCAGCCAGGGCGCGACGGCCTCGACGCGCTCCTTGGGCGTGCGGTTGTAGAGGATCCGCGAGCCGTCGCCGATGGCGCCGGAGTAGAGCATCTGGGGCTCGCTGAAGGCCACGGCGTACGCCGCGCGGTTCAGCGGGTTGGAGAGGTCGACACCGCTCCTGCCCTTGTAGCTCGTGGTCTGCTCGCCGTTCTTCTCGTAGTCCAGTTCCTTCTGCGGACCGCCCACGATCGAGTACTGCTCGGTCTTCTCGCCGTAGTAGACGCGCTGTTCGTACTTCGGGAGTTCGCCGCTGGTCGGCAGGCCCGACTCGGTGAAGTCGGGGGCGCCGATCGTGCCCTCGTTGTCGTCCGTCACCGTGTTC
Source organism: Streptomyces sp. NPDC088124 (assembly GCF_040685895.1). Classification (NCBI taxonomy): domain Bacteria; kingdom Bacillati; phylum Actinomycetota; class Actinomycetes; order Kitasatosporales; family Streptomycetaceae; genus Streptomyces; species Streptomyces sp. NPDC088124. The sequence continues at coordinate 94,193 of NZ_JBFBJB010000020.1, read as the reverse complement.
GTGCCCTTGGAGGCGATCAGTCCGTACCCGTGGGTGTACGTGAAGTGATCGTTGATCCAGTTGCGCTTCGGGATACCGGTGATGTTCAGCTCGCGCAGACCGACCACCGTGTCCTGCGGCTTGCCGTCGGGACCGGGGTACCGGTCGACGTCGAGCGTGGAGGGGAACTGGTAGTACTTACGCTCCTGCTGAAGCTGCTGGAACGCGGGCGAGACCACATTCGGGTCGACCAGCCGGTAGCTGGCCGCCGTGTCGGCCGCCTGGCGCTGCTCGGCCTTCTTGTCCGGGTCTCCCTTGCCCCCGTAGTCCTGCACATCGGCGGCATCGATGCCGTACGCCTGGCGCGTGGCGTCGATGTTCTTCTTGATGTACGGGGCTTCCTTGGCCTGCTCGTTCGGCTCAACCTGGAACTTCTGGACGATCCCCGGGTAGAGGCCGCCGATCAGGATCGCCGAGAGCACCATCAGGCCGAAGCCGATCACCGGGAGCTGCCACGTACGGCGCCAGAGCGTCGCGAAGAACAGCAGGGCGCAGATGACCGCGATGCAGAAGAGGATCGTCTTGGCGGGCAGGAACGCGTTCGCGTCCGTGAACCGCAGGCCGGTCCAGTTGCCCGTCGCCTTGAAGTCGCTGGACTTCACCGCCAGGCCGTACCGGTCGAGCCAGTACGCGACGGCCTTCAGCGAGACGAAGACGCCGAGCAGCACCGAGAGATGCCCGGTGGCCGCGGCGGTCGCCCGCGCGCCGGGGCTGGTGATCCGCAGCCCGCCGTACAGGTAGTGGGTGAGCGCGGCGGCGATCAACGACAGCACGGTCGTCGCGAAGCCGAACGCCAGCAGGAAGCGGTACCAGGGCAGGTCGAAGGCGTAGAACGCCACGTCCAGCTTGAACTGCGGGTCCTTCTGCCCGAACGGCACCCCGTTGATCCACATCAGCCACGTACGCCACTGACCGGCGGCGGAGGCTCCGGCGATCAGCCCGACCAGCGCGGTGATCCCGAGGAGCACCCACTTCTTGAACGGGGCGATGCCCATCCGGTACCGGTCGAGGTTCTGCTGCTCCATGGACATCGCGCTGAGCGGCGGCCGCAGCCGGTGCGCCAGCCAGATGTTCAGCCCCACCGCGAAGGCCATCAGCAGCCCGAAGACCGCGAAAAGACCGATCTTGGTCCAGAGGGTGGTGGTGAAAACCGATGAATACTTCACCGAGCGGTACCAGAGCCAGTCGGTCCAGAACCCCGCGAACATGACGAAGAGCATGGCCAGCACGGCCAGCACGCCCAAAGTCATGAGCAGGGTCCGGGCCCGACGGGAGGGCCGGCCCACTCTGATCCGTGGCCCGGTCGGGCCTCCGCCGCGGTCCGGCATCTGGAAAGCCAACGTGCGCACCTCAAAGTTCGCGGTCGTGTGAATTCGTAGGGTTCTGCTGGTTCAACTTACTGAGGCTTTACCTAGTTCCCGCACCCGGGTCCGAAGGAGGCAGGATATTGACCATGTCCACTGTTTCTCCTTCAGGTACGCCCATGGCCGCCGGCCCTCTGACCCGCGCCGTGCTCGAAATCGACGAGTACGCCTCCACGCTCGGCTGGGATCAGCCCGCCCGGCTCTTCGCGCTGGTCGACACCGCACGGCTGCGCGCCGACGAACCCTCGCTCGCCGCCCAGTTGGGGCTCGACGAGGACGGCGCCCCCGCCGCCCCCCTCACCCCCGTCGAGCAGGACGAGATCCCGGCGGGCACCCCGCTGGACGAGTTCCTCGGCACCATCGCGTGGCCCGACGCGGTGGCGGGGTGCGCGATGACCGTGGAGCGACTGATGCTTCCGCCGTCGGCAGAAGCATCCGTACCGGACAATCTGGACGAAACGGCGCTCGCCGCGTGGGTCGCCTCCCACCCGGAGCGCCAGGAGGTCCGGATGACCGTGGCGGTGCTGCGGGACGGCGCCCGGGAGTCCGCGCTGCGGCTGCGCGAGAAGGACTCCCCGAACGAGGTCCTCACGGGCTCCGGGCTGGTCCCGGGGCTGGCGGAGGCGCTGTCGGCCACCTTCGAGTCGTAACGGCCCTTCCGGGGACGTGGCCGGTCAGCTTGCCGAACAGCTCGGCAGGCCGGCCGCGTCCCCGGTGCGGATCTTCTCCAGCGACGCCGTCGCGTCCTCGATCGTCTTCACCCGGACCAGGGTGAGGCCGTCGGGGATGTCGGAGGCCGCGGCGGCGCAGTTGTCGTCGGGCGTGAGGAAGTAGCGCGCCCCCGCGTTCCGCGCGCCGACGAGCTTCATCTCGATGCCGCCGATCGGGCCGACCACTCCCTTGTCGTCGATCGTGCCCGTCCCCGCGACGAACTTGCCGCCGGTCAGCGAGCCGGGGGTGAGCTTGTCGACGATGCCGAGGGAGAACATCAGCCCGGCGCTCGGACCGCCCACGTCGGCCAGCTTGATGTCCACGGTGAACGGGAACGTGTGATCGGTCCCCGCCTGGATGCCGACGATCGCCCGGTCGCCCTCGTCGGACTTCCGGGTGGTGACCGTGACCTTCTCGGTGGCCGTCGGCTCCTTGCCGGACTTCTCCGCCGCCTCCGCCTCCTTGGCGGGAACGATGGTGAAGACGACGTCCTCGCCCGGCTTGTGCTTCGTGACGAGCTTCGCGACGTCCTCGGGGGCCTTGACCTCCGTGCCGTCCACGGCCTTGATCACGTCTCCGGCGTGCAGGGTGCCCTCGGAGGGGCTGTCCTTGACCACCGAGGAGACGATCGTGCGGGAGGAGACCGGGATGCCCAGCTCGCCCAAGGCGGCGACCTTGGCACTCTCCTGGGACTGGCTGAACTCCTCGGCGTTCTCCTGCGTGGACTGCTCTTCCGTCTTGCCGTCCGGATACAGGGTGTCGTGCGGCACCACGACGCTGTCGTGGGCCAGCCAGCCGTAGACCGCCTCGACGATGTTCATGTTGTAGTCCGCGCCGGTGACCCTGACCGTCGTCATATTGAGATGGCCCGACGTCGGGTATGTCTTGCGACCGGAGACCTGGAGCACGGGCTCACCACCGGCCTCACCCAGCGTGTTCACCGTCGGTCCGGGGCTCATCTCCGAATACGGGACCTTGATGAGCACACCCGCGCAGAGCAGCGCGATGAGGACGAGGGTGGAAGCGAGCATCGTCGCGGTGCGGCGTGGCATGGAACGACAGTACGGGAAGGCTCTGTCAGTGCACCCCCGGGGCCGGTCCGTACGAGGTCACAGGGGGCATGACCCCGGACCGATCGGCCCGCGGGCCGACGGATCAGACCGGATCGGAGCTGGTCTCCGCCTTCTCCATCGCGTCACGGAACCGGGCGTAGCCGTTCAGCTCGGCTATGTCCCCTATCGTGCGGTCCCTGGAGACCCAGCTTCCCCATATCGCCGCGCCAATGACAGCGAACAGCGGGATCAACAACCAGGCAAGTACGGCCATACCGACCTCCCGACCGAATGAGTGTCTGCGAACTGACCGATCAGCAGATTAATCATCTGCAGCACCAACGCTGCTGGCCGGGAGGCGGTTACGCAAATCGAGTGGGCGGGGCGGGGGCGGGGGCGCTACGCGCCCACCCGTCGCCCGACCACCACCCCTCAACGAGGCGCTACGCGCCCACCCGCCCACCCGTCGCCCGACCACGGCCCCTACAACGAGGCGCTACGCGCCCACCCATTCCTCTGTGCCGTCCGAGAACTTCTGGTGCTTCCAGATCGGCACCTCGTGCTTGAGGTCGTCGATCAGCTTCCGGCACGCCTCGAACGCCTCCGCCCGGTGCGGGCAGGAGACCGCGACGACGACCGCCAGATCCCCGACCTCCAGATCACCCACACGGTGGACGGCGGCCAGCGCGCGCACCGGATGACCGGCGACGATCTTCTCCGCGACCCGCCGCAGCTCCGCCTCCGCTGACGGGTGGCAGGAGTAGCCGAGGGAGTCGACGTCCGCGCCGCCGTCGTGGTTGCGCACCGTGCCCACGAAGAGCGCCGTGCCGCCCGCCGCGTCGTCCCCCACCGCGCGGAAGACCTCGTCGACGGTAAGGGGGGTTTCACGGATCGCGAGCAGCCGGATGGGGTCCTGCGCCGCCTGCTCGCCCGGGTGGGAACGCGTACTCGCCATGGGGCCATCGTGCCGTACCGCACCGGTTCCGTGGAACAGCCGTTCCCCCGGGGCGGGCCGCCCGCGCGGTGGGCTCAGATCCGGCGCCGCGCCTTGCGGGCCCGCCGTACCAGCGCGGCCGTACCGAGCAGTGCGACGGTCGCCCCCGCCGCGCCCGCCGCGGTGGCGTCCTTGCGGCCCAGGCGGCGGCCGGCGACGGTGTGGCGGCCCTCGACCTCTTCGAGGAGGGCGGCGAGCACCTCCTCGTTGGTCCAGCGCGGCCGCCACCCCGCGTCGTGCAGCCGGCTCACACTGACCACCCAGGGGTGCATCGTGTACGCGAGATCGCCGGCCGGGGAGGGCGTGAGGCCGATCCGGTGCAGCCGGGCCGCGGCGCCCAGGGCGACCGCCGAGGGCAGCTCCATGCGGCGGATGCCGCTCAGCTCCTCGACCTCCTCCTGTTCCAGCCAGCCGTCGCAGCCGACCGCGAACTCCCCGTCGGCCTTTTCGAGCGCGGCGTACTCCAGCGCGCTCACCAGGTCCTCGACATGGCAGAACTGCCAGGTCGGGCGGGATCCGGCGACGACGAGCAGCCGGGGCGACTCGAAGTAGCGGGTGAGCGCCGTGTCCGTACCGCCGACGAGGACGGCGGGCCGTACGACCGTCACATTCAGGCCGGGGTGCGCGCGGGGCGCGCGGCGGCCCAGGCGTTCGATCTCCAGCAGGTCGCCGACGCCCGTGGCCTCGGCGGTCGCCCGCAGCTCGGCGTCCTCGGAGAGCGGGATGTCGTTGTCGGGCAGCGCGCCGTAGACCATGGCCGAGGTGCAGAGCACGACACGGTGCACCCCGGCCGCCGCGGCGGCCGTCAGCACGGTCTGGGTGCCGCGCACGTTGTACGCCGTACGGGCGGCGGCGTCGGTCTCCAGGTCGAGGTCGAGCGCGAGGTGCACCACGACGTCCGCCCCGCGCAGCTTCTCCGCGATGGCCGGGTCGCGGACGTCGAGGATGTGCCACTGTGCCTCGGAGACCTCCCCACGGCGCTCGTCGATGGCGATGACCTGCTTGATCTCCTCGGACGCCGCCAGGCGCCGGGTGAGCAGGTCACCGACGCCTGAGGCGGCGCCGGTGACCGCGACAACGGGGCCGCGGGACGAGGTCGGGGTTGAGCGGTTTCGCGCTGCGCGAACCTGCGGATCTGGGGAACTCACCGGGCGTCTCCAGCGGTTGTCTTCAATACGTACGCGAATGACGCGTACGTACCAGGAGACGTCCATCCTGCCGCAGGCCACCGGCCGACGGAGCACCGAGCCCGGAAGCCACCGGGGTGTCGGTCCCGTTCCGACCCGCGGCACCGCCCCCGCACCCGCTGTGCCGCTTAGGCTGGGAGGTGCAGTCGGGCAGCCGCCGCCGGCAGGAAGCCGGTGGCCCTACGAGCCGAGGAACCCCGTGAGTGACACACCATTCGGATTCGGCCTTCCGCCGGAGGAGCCGGAGGACGGCGACGGCAAGAAGAAGGACCCTGCCGGAGGTGGTCAGGGTTCCGGTGGCCAAGGCGGCCAGGGCAACCCCTTCGCAGGATTCGGGATGCCCGGTGGCGGCGGCCCGGGCGGCGCGGACAATCCGTTCGCCGCGATGTTCGGTTCGCTGAACCCCAACGACCTGGGGGCCGCGTTCCAGCAGCTCGGCCAGATGCTGAGCTACGAGGGCGGTCCCGTGAACTGGGACATGGCCAAGCAGATCGCCCGCCAGACCGTCGCCCAGGGCACCCCGGACGGCACGAAGGACGCGAGCGTCGGCCCCTCGGAGCGCGCGCAGGTGGACGAGGCGGTGCGGCTCGCGGACATCTGGCTGGACGGCGTGACCTCACTGCCCTCCGGTGCCAACGCCTCCGTCGCATGGAGCCGCGCCGAGTGGGTCGAGGCGACGCTGCCCGCATGGCAGCAGCTCGTCGACCCCGTGGCGGAGCGGGTGGGCACGGCCATGGGCGAGGTGCTGCCCCAGGAGATGCAGTCGGTGGCCGGTCCGCTGATCGGCATGATGCGCTCTATGGGCGGCGCCATGTTCGGCCAGCAGATCGGGCAGGCCGTGGGCGTGCTGGCCGGTGAGGTCGTCGGCTCGACCGACATCGGACTGCCGCTGGGCCCGGCGGGCCGGGCCGCGCTGCTTCCGCTGAACATCGAGGCGTTCAGCAAGGACCTCGGCGTGCCCAAGGACGAGATCAGGCTCTATCTGGCGCTGCGCGAGGCCGCCCACCAGCGGCTCTTCGCCCATGTGCCGTGGCTGCGGTCCCACATGTTCGGCGCGGTCGAGGGCTATGCCCGCGGGATCAAGGTCGACACCTCCAAGCTGGAGGACGTGGTCGGCCAGTTCGACCCCAGCCACCCCGAGGAGATCCAGGAAGCACTCCAGCAGGGCATGTTCCAGCCGGAGGACACGGCGGAGCAGAAGGCCGCGCTCGCCCGGCTCGAAACGGCGCTGGCGCTGGTCGAGGGGTGGGTGGACGCGGTGGTCCACGAGGCCGCGAAGGACCGGCTGACGGCGGCGGGCGCGCTGCGCGAGACGCTGCGCCGGCGCCGGGCCTCGGGCGGTCCGGCCGAGCAGACGTTCGCCACGCTCATCGGGCTCCAGCTCCGGCCCCGCAGGCTGCGGGACGCCTCCCGGCTGTGGGCCTCGCTCACCGACGCGCGGGGTGTCGACGGGCGCGACCGGCTCTGGGAGCACCCGGACATGCTGCCGACCGCTTCCGACCTGGACGACCCGGACGGCTTTGTCCACCACGAGCAGCTCGACTTCTCCGAGCTGGACAAGATGCTCGGCGAGGCGGCCGGCAACGGGCCGAACCTCCAGAAGGACGCCAAGGACGCCAAGGACGACAGCGAAGCCAAGGGCGGCACCGGCACCAAGGACGACACCGACAAGTGAGCCTGCACGACAACGCGGTCCTCGTCCTGAAGGCGTACGCGGGGTCCGAGGGGTCCGACCCCGCGCAGCGCGAGCTGAGCGGCCTCTATCTGGACCATCTCGCGGCCCGTCCGGACGGGATGTGGAAGGCGTGCGAGGCCGGGCACCTGACGGCGAGCGCGCTGGTCGTCGACCCGGAGCGCGGCCGCGTCCTGCTGACCCTGCACAAGAAGCTCGGCATGTGGCTCCAGATGGGCGGCCACTGCGAGCCCGGCGACACGACGCTGGAGCGCGCGGCGCTGCGGGAGGCCAGGGAGGAGTCCGGGATCCTGGAGCTGACTCCCCTGGCGGGCGGCCCCGTACAGCTCGACCGGCACCCGATTCCGGCGCCCTGTCACTGGCATCTCGATGTCCAGTACGCGGCGCTGACCCGGCCGGGGGCCGTCGAGTCGATCAGCGAGGAATCCCTGGACCTGCGCTGGTTCGCGTACGACGAGGTGGCGGGGGTGGCCGACGGTTCGGTCGTCCGGCTGCTGGAGCGTACGCGCGCGGTCCTGGGCGCCTGACCCGATCCGGTGAGGGGCGGGTCCCACACGGACACGCCAACGGTGTCCCACACGGGCCCGCCCCTCTCGGGATCACCTGCTCCAGTCGTTGGCCTGGTTCTGCCCGTACGCGCCGTTCCCCCCGACGCCGTACTGCGCGGCCAGCCCCTGGCCGATCTCCGCGTGCTGCGGCGGCATGACCTCGCTGGGCTGGACGAGCGCGAACCCCTCGCCCAGGAAGCTGAGCTCCCAGCCCTCGCCGGTGGAGCCGCGCCGCCGCCGTATGCCCGAGGAGTGCGTCTGTGCCTGCATCTGCACCCGCAGGGCGGAGGACCAGGCGACGACCGCGTCGGCGTCGGCGTTGACGTACTTGTCGGGCGTGACCTCCATCATCAGCGGCTGTCCCGAGGTCATCAGGGCGACCTTGCCCCGCCCGGAGATGTTGAGCTGGTACTTGCCGGATCCGGAGATCCCGTACTCGCTGTCCACGGCGACGACCTCGCTGTGCAGCGTGGAGTCGAGCGCCAGCACATAGGCGCCGTCCACGGTGATCCCGTCGTGGTCGACATCCACCACATGGATGTACTGGGCGAGGTTGGCGAAGTACACCGTGCCCTGCCCGGAGCAGCGCATCAGGTCCAGGCCCTCGCCGGTGACCGCGCGCGTCTGGCGCTGTCCGTGCGACTCGTACTCACCGTCGAACTCGATGAGCCCCTGGTACGCGACCATCGCGCCCTTGCGGGCGAGGACATCGTCGTGGCCGGTGAGCGCGACCCGCAGAAGCTGCGGGTTCTGGACGGCGTAGCGGTCCTGGGACTGCTGTTCCGTGTAGGCGAAAAGCGGACTCTGCATGGGTTCCTCGCTCCCCTCAGCCCCGGACCCGCAGGCGGTCCGTGCTGTCCTCGCTGGGCTGTACGACGACGATGCCCTGGCCCGAGAAGGCCATCTGGTAGGCCTCTCCGCTGCCCCGCCCGATCAGCGAGGACACCGTGAAGCTGCGCTTGCCCTTCACCTTGAGCGCGGGTGACCAGGCGACGAGCGCGTCGGGGTCGACGTAGGTCTCGTCCTCGCCGCGTCCGCAGTCGACGACGACCGGGGTGCCGCGCGAGGTCAGGGCGACCCAGCCCGTCCCGGAGATCTGTACGTTCCACAGTCCCTGGCCGGTGAACTTGGCCAGCCCCTTGACGCGTTCGACGCCCCACTGGAGGTGGGCGTCGAAAGCGAGCAGGTTGGAACCGTTGACGGAGAGCGCGTCGTTGTCGAGGTTGATGACGACGACGTCCGCGCCGTAGTCGGCGAGATAGAGCAGACCGTCACCCGCGCACTTCATCACGGGCGTGGTCTCGCCGGTGACCCACTGCGAGGCGATCTGGCGGACTGCGGGCGGGTTCGGCTCGTACTGGACGAAGCCCTCGTAGGCGACCATCGAGCCGGTGCGGGCGTAGAGGTCGTGTCCGGAGGCCATGGCGACCTTGAGCATGGAGCGGCCGTGATTCTCCATCCGGGCCGCGACGGGGGTCGGGGCGAAGCCCGCGAGTTGCTGGTTCATGATCCGGGCTCCCTCAGACCTCGTACGGCTGGACGACGATGAAATTGCCGGGCGCTCCGCGGAACTGGAGGTTCACGGTCTCGCCGCTGTGGCCTGGGTAGGCGTTGCGGCGCAGCCTGACCTGGCTGGAGATGATCACCTGCGCGGCCGAGGACCAGGCGACGACGGCGTTGCTGTCGGCGAAGGTCGTGGGCGTGACGGGCAGCACCACCGGGGTGCCGTGGGTCTTCACGACGACGGTGCCGGTGCCCTGGAACTGCATGGTGAACAGGGCGCCGCCGGGGATGCCGTGGCCCTCGATGCGGCGGACCTCGTACTGGAGGCTCTCGTCGAAGGCGAGGACGTTCTCCGCAGAGACGCAGATGCCGTCGCCCTGGAGTTCGACGGGGTGGAGGTGCGCGCCCTCCTCCGCGAGGAAGACCTGGCCGCGTCCGGTGCAGCGCATGAGCTGCATCTCCTGGCCGGTGGCGTTGCCGACGACACGGCCGACGAAACCGGCGCCCTTGTAGCCGAAGTCGACCTTGCCCTGGTACATGACCATGCTGCCCTGCCGGGCGAGCACGGGGCTGCCGTCCTCACCGAGGTCGACCCGGACGAGCTGGCCGTTCTGCGAGGTCCAGCGCTGTCCGGTGGGCGCCTCCTTGTACGGCTGGAGAGCCGCGGCGAGACCGGCGCCGCCCGCGGGGACACCCTGCGGGATGCCCTGGGGGGCGCCGGGCGGCTGCTGGCCGAAGGGGGCGGGCATTCCGTACGGGGACGGCGCGGCGGGCGGCTGGGTGCCGGGAAGCTGTCCCGGGACCTGGCCGAACTGTCCCGGGGCCTGGCCGGGCACCTGGCCGAACTGGGGCTGCTGCGGGGGCGGGGGCGGCTGGCCGTACGGGGACGGCGCGGGCGGCGGCGGTACGGTGCCGCCCGGCGGGGTCATCGGTGCCACGATGGTCTGCGCGGCGTGCACGGGCTGCGGCGCCGGGGCCGGGGCCGGTGGCGCGACGGGGGCGCCGAAGGACGGTGCGGGCGCGGCGGGCCCGGCGGGCGGGGCGAAGCCCGGGACCGGGCCGTCGGCGGCCGGCGGCGGGGCGGCGGGCTCCTCCTCGGCGACCTCGCCGCCGAAGTTCTTCAGAAGCGCGTCGAGTCCGCCGTCGAACCCCTGGCCGACGGCGGCGAACCGCCAGACGTCCTTGAGGTAGAAGTCGCCGAGCATGACGGCGCGCTCGGTGGTGAACTCCGAGCCGGTGAAGGCGTATCGGACGACTTCCTCGCCGCCCGCGACGATCCGGATGTATCCGGGGCCGACCTGCGACATCTGTCCCGCGCCGTCGATCGTGGCGGTGAACGACAGCTTCTGGACGGCGGCCGGGACACGGTCCAGCGTGACCCGGAAGGATTCCGTGTCGCCGGCCTGCGGGCCGAGCAACTGGATCGATTCCTCGGGGGACTTCGGCTGGTTGAAGAAGATGAAGTACCGGTCGTCCGAGAGCTGTTCGTCGGCGTCGAGCCCGAAACAGCTGATGTCGAAGGTCAGTCCCGGACCCGCGATCTGCACCCCCACGTACAGATCCGTCCCCGCCGTGAGATCACTGATCTTGGCCTTGTGGCCACGCTGGAATTCCCGTGCCATACGTAACGACCGTCCCCCATCCCGAATGTCAATGCGTCGCGCCAGGCTAACGGCTGCCTCGGACAATCGGCCAAGCCGGTACAGACTCGGGACAGGAACGGTGAACGGGCGCTTCCCCGGCGGCGGTCAGCGACCCGACCCGCGCGGAAGGTGCTCTTCCGGACGGAGCCGGCGCTCACGCACGGGCTTCGCCATCCCCCGCTACGACCGCGTGGCCCGCTTCGGCGTGTCACCGGCGCCGTCGGTGACATCGGCGTCGTCCATGACATCGGCGTCGTCTGTGACATCGCCGTCGTCCATGACATCACCGCCGGTGTCCTCGCCGTCCGCTCCGTTCCCGCCGCGCGCGAGGGGCAGATGCGGGAGCCGTTCGGCCGCGACCACGCCTTCGAGATAGCCGCGGGCCCGTTCGGTACGCGGGTACGCCTCCAGTAGCCGCCAGAAGCGCGGGCCGTGCCCCGGCACCAGCAGATGGGCCAGTTCGTGGACGAGGACGTAGTCGACGACGTATTCCGGCATGCCCTGGAGCCGGTGCGAGAGCCGGATGCTTCCCTCGGCGGGGGTGCAGGAGCCCCAGCGGGTGTTCTGGTTGGTGACCCACCGGACGGAGGCGGGCCGCACCCTCCCGTCGAAATACTGCGCGGAGAGCCGCTCGGCCCGCTCGGTCAGCGCGCTGTCGCCGAGGACCCGTCTGCTCTCCTGGGCGGCGAGCTTGTCGAGCATGACCGAGACCCAGCGGCGCTCCTCCGCCTCCGACATCCGGGCGGGGATGAGCACGATCGTGCGGTCGCCCTCGCGGTACGCCGAGACCGTTCTGCTGCGGCGGGCGCTTCTGCGGACCTCGACAGCGCTCGTCCCCGAGCCACGGAGCGGGCGACTGACGGAAGGGTCGGCGGGCACGCCCCGACGTTACCCGCTCGGTGTGGCGGAAGTCCCGCCCCCTGGAGGGTTCCCCCCTGATCCCCGTGATTGCCGCGCCGGATCCCCTTCTTCCCCGCGAGAAGCACACCATTCGAACGACTAATACCCGGGGCTGTGGATAACTTTCGGCACCGCCGGCCGCCGTCCTGCACGCTGAGATCACGAACGCGGACACGGATCAGCGGGAACGGGGAGGCCGACATGCATCCGATGATGAAGCCCGCGCTGCGGCGCGCCTGGCGGGACCGGCAGACGGTGCAGTTCGGGGTGACGCCCGCGCACGCGGTGGTGATGGGCCCGGTCGACACGGCCACGGGCAGTTTTCTGGAACTGCTGGACGGGACGCGCGGGCTGCCGCTGCTGCGGGAGGAGGCCCGCGCGATGGGGCTGCCGGACGGACTGGTCGAGGCGCTGGTACGGCGGCTCACCGCGGCGGGGGTGCTCGACGACCCGGGAGCGGGCGGTCCGGCGGCCGACGCGCTGCGCGGCAGGACGGGGGAGGTCGAGCGGCTGCGGCCCGATCTGGCGTCGCTCTCCGTCCTGCATCCGGAGCCGGGCGCCGCGGCGCGGAAGCTGGCCGTACGGCGGCTCGCGCGGGTGCAGGTCAGAGGTGCGGGCCGGGTCGGCGCCGCCGTCGCCGCGGTCCTGGCGGCTTCGGGGGTGGGGCGCGTCGATGTGCTGGACGGCGGGTGTGCGACGGCGGGGGACGTGGCGCCCGGCGGGCTGCCGGACCACTCGGTGGGCGAGCGGAGGGACCTGGCGGCCCGGCAGCTCGTCCGGCGGTCCGCGCCCGGCAAGCCACCGGGAGCCGGGGAGTCGCGGGGGTCCGCGGTGGGAGAGCCGCCGCTCTCCCTGGTGATCGTCGCGCCGCGGGACGGGCTCGCGGCGTACGCACCCGATGCGGTGACGGCCGAGCCCTGGATGGCCACGGGCACGCCGCACCTCTACGCCGGGGTGATCGAGGCCACGGGGCTGGTGGGGCCGCTGGTGCTGCCCGGCGGGACGGCGTGCGCGGGGTGCCTCGCGCGGGTCCGGGCCGATCACGACGCGGGGTGGCCGAGAATGCTGGCCCAGTGGCGTTCCGGGCGCGGGGCGCGCGCCGTTCCGGCGTGCGATCTGGCGCTCGCCACCACCGTGGCCGGGCTGACGGCGGCTCATGCTCTTTCGTTCCTCGACGGGGAGCTTCCGGCGAGTACGGGTGCACGATGGGAGGCGGCACTGCCGCTGCTGGACTGGCGTCCGGAGCGGATCACCCCTCATCAGGACTGCCCGTGCGGGGCGGCCGGACCGCGAAGGGGGGAGCGCGTCGCCGGGACGGGCGCGCCACACGACACAATGGCCGGGTAACCGCCGTACGCGGCGCGGCTGTCTGGGATTAGGAGGGGCTTCATGTCTGATCTTCCCCGGAAGGCGGTCACCCGCACCGCGAAGCTGGCCACGCTGCCACTGGGCTTCGCGGGCCGGGCCACATGGGGGCTGGGCAAACGGATCGGCGGCAAGTCGGCCGAGATCGTCACCCGGGAGCTCCAACAGCGCACGGCGGACCAGCTCTTCAAGGTGCTCGGGGAGCTGAAGGGCGGCGCGATGAAGTTCGGGCAGGCCCTGTCGGTCTTCGAGTCGGCGCTGCCCGAGGAGATCGCCGGGCCCTACCGGGCGGCGCTCACCAAGCTCCAGGAGGCGGCGCCGCCGATGCCCACGCGCACGGTGCACGCGGTGCTGGCGGAGCGGCTGGGCGAGGAGTGGCGTGACCTGTTCCTGGAGTTCGAGGAGAAGCCCTCGGCCGCCGCGTCGATCGGCCAGGTGCACCGGGCGGTGTGGCACGACGGACGCCAGGTCGCGGTGAAGCTGCAGTATCCGGGGGCCGGGGAGGCGCTGCTCTCCGATCTGACGCAGCTCAGTCGGTTCGCGGTGCTGCTGGGGCCGCTGATCCCGGGGATGGACATCAAGCCGCTGATCGCCGAGTTGCGTGACCGGGTCTCCGAGGAGCTGGACTACGCGCTGGAGGCGGAGGCCCAGCGGGCGCACGCGGCGGAGTTCGCGGACGATCCGGACGTGGTCGTGCCCGAGGTGGTGCACCAGGGCGAGCAGGTGCTGGTGAGCGAGTGGATCGACGGGGTTCCGCTGTCGGAGGTGATCGCGGACGGCACACCCGAGCAGCAGGACCGGGCGGGGCAGCTCCTGGCGCGGTTCCTCTTCTCGGGGCCGGCGCGCACGGGGCTGCTGCACGCGGACCCGCATCCCGGGAACTTCCGGCTGCTGCCGCCCGCGGAGGGCGGGGAGGCACCGGACGGGAATCGGGAGGGCGCGTACCGGCTGGGGGTGCTGGACTTCGGGACGGTGGACCGGCTCCCGGGCGGGCTGCCCGACATCATAGGTGAGGCGCTGCGGCTGGCGTTGGCGGGCGACGCCGAGGCGGTGTACGACCGGCTGCGCGAGGAGGGGTTCGTCAAGGAGTCCATCGATCTCGCCCCGGACGCCGTGCTGGAGTATCTGCTGCCGATCATCGAGCCGGCCGCGGTGGAGGAGTTCGCCTTCACCCGCAGCTGGATCCGTACGCAGGCGGCGAGGATCGCCGATCCGCGGTCGCCCGCCCACCAGTTGGGCAAGCAGCTCAATCTGCCGCCGTCGTATCTGCTGATCCACCGCGTCACGCTGAGCACGATCGGGGTGCTCTGCCAGCTCGACGCGGCGGTACGGCTCAGGGACGAGTTGGAGGAGTGGCTGCCCGGGTTCCTGCCGGAGCAGGAGGCAGCGGATGCGGCGGAGGGCGCGCCTGGCGCGGATGCTGTCGACGAGGTGAAGACGGCCAAGGCCGCCGGGGCCGCCGGGGCGGCGGTGGACGCGGGGGCCTGAGCGGCCTCGCGCGTGTCATCAGCGGGCCGGGTGGAGGTCGAGTCTGCTCGGCGCACGACGACTACCCCGCCGGGCATACCGGCGCAGGACAACGCACCGCGGGGGCCGGTCCCGAGGGACCGGCCCCCGCGGTGCGTGGGTGGTGGCTGACGCCCATGGCCTGGTGAGGCCGTGTTACTGCATGACGGCCATGGCCAGCGCGCGGCGCGCGCGCATGGACACGCGCTCGGCACGGCGCTGCATGCGCCTCGCGGCGACCAGGCGCACGGCCCGGCGTTCCGCGTTGGCCTCGCGCAGGCGCTCGTTCATATGCGCGCGAGCCAGGGCTTCTGGGATGAGTTGCATCTCGCGGGTCCTGTTCTGACGCGAGTCGTTCGCGCCCATGGTGGAAACAACGGGGGTGGCGGAGCCGGACGGCTCGCTCAGGGAAGAGGTCATCGGGGCCTGCTTCTGGGGATCGTGCGTGAAGGGACGGTCGATCGTTCCGGCGGCGTTCATGCCGTGACCGGGTTCTTGCGCGGACGGCCACGCGGCCGCTTGCGCGCCACGACGACCCCCTGGACGAAGAGTTCGCCACCCCAGACACCCCACGGCTCACGCCGCTCCTTCGCGCCGGCGAGGCAGGCCTCGATCAGCGGGCAGGTGCCGCAGAGCGCCTTGGCGTACTCGACGTCGGCCGGGGACTCGGCGAAGAAGACCTCCGGGTCGTAGGCACGGCAGGGAACGGGTACGCCGAGGTTCTCGATGGCGTCGTCGAGCGCGGTGAGCGCGGTCAGCGGGGTCAAGGTGGAGTCCTCCGTGGGGACGGGCGGGGAGATCGATTCGGAAGGCGGTACGGACGGGGCGTGCGCTTCGAGTTGCACGGGTTTCGTTCCTCGTCTGGTCGGTCCGGCCTGGTCGGCCAGTTGTCGGCTGGTACCGGGTGGTGCGTGTCCCGAGGCCCCTTCGCTCCGGCTGTCCCGTTCGGGACAAACAGAAGGGCCGCGGATCCCGGGTGGGGTTCCGCGGCCCTGAAGGCGCCGGCCTGATCGTCGATCAGGCTGGATCACTCCAGGGTTCGAGCCCACGGAAGGCCCACATCAGGTGATGCGTCTGCTGCTTCGTTTCGGCACCGGTCGCCGCAAAGGCATAGGCATTGCCTGCTGCCGCTGCTACTCCTGCTTCCAGTGCCTTGGCCGGTCGCTCATCGCGGACCACGACGGACCGCTCACGGGTCGGCAGACCCGAGAGACCGGCGGGCTTGGCGGCGGAGGCGCCGGACAGACCACTGGCGATGAGTTCGGTGCGGGAGAGGCCGAGCGAGCAGGCGGAAGCGACCGGACGATCGGTCATTTTGACGGTGCTGATGAAGCTGAAGTCGATGCTGATCACTGGAATCGCCTCCTCTCGGCGTCTCAAGGACAGGTCCGAAGATCTGTCACACGTATGTGTGGACATGTACTGCTTAACAAGTAGAGCACGGGGACCGGGCTTCGGAGAAGCCCGCCGTTCCGTGGTTAAGAACCTATGGGGATTCCCCGCGCGGGCGCAAACTATTTTTTCGACGAGTTTGGCTCAGTCGTCGCCGTCCTCGCCCACACCTTCCTCACCTGCGCAGATGGCCAGCACATCGGCTCCGAAGCGATCCAGCTTGCGGATCCCGACGCCCGGGATACCGGTCAGCTCTCCCGCGCTGCCGGGCACGGCCTCCGCGATCGCCATCAGCGTCTTGTCGGTGAACACGCAGTACGCGGGCTGACCGATCCGCCGGGCCTGACCTGCGCGCCAGTCCCGCAGCCGCTCGTACAGCCCCTCGTCCATGTCGGAGGGGCACTCCTCGCAGCGCATCAGCTTCATCTCGCCGGCGTCCGTGAGGGTCCTGCCGCACACCCGGCAGCGGGCCGGGCCCCGCCGCTTGCGCCGAGTGGCACCGGTCGGCGCCTCGGCGGTGGCTCCGCCGCGCTCGACGGAGCCACCCGCTCCCGGCCCCGCGGCGCGGGCTCCGGGGGCCGTGGAGCCCGGCCGCAGCCCGTTCAGGAAGCGGGTCACCCGCCGGGAGGCCCGGCCGCCCGGAGAGCGCGAGAGGGACCAGGAGAGGGTGAGGTGGAGCCGCGCACGGGTGACCCCCACATAGAGCAGCCGGCGCTCCTCCTCGATCTGCTCGTCCGTCTTGGCGTAGGTGATCGGCATCATCCCTTCGGTGAGGCCGACCAGGAACACCGCGTCCCACTCCAGGCCCTTCGCCGCGTGCAGCGAGGCGAGGGTGACGCCCTGCACGGTGGGCGCGTGCTGGGCGGCGGCTCGTTCGTCCAGTTCGGTGACGAGGTCGGCGAGCGTCGCCGACGGCTTGGCCCGTACGAAGTCCTCGGCGAGCCGGACGAGCGCGGCCAGCGACTCCCAGCGGTCCCGGACCGCGCCGGACCCGGCCGGCGGCTCGGTGGTCCAGCCCTTGGTGGAGAGCACGGCCCGCACCTGCGAGGGCAGCTCCACCACATCGTCCAGCAGCGCGTCGTTCCCCCCGAAGCGCGCGGCGCCGCGCAGGGCCGCGCCCGCCTCCCGGACCTCCTGGCGCTCGAAGAACCGCTCGGCGCCCCGGAGCTGGTACGGCACGCCCGCGTCGGCGAGCGCCTGTTCGTACACCTCCGACTGCGCGTTGATGCGGTACAGCACCGCGATCTCACCGGCCGGGACTCCCGCGGCGATCAGATCGCGGATCCGGCGGGCGGTGCCCTCGGCCTCGGCGGGTTCGTCCGCGTACTCCGTACAGACCGGCTCGGGGCCCGGGTCGCGCTGCGAGATCAGCTCCAGGCGGTGCTCGGCGGCGCGGCCGCGCGCCTGGCCCAGCAGGCCGTTGGCGAGATGGACGACCTGCGGCGTGGAGCGGTAGTCGCGGACCAGCTTGACCACGGTGGCGCCCGGGTGCCGGGTGCGGAAGTTCAGCAGATGGTCGGGGGTGGCGCCGGTGAAGGAGTAGATCGTCTGGCTGGCGTCCCCCACCACACAGAGGTCGTCCCGGTCGCCCAGCCACAGGTCGAGCAGCCGCTGCTGGAGCGGGCTCACGTCCTGGTACTCGTCCACCACGAAGTGCTGGTACTGGCGGCGGACCTGGTCCGCGATGTCGTGGCGGTCCTGGAGGACGCCCACCGTGAGGAGCAGGACGTCCTCGAAGTCGATCACCGAGCGCTCGCGCTTGAGCTGCTCGTACATCCCGTAGATCTGGCCGATCTCGGCCGCGTCGCGCGGGGCGTCGCGGTGGGACTTGGCGACGGCCGCCGGGTAGTCCGCGGGCACGGTCTGGGTGACCTTCGCCCACTCGATCTCGCCGGTGACATCGCGCAGTTCGTTACGGTCGAGCCGGACCCGGCAGCGCGCGGCGGCCTCCGCGACGAGCTGGACCTTGCGGTCGAGCAGCCGCGGCAGCGAGCCGCCGACGGCCTTGGGCCAGAAGAACTGGAGCTGACGCAGCGCCGCCGCGTGGAACGTCCGGGCCTGCACGCCGCCCGCGCCGAGCTGCCGCAGCCGCCCGCGCATCTCGCCCGCGGCGCGGTTGGTGAACGTGACGGCGAGCACGCTGGCGGGCTGGAGTATCCCCGCGCGCACCCCGTACGCGATCCGGTGGGTGATCGCGCGCGTCTTGCCCGTGCCGGCCCCCGCCAGCACGCACACCGGGCCGTGCAGGGCCGTCGCGACCTCGCGCTGCTCGGGGTCGAGCCCGTCGAGCACGGCGTCGGCGTCACGCGGCGGAGCCACGATCTGGCCGCCGGCGGATTCCCGCGGGAACAGTGAGGAGTGCGTTGCTGCTGTCACCCCGCCATGCTGCCAGGTCCCCCGGGGCGGGTGCGGTGGTTGTCCACAGGGGTGCCGCACCGGTCGTACCGATCAGATCATCCGCCCGCGATACCGGCCGCGATACCGGCCTCGGGAATGGCCGCCGGATCGGTTACGTTCAGCACTCTGCGGGCGCCGTACCGGTACGACGGACGACGCATCCAGCGAGACAGAGGAGTGCGAGAGACCATGCCGGGCACTGTGACGATGTACAGCACCACGTGGTGCGGATACTGCCGTCGGCTCAAGGGCCAGATGGACCGCGAGGGCATCGCGTACACGGAGATCAACATCGAGCACGACCCGGAGTCGGCGGCCTTCGTCGAGAAGGCGAACGGTGGCAACCAGACCGTGCCGACGGTGCAGGTGGTCCCCGTCGGCGGGGGCGCCGAGGTCGTGATGACCAACCCGAGCCTCGCCCAGGTGAAGCAGGCCCTCAGCGCCTGATCCTCGCACCGCAACGGCCCCCGGTCGCCTCGTGAACGGCGGCCGGGGGTCTCTGCTGTGCGGGATGCCGACTCCGGTGGGGCGGATATCGCCGTGCCGACGTGGTCAGTTCAGCGGCTTCGGCAGGGGCTTGCCGTACCACAGTTCCACCAGGCGCGCGGCGATGGAGATGCCGAGCGGGGGCAGGATCTCGCCCGTCTCGATCGCGGTGCGCAGGTCCTCGCGGGAGAACCAGCGCGCCTCCTCGATCTCCTCGCCGTCCACGGTGATCTGCGACGAGGTGGCGCGGGCCATGAAGCCCAGCATCAGGCTGGACGGGAAGGGCCACGGCTGGCTGGCGATGTACTCGACCTCGCCGACCGTGACGCCCGCCTCCTCGAAGACCTCACGGGCCACCGACTGCTCGATCGACTCGCCGGGCTCGACGAAGCCGGCGAGCGTGGAGAACCGGCCCTCGGGCCAGTGGACCTGTCGGCCCAGCAGCGCGCGGTCGTCCTCGTCCGTCACCAGCATGATCACCGCGGGGTCGGTACGCGGGTAGTGCTCGGCCCCGCACGCCGGGCAGCGGCGGATGTGGCCGGCCGCCGCGATGACCGTACGCTCGCCGCAGCGGGAGCAGAAGCGGTGCAACCGCTGCCAGTTCTCCAGCGCCACGGCGTGCACCATGAGACCCGCGTCACGCGCGGAGAGCAGCACGCCCGCCTCACGCAGCCCCGCGGCGCGCGCGGACTGGTCCATCCGCCCGGGGAGCGAGTCCTTCTGGAGCGCGAAGTAGCGTACGCCGTCCCCGTCCGTGCCGAGGAAGTAGCGGTGGGTCTCGGTGAGGGGAGCCTCGAAGGACGGGGTCATGACCAGTTCGGTCCGCCCGTCAGGGGTGTCGTCGATCAGCACCTGGCCGCCGGACACCACGAAGACCCTGGTCGTCGGGTGGCTCCAGGCCGCCGCAAGCCATGCCTCGTCGAGACGGTGGTGCGCCGCGCGGTCGACGCCGCTGTGCGCGGTCAGGCCGATGGGCTGGTGTGCGGTGGCGTCACTGCTGATGGTGCTCACTGGTTCTTTCTACTCCCCCGGGGCGGTGTGGGTGTCTGGTCAGCGGAGTGGTCGGTGGAGTCGTCGGCGGAGTGGCGGGCGCGGGGTCAGCGCGGGGTGGCCGCGAGCTCGCCCCACAGGTAGGCGGTGGTCTCCACACCCTTGAGGAGCAGGTCGATCTCGACCTTCTCGTTGGGTGCGTGCCAGCCGTCGGACGGCACGGAGATACCCAGGAACAGTACGGGTGCGCCCAGCACGTCCTGGAGATCGGCGGCCGGTCCCGAGCCGCCCTCGCGGGTGAAGCGGATCTTCTGCCCGAAGGCACGGGTCATGGCCCGGACCACCGACCGGAGCGCGGGGTGGTCCAGCGGGGTCAGACAGGGGCGCGTGGCCGCGCCGAAGCTGATCTTGTGCCGGATCCCGGCCGGGATCCTCGCCTCGGCCCAGGCCCGCACGGCCCGCTCCACCTGGTCGGGGTCCTGCCCGGCGACCAGTCGGAACGAGAGCTTCAGGTGGGCCGAGGACGGGATGATCGTCTTGCCGCCGGGGCCTTGGTACCCGCCGCCGATGCCGTTGACCTCGGCGGTGGGGCGGGCCCAGACGCGCTCCAGGGTGGAGTGGCCGGTCTCGCCGAGGGTGCCGTGGGACGCGGCCGTACGGAGCCACTCCGCCTCGTCGAAGGGCAGCTCGGCGATGAGGGCGCGCTCGGCGTCGGTGAGGTCGGCGACGCCGTCGTAGAAGCCGGGAACCGTGACGCGTTCGTCCTCGTCGTGCAGCGCACCGACGAGGCGGGCCGCGATCGTGGCCGGGTTGGGGACCGCCCCGCCGAAGGAGCCGGAGTGGATGTCCTGGTCGGGGCCGTACAGCTCGATCTCGCAGTCGGCGAGGCCCCGCATGCCGGTGCAGACGGTCGGGGTGTCCTCGGACCACATGCCGGTGTCCGAGACGATCACCACATCGGCGGCGAGACGCGCGGCACGCTGCTCGGTGAGGGCGCGGAAGTGCGGGGAGCCCGACTCCTCCTCGCCCTCGACGAGGAGCTTCAGGTGGACCGCCGGGGTGGTGCGTCCGGTGGCGGCGAGATGGGCGCGCACGCCGAGCGTGTGGAAGAACACCTGCCCCTTGTCGTCGGCGGCGCCCCGCCCGTACATCCTGCCGTCCCGTACGACCGGCTCGAAGGGGTCGGTGTCCCAGCCGTCCTCGACGGCGGCGGGCTGCACGTCGTGGTGGCCGTAGACCAGCACGGTCGGGGCGTCCGGGTCCTCGGAGGGCCACTCGGCGAAGACGGCGGGGGCGCCCGGGGTGTCCCAGATCTCGGTGACCGGGAAGCCGGTCTCCTTGAGCTTGGCGGCGAGCCAGTCGGCACTGCGCCGCACGTCAGCGTCGTGTTCGGGGTCGGCGGAGACGGAAGGGATGCGCAGCCAGTCGGCGAGGTCGTCGAGGAAGGCCGTGCGGTGGGTCTGGATGTACGTACGGACGACGCTGTCCGGCATGTCGCTCATGACGTCGAGCCTAACGGGCCCGGCGGGCTGTCTCGTCTGCCTGTCGCGAAGATCGCTCGTCCGTGAGGCTGCCGGGGCCCTCATCGCCGCCGCGGCCGCCGTCCGCGTCGTACGGGGCGTCCGCGGTGAGGATCCGTTCCAGCTCCGCGCGGCCCGGGAGCCGGCCGGGGCGGACGACCTCGCCGCTCCGTACGTAGAGGAACGCGGCCGACACGGCCTCGGGCGGGAGCCCGTGCTGCTCGGCCCAGGCGAGGCGGTAGACGGCGAGCTGGAGGGGGTCGCCGCCGGTGCGGCCGGTCTTCCAGTCGACGATCTCGTACGTGTACGGCTCGGCGTCGGCGCCCTGCGCGGACGCGTCGGGGCCCTGCACTGGCGCGTCCGTGTCCGGCGCGGACGCGTCCGTGTCCGCGGGGTGACGGTAGACGGCGTCGATACGGCCGCGGATCATCCGGCCCGCGAGGGTGAGATGGAACGGCGCCTCCACCCGGTACGGCGTGCGTCGGGCGTACGGGGTGCGCTCGAACGCCTCCTTGAGGGCGGCGAGGTCGCGTTCGTCGGCGATCTCGGGTTCGTCCTCGGCGCCGCCGGGCAGCTCGTCGGGGCCGAGCATCGGGAGCGGCAGCTCCTCGAACCGCGACTCCACCCAGGCGTGGAACCGGGTGCCCCGGCGCGCGGCGGGCTGCGGGGGCCGGGGCATGGGCCGCGCCAGTTCGTGGGCGAAGGCGTCGGGATCGGCGGCGAGGCGCAGCAGCTGGGAGGCGGAGAGGGACGGCGGTACGGGGACGTCGCGGACGGTGGCGCGGGCCCGGGCGAGTTCGCCCGCGAGGGCGTCGAGGTCGCGGTCCCAGGAGGCGAGGGTACGGGCCTCTTCGGGGGTCGGTCCCTCCCCCGCCCCGCCCCGCCCGGGAACCGGCGACCGGGGGGCCGGGAGGAAGGGCGGGGGCGCGGTCTCCCGGGGGCCGGGGTGGTCCTCCCAGGGGTCGTCCTCCGGATAGTCCTCCCAGGGGTCCGGGGCGTCCCAGGGATCCTCGTCGGACGGAGCCGGCGGAGCGGACCGGACCGGATCGCCCGGGTCACCCGGGCCGCCCGGATCGCCCGCGTCGCCGGTGGGGTCGGAGTGGTCGCCGGGATCAGCGGAGTCGAAGAGGCCGTTCCAGAATTCCGGGTCGTCGGGGTCGTCCGGGTCATCCGGACCGTCCGGATCGTCGCGGTCATCGGGGTCATCGGGGTCGTCCAGCTCATCCGCGCCCTCCCGGGCGCCCGGGGCTCCCGGCTCCCGCGGGGCGTTCGCCGCCCCTGACTCCTGGCCCCGGAGTTCCTCCAGGTGGGCCAGGACCGTGTCCGCGGCCTCCCGGCGGCGGACCAGGGACTCCGCGTCCAGGGGCAGCGGCCAGGGGTGCGGGGTGGTCCCGTCCGCCAGGGACGGGTTCTCCTCGGACTCCTCCGGCTCGTCCGCCCATGCCTCGATCTCACCGTGCCCCGCCGCGCAGTGCTCGTACAACGCGTGCAGGAAGTCCGACGGGCCCCTCGTCCGCTTCTGGGTGGGGCCCCACCAGTGGCCCGAGCCGAGCAGCAGGGAGCGCGGGCGGGTGAAGGTGACGTAGCCGAGGCGGAGTTCCTCGGTGTGCTGGTGTGCCTTCAGCTCCTCCTTGAAGGACTTGAGTCCCCTCGCGTCCCAGGACGCGACCTCGGGGAGGGTCGGCGCGTCCCCGCGCAGCGCGTGCGGCAGGACCTTCGGCTGGGCGGTCCAGGCCTCGCGGGCCTTGGTGTTGGGGAACTGTCCGGTGACCAGCCCGGGGACCGCGACGACATCCCACTCCAGGCCCTTGGACTTGTGCGCGGTGAGCACCTTGACCGTGTTCTCACCGCCCGGAAGCGCGTGGTCCAGGCCCTTCTCGTACTGCACCGCCGTGCGGAGGAACGCCAGGAAGGCGAGCAGCCCGGCCTCGCCGTCGAGCGCGGCGAAGGAGGCCGCGATGTCGAGGAAGTTGCCCAGGGTCTCCCGGCGGCGGGCGGCCAGGGCGTGCGGGGACGCGGAGAGTTCGACTTCGAGGCCGGTCGTGGCGAGGACGCGGTGCAGCACGTCCATCAGCGGGTCGGCCAGGGAGCGGCGCAGCTCGCGCAGTTCGGTGGCGAGGCGGGCGAAGCGGACCCGGGCGGCGGCGGAGAAGGGCAGATGGTCCGCCGGGGCCCCGGCCGGTTCCAGGAAGGTGTCGAGGGCGTCCGCGAGGGAGATCACCTCGGCCGGGTCGGTGCCCTCGACGGCCGCGGCCAGCCGCGCCTCGGTGTCGTCCGGCTCGCCCTCCGCCGGGCCGCGGTGGACGAGCAGCCGGGCGCGGCGGCCGAGCAGCGCCAGGTCGCGCGGGCCGATGCGCCAGCGGGGGCCGGTGAGGAGGCGTACGAGGGAGGCGTTGGCGCCGGGATCCTGGAGGACCTCGCACATGGCGACGAGATCGGCCACCTCGGGGAGGTGCAGGAGCCCCGACAGGCCGACGACCTCGACGGGGATGTCACGGGCCACCAGCGCGCCCTGGATCTCCGGGAAGTCTCCCGCCGTACGGCAGAGCACGGCGATCTCGCCGGGCTCCTTGCCGGTGCGGACGAGATGGGCGAGGGAGTCGGCGAGCCACTCGATCTCCTCGGCGTGCGTCGGGAGCAGGGCGCAGCGTACGGAGCCGTCGCGCTCGGCGCCGGGGGCGGGGCGCAGCGCCTCGACGCCTTCGTGCATGGCGCGCAGCGGTTCCGCGAGGCCGTTGGCGAGGTCGAGGAGCCGGCCGCCGCTGCGGCGGTTCTCGCTGAGGGAGAAGCGGGCGGCGGGGGTGCCGTCGGCGGCCGGGAAGTGGGCCGGGAAGTCGTCGAGGTTGGCCACGGAGGCGCCACGCCAGCCGTAGATCGCCTGGCAGGGGTCGCCGACGGCGGTGACGGCGTGTCCGGTGCCGCCGCCGAAGAGTCCGGAGAGCAGGAGCCGCTGGGCGACGGACGTGTCCTGGTACTCGTCGAGGAGGACGACCCGGAACTCGTCCCTCAGCAGGGCGCCGACCTCGGGGCGGGTGGTGGCGAGTTCGGCGGAGAGGGCGATCTGGTCGCCGAAGTCGAGGAGGTCGCGGGCGCGCTTGGCGGCGCGGTAGCGGCCGACGAGGTCGAGCAGCTCACGGCGGGCGACGGCCGTCTCGGGAACCTTGCGCAGGTCGGCGTTGGAGAGCCGCGCGCCGTCGAGGGTGCGCAGCAGGTCGGTGTCGTACGAGCCGAGGCGGCCGGGGGTGACGAGGTGTTCGGCCAGTTCGGCGTCGAGGGCGAGCAGATCGCTGACCAGGGCCGGGAGCGTCTTGGTCAGGGCCGGGTACGGTCCCGGCGCCTCCCGCAGGACGCGGGCGGCGAGCTGGAAGCGGGTGGCGTCGGCGAGGAGCCGGGCGGTGGGCTCAAGTCCTATGCGCAGCCCGTGGTCGGTGAGCAGCCGGCCGGCGAAGGCGTGGTACGTGGAGATGCGCGGCTCGCCGGGTGCGTGGTCGGCGTCGGCGCCGCCGGGGACCGTGGGGAGGGCGTCGGGGTCGGTGACGCCGGCCCGCACCAGCGCCTTGCGGACGCGCTCGGCCAGCTCGCCCGCCGCTTTGTTGGTGAACGTGAGCCCGAGGACCTGCTCGGGCGCGACCTGCCCGCTGCCGACCAGCCACACCACCCGGGCGGCCATCACCGTCGTCTTCCCCGACCCGGCCCCGGCCACGATGACCTGCGGGGCGGGCGGCGCGGTGACGCACGCCATCTGCTCCGGGGTGAAGGGGATGCCCAGCAGCTCCTTGAGCTGCTCGGGATCGGTGAGATGCACGGACACCTCAGGAAGGCTATCCGGCACCACTGACAGCGGACGGGGGGCGTGTCCGATCAGCGCGCGCGGCCGCCCTTGGTGACGACGATGGTGACGGTCTCGCCCTCCAGCCGGTAGAGCACACGCCGGTCCCCCACCGGCAGTCGCCAGTACCCCGAACCGCCAAGCGCCCGGGCCTCGGCCGGGCGCGGGTCGTCTGCCAGAGCGCGTACAGCTACAGCGCAGTTCTTCGCACCGATGGGATCAAGGTGCCGTAATCGGCGGAACTCGGTCGTGGCTTGGTGCTCCCACACCATGGCATGGGTCATGATGCGGCCGCCCGCGCATCCTCGGCATCCAACTGGGCCATGAACTCGTCATGCGTAATCGTCGGCCCGGTCGGCGCAGCCCTGCGGGCCTCGGCCTCCGCGATGTCGGCCTCGTCCCTCAGGCGGCGAAGTTCTTCCAGTTCCTCTATCGGCACCAGAGCCGCCGCAGGCCGACCGTATTCGCTGATCAGGATCTGCTCATGGCCGTGCCGCACCCGGCCCACAAGCTGTCCGAGCTGATTACGGGCTTCGACAAGGGGATATGTGTCCATGCCGGAACCGTACACAGTCGCCGATGAGTACTGCGCGACGATCGGGGCGAATTAACGGACAGCCACCTATACAGGTCACCACTCGCACTGGTGCCCTATTCCACGACCTGGCGGCCCTCCGGCTGCGCGCTGCACGAGGCACGGAAGGCGCAGTGGCCGCAGTGCTGGCCCGTGGTGGGGGTGAAGCGTTCGTCGAGTACGCGGCCGGCCGCCGTGGTGAGCAGTTCGCCGACCCACTCCCCCGTGAGCGGTTCCTGTGCCTGGATCCTGGGGAGCGCGTCGCCGCCTTCCTTCTTCGGCGCGGGCTGGCGGAGCTGGACGAGTTCGGCGCCGCCCGGTTCGGGGCGGTGGCCGTCGAAGACCTCGTCCAGGGCGCCTTCGCGGACCGCGAGCTGGTAGACGGCGAGCTGGGGGTGGTGGGCGACCTCGTCCTTGGAGGGGGCCTGTTTGCCGGTCTTGAAGTCGACGACATAGGCCCGCCCCTGTGCGTCCTGTTCGACGCGGTCCATGGAGCCCCGGATCCGTACCTCGTAGGCGCCCGCCTCCAGTGTCACGTCGAAGCCGTGCTCGGTGGCGGCGGGGGTGCGGCCGCCGCGGTCCGTGACGTGCCAGCGCAGAAAGCGTTCGAGCGCCGCCCGCGCCTGCTCCTTCTCCTGCTGGGACTTCCACGGGGCGTCGAAGGCGAGGGCGTCCCATACGGAGTCCAGCCGCTCCATGAGAACGGCGAGATCGGCGGGGGTACGGCCGGAGGCCACCTCGTCGGCCAGCACATGGACGACGTTGCCGAACCCCTGGGCGGCGGTGGCGGGCGCGTCCGCCTTCACCTCGCGGCCCAGGAACCACTGGAGGGCGCAGGTGTTCGCCAGTTGGTCCAGGGCGCTCCCGGAGAGCGCGACGGGCTGGTCCCGGTCGCGCAGCGGGACCGCGCTGCGGGTCGGCTCGTACAGGCCCCACCAGCGGTGCGGATGGGCGGCCGGGACGAGCGCCTGGCCCTCCTCGTCGCTGAGGGCCGCGAGCCGGGCGAGGCGGCGTGCCGCGGCGTCGCGCAGGCCCGGGGAGGCGGCCGGGTCGACGGTGGTCGCGCGCAGTTCGGCGACGAGCGCGGCGACGGCGAGCGGGCGGCGCGGGCGGCCGGTGACGTCCCTGGGCTCGACGCCCAGTTC
Organism: Streptomyces sp. NPDC088124; assembly: GCF_040685895.1. Classification (NCBI taxonomy): domain Bacteria; kingdom Bacillati; phylum Actinomycetota; class Actinomycetes; order Kitasatosporales; family Streptomycetaceae; genus Streptomyces; species Streptomyces sp. NPDC088124. The sequence goes on along the minus strand of NZ_JBFBJB010000020.1, from coordinate 67,355 downwards.
GGTGAGGAAGCGGGAGGGCTGGTCGCCGTCGTCGGCGGGGGCCTTGACCGCGGTGACGACGAGCCGGTCGCGCGCCCGGGTGGCCGCCACGTAGAACAGCCGGCGCTCCTCCGTCAGCAGGGCGCCCGGAGTGAGCGGTTCCGCGAGCCCGTCGCGGCCGATCCGGTCGGCTTCCAGGAGCGAGCCCCGGCGCCGCAGATCGGGCCAGAGGCCCTCCTGGACGCCCGCGACGACCACCAGGCCCCATTCGAGCCCCTTGGCGCGGTGCGCCGTCATCAGCCGCACGGCGTCGGGACGTACGGCGCGGCGGCTGAGCGTGTCGGCGGCGATGTCCTGGGCGTCCAGTTCCTCCAGGAAGTTGAGCGCGCCCCGGCCGCCGGTGCGTTCCTCGGCGCGGGCCGCGGCGTCGAACAGGGCGCACACGGCGTCGAGATCGCGGTCGGCGTTACGGCCGCCGGCGCCGCCGCGCAGGGCGGAGCGTTCGAGCCGCGTGGGCCAGGGCGTGCCGTCCCACAGCTCCCAGAGCGCTTCCTCCGCGGTGCCGCCGCCGGCCAGCAGCTCGCGCGCCTTGCGCAGCAGCGCGCCGAGCCGCTGTGCGCCCCGGGCGTACGCGGGGTCGTGCGCCACCAGCCGCTCGGGCTCGGCGAGCGCGCGGGCGAGCAGCACGTCGGAGGCGGCCGGGATCCGGGTCCCGCCGGCCCGTTCCTCGTCGCGCAGGGCCCGGCCGAGGCGGCGCAGATCGGCGGCGTCCATGCCGCCGAGGGGCGAGGCGAGGAGGGCGAGCGCGGTCTCCACGTCGAGCCAGGTGGCGGGCTCAGCGATGGGGGTGGGTTCCGGCTCGGGGGCGGGCGCGGGCTCCGCTCCGGGCTCGGGGGGCTCCTCCGGCGGAGTGATCGACGCCGTCGCCACCGCCCGCAGCGCCGTCAGCAGGGGGGCGACGGCCGGTTCGTGGCGCAGTGGTACGTCGTCGCCGTCGACCTCCAGGGGCACGCCCGCCGAGGTCAGGGCGCGGCGGATCGAGGGGATCGTGCGGCCTCCCGCACGGACCAGGACCGCCATGTCCTGCCAGGGCACGCCGTCCTCCAGATGCGCGCGGCGCAGGATGTCGGCGATGTTGTCCAGTTCCGTCGACGGGGTCGGGAAGGTGTACGTCTCGATCCGCCCGCCCTCCCGTACCGCCGCCAGCTCACGGTGGGCCCGTACCTTCTCCGCCGGCAGCCGGTTCAGCGGCATACGGCGCGTCAGCAGCCGGGTGGCCGCCAGCAGGCCGGCGCCCGAGCGGCGGGAGGTGGTCAGGACCTCGACCGGCGCCGGGGTGCCGTCCGTGCGGGGGAAGGCGTGCGGAAAGTCGAGGATGCCGTTCACGTCGGCGCCGCGGAAGGCGTAGATCGACTGGTCCGGGTCGCCGAAGGCGACCAGCGTGCGCCCCCCGCCGGCCAGTGCGTCCAGCAGCCGTACCTGCGCCGGGTCGGTGTCCTGGTACTCGTCGACGAACACCGCGTCGTACCGCGCCCGCAGCTTCTCCGCGACCTCCGGGCGCCGGGCGAGCAGGTCCGCGCGGTGCACCAGTTCCGCGTAGTCGAGCACCCCCTGCATGTCCAGGACGTCCAGGTACTCGGCGAGGAAGTGCGCGGCGGCCGACCAGTCGGGGCGGCCCGTACGGCGCGCGAAGGCGGCCAGCGAGCGAGGGCCGAGGCCCAGTTCGCGGCTGCGCGCGAGCACCGCGCGGACCTCGTCGGCGAAGCCCCGCGTGGTCAGGCAGGCGCGCAGTTCGTCGGGCCAGCGGACGCGCCCCCGGCCGGCGCGGGCCAGCTCGATCTCGCCGGCGAGGAGGTCCCGTACGGCGACGTCCTGCTCGGGACCGGAGAGCAGCCGCAGCGGCTCCGTGAAGAGTTCGGCCTCCTGGTGCGCGCGGATCAGGGCGTAGCTGAACGAATGGAAGGTGGTCGCCTGCGGGCCCCTGGTGCCGCCGAGCCGTACCGCCGTACGATCCCGCAGTTCCACCGCCGCCTTGCGGCTGAAGGTGAGCACCAGGATCCGTTCGGGGGCGGTGCCCCGGGCGACGCGCTCGGCCACCGACTCCACCAGCGTCGTCGTCTTGCCGGTGCCGGGGCCCGCCAGCACCAGGAGTGGCCCGCTCCGGTGGTCAACCACGGCGCGCTGCGCTGCGTCCAGCACAGGAGGGGTCACCGGCACGGGCGGCGTACGCAGCAGCCGGTACCCGCCGGGGGGCCGCTGCCGTACCCGGCGGTGCGGGGTACGTCCGGTGGAAGAGGAGGAGCTCACGTGGTTCGCCGGTCCTGGAGGAAGTGCTGGTGGTGACGGGGCTGGCCTGGGTGCGCAGAACGCCGAGAACGCCGCGTACGCCGAGAACGCCGCGTACGCCGAGAACGCCGCGTACGCCGGCGACCCATGGAGCGTACGGAACGCCGGGGACGCCGCGGGCGCGTCCCGTCGACGCTACGCCGTCGGACGGCCCGGACGCGCACGCTCCGGTGTGGCTTCCGTCGCGCGCTCCGGTGCCGCTTCCGCGGCGGGCGCCGCTTCCGCCCCGTGGCGCGGCGCTCCCCCGTGGGCCGTGGAGCCGGTGGAGTCATCCGTACGGCGGGCGGGCCGGACGCCGGATCGCCCGCCGCGCGGTCCGATGGCGGAAGCTGTCATCTGTGAGTCACATCGCCCGTGTCCGTGCCCGGCCCCGCGCCGCCCTCGCCGTCCCAGCGCGCCCGCCTCATGTCCAGGCGCGGCACATGGCCCTCGGCGCTCCGCGCGGCCTCGCGCAGCGGGGTGCCCTCCTCGCGGTAGTGGGCCAGGGCGCGCAGTTCGTGCCCGGGCAGCAGCACGCCGTCGGACCGGACCACGCGCCACCAGGGCACCGCGGAGCCGTAGAGCGCCATCGCCCGGCCCACCTGGCGCGGCCCGCCGTCGCCGAGCCACTCCGCGACATCGCCGTACGTCATCACCCGGCCGGGTGGGATCAGCTCGGCGACGTCCAGCACCCGCTCCGCGTACTCCGGCAGCCCCGGGGGGCCGGTCGGTCCGGGCAGGTCGGGCGGGACCGACCCGTCGGGTGCCGTGGGGTCCTCGGGTTCCTCGCTCCTCATCCGGACCATCCTGCCGCACGCCACCGACATCGGCGGCGCCCCGGACCCGCGCGCCGGATGCCCCCGCATTGCACCCTGATGCCCCCCTCTGTCGGATGCTCGTGCCACCATCATCCGGGCGGTGACTGGTGATACGAGATCAAGAAGAGACGGATTCGGCAGAGGAGGGGGCCGTGCGGCATCCCGCGGCGGCACACACCTCCGGCGCTGAGCCGCGCCCGGAGGCCGGTGGGCCCTCGTCCTCCGGCCCGGAGAGCGATCAGCACACGGGCCCGGACACCGGCCCGGACGACGGCCCGGACGCCGCCCCCGGCACCGGCCGCGACGGCGACAGCGACAGCGACAGCGACAGCAACAGCGACGACACCGACGGCGGTGCCACCCGGGCCGACCGCGTCTCCGGTGACGAACCGCTGCTCGCCGCCCGCGTCCACCGCCCCTCCGATCTGCTGCGGCTGCTCATCGGTGTGCTGGCCATCGCCCTCGTCCTCGGCCTCTCCGCCTTCGCCCACGGCACCACCTCCGGCCTGGAACAGGACATCAGCAAGGGCACCGGCCAGGCCCCCGACCTGATCGTCAAGCTGGCCGGGCTGGTCTCCAGCATCGCCGTGCTGCTCGTCCCGGTCGCCTTCGCGATCGAGCGGCTGATCAAACGGGACGGGCTGCGCATCGCGGACGGAGTCCTCGCCGCCGTACTGGCGCACGGCGTCACCCTCGCCACCGACCTCTGGGTCGCCAGGGCCGCGCCCGAGTCGATCACGGACGCCCTGACGCGGCCCCAGCTCGGCGCCGGTTCCACCGACCCCGTCCACGGCTACCTCGCCCCCGTCATCGCCTACATGACCGCCGTGGGCATGGCCCGAAGACCACGCTGGCGGGTGGTCCTGTGGGTGGTGCTGCTGCTCGACGCCTTCGCGATGCTGGTCGCCGGGTACACCACACCGTTCTCGATCATGCTGACCGTGCTGATCGGCTGGACCGTCGCGTACGGCACGCTCTACGCGGTCGGTTCGCCCAACGTACGGCCGACCGGGCAGACCCTGATGGCGGGTCTGCGCCACGTCGGCTTCCGCCCCGTCAACGCGATGCGCGCCGAGGACGCCGCCGACGCGACCGAACAGGGCGACCGGGGGCGGCGCTATCTGGTCACCCTGGAGGACGGCCCGCCCCTCGACGTCACCGTCGTCGACCGCGAACAGCAGGCGCAGGGCTTCTTCTACCGGGCCTGGCGCCAGCTCACGCTGCGCTCCATCACCACCCGCAGATCCATCCCCTCCCTGCGCCAGGCCCTCGAACAGGAGGCGCTGCTCGCGTACGCGGCCATCGCCGCCGGGGCCAACGCGCCCAAACTGATCGCCACCTCCGAGCTGGGCCCCGACGCCGTCATGCTCGTCTACGAGCACCTGGGCGGCCGGTCGCTGGACTCGCTGCCGGACGAGGAGATCACCGACGAGCTGGTACGGGAGGCCTGGCGGCAGGTCAAGGCACTCCAGTCGCGGCGTATCGCGCACCGCAGGCTCACCGGCGACGCCCTGCTGGTGGATCGTTCCGGCAAGGTGATCCTGACGGAGCTGCGCGGCGGCGAGATCGCGGCGGGCGATCTGGTGCTGCGGATGGACACCGCGCAGATGCTCACCACCATGGGGCTGCGGGTGGGCGCGGAGCGCTCCGTCGCCGCGGCGGTCGAGGTGCTGGGACCGGACGCGATCGCCGACTGTCTGCCGCTGCTCCAGCCGATCGCGCTGAGCCGTTCTTCCCGCGCGACGCTGCGCAGGCTCGCCCGCGAGCGCTCGCAGCGCGAACGCGAGGCGGTCCTCGCGGCCTCCGAGCGGACCAAGCGCGCCAAGGCGGCGGAGGTGGCCGCCCTCGACAGGGGCGGCGACCGCAAGGCCGTACGGAAGTCCCTGCGCGCCGAGAAACAGGCCGAGAAGCGGGCCATAGACGACGCGCTGGACGAGGCCCGCGAGGAGGATCTGCTCTCCCAGATGCGGCAGCAGGTGCTGCTGATCAGGCCGCAGGCGCCGGTCGAACCGGTCCAGCTGGAGCGGATCAAACCGCGGACACTCCTCAGCTTCATCGCCGGGGCCGTCGCCGGATACTTCCTGCTGACGCAGCTCACCCAGGTGGACTTCGCCACCGTCGTCAGCGACGCGCACTGGGGTTGGGTGCTCGCGGCGCTGGTGTTCTCGGCGCTGAGCTATGTGGCGGCGGCGATGAGCCTGCTCGGCTTCGTACCGGAGCGGGTGCCGTTCGGGCGGACGGTCGTGGCGCAGGTCGCCGGCTCCTTCGTCAAGGTCGTCGCCCCGGCGGCGGTCGGCGGGGTCGCCCTGAACACCCGCTTCCTCCAGCGCGCGGGGGTACGGCCGGGGCTCGCGGTGGCGAGCGTCGGCGCGTCCCAGCTCTTCGGGCTCGGCGCGCACATCCTGCTGCTCCTCTCCTTCGGTTATCTGACCGGCACGGAGAAAACCGCGTCGCTCACCCCGTCCAGGACGGTGATCGCGGGGCTGCTGACCGTCGCCGTGCTGGTCCTGGTCGTGACCGCCATCCCGTTCCTGCGGAAGTTCGTGGCGACGCGGCTGCGCTCACTGTTCGCCGGGGTGGTGCCGCGCATGCTGGACGTGCTCCAGCGGCCGCTGAAGCTGCTCACCGGCATCGGCGGGATGCTGCTGCTGACGGGCGTGTTCGTGATGTGCCTGGACGCCTCGATCCGGGCGTTCGACAACGGCAACCAGCAGCTCAGCTACGCGAGCATCGCCGTGGTCTTCCTGGCGGGCAACGCGCTGGGCTCGGCGGCGCCCACCCCGGGCGGGGTCGGCGCGGTCGAGGGCGCGCTGACGCTGGGTCTGATCGCGGTCGGCCTGCCCAAGGAGGTGGCGGCGCCCGCGGTGCTGCTCTACCGGCTGCTGACGCTCTGGCTGCCCGTGCTGCCCGGGTGGCTGAGCTTCAGCCACCTCACGCGCAAGGGCGCCCTGTAGGAGCGGCACCGCACGGCGGCCGGCCGTCCGCGCCGGGAGCGGCTCCGCGGCCGTCCGGCCGCCGCCACCCGCATGGACCGCGGCCCCGCGCGGCGCGGGCCGACCCGGCGCACGATGGGTCCATGCCCCTCTCCCCCGAACGGCGGTCCGCGGCCCTCGCCGCCGTCACCGCCGTCGCCCTGCTGGCCGCCTCCGGATGCTCCACCACCCCGGGCTCCGACCGGGCGGACGCCACGGACGCCGCCCTCGGGACCGGCGGGAACGCCCGGGCCGCGAGCAGCCCCGGCGGCCTGGCCACCCAGCATCTGCGGTGGAAGGCGTGCCGGGCCCCGTCGGCCTCCGAGGGCGGCGGTACGGCACCCTCGCCGCTGCCCGGCGGCACGCGGTGGCAGTGCGCCACGATGAAGGCGCCGCTCGACTACGCGAAACCGGGCGGCGCCACGATCGACCTCGCCCTCATCCGGGCCAAGGCGCGGGACACCAAGCACCGGATCGGCTCGCTCATCTTCAACTTCGGCGGCCCCGGCGGCTCCGGCATCACCGGGCTGCCGGCCTTCGCCAAGGACTACGAGAAGCTGCGCTCCCGCTACGACCTGGTGAGCTTCGACCCGCGCGGGGTCGGCCTCAGCGACGGCGTCCGGTGCCAGAACGCCAGGCAGCTCGACGCGTACTTCGCCCAGGACGCCACGCCCACCACACCCGCCCAGGAGAAGACCTTCACGAAGGGGCTCACCGACTTCGCGGCGGCCTGCGAGAAGCACTCCGGCAGGATCCTCCCGTACGTCGGTACGACCAACGCCGCGCGTGACATGGAGCTGATGCGGCAGGTCCTCGGCGACAAGAAGCTGTACTACTTCGGGATCTCGTACGGCACCGAACTGGGCGGCGTCTACGCCCACCTGTACCCGAAGTCCGTCGGCCGGGCGGTCTTCGACGCCGTCGTCGACCCGACGCAGAACTCCGAGCAGAGCTCGCTCGGCCAGGCGAAGGGGTTCCAGCTCGCCCTCGACAACTTCGAGAAGGACTGCCTGGCGCGCGGCGCCGCCTGCCGGCTGCCCGGCTCGACGCCGAAGGAGATCCAGTCGTTCATCATCGATCTGCTCAACCGGATCGAGAAGCATCCCATCCCGGGGATCGGCGCCCGGAAGCTGACCGGGACGCAGGCCACCAACGGGGTGGCGCAGGCGCTCTACTCGAAGGACTTCTGGCCCTATCTGGAGCAGGGCCTCGACGAGGCGGACGGCGGCAACGGCGCACTGCTGCTCGCGCTCTCCGACTCGCTGAACGGGCGCGACCAGAACGGTCAGTACAGCAACCTCCAGGCCGCCAATGTGGCCGTCAACTGCGCGGACTCCAGGGAGCGCTACACCCTGGCGCAGACCAAGGAGAGGCTTCCGACCTTCCGCAAGGCGTCGCCCGTCTTCGGGGACTACCTGGGCTGGGGGCTGATGAGCTGCTCCCGGTGGCCGGTGAAAGGGCAGTGGCGTACGCCGGACGTGAGCGCGCCCGGCTCGGCGCCGATCCTGGTCGTCGGCAACACCGGTGACCCGGCGACGCCGTACGCGGGCGCGAGGGCGATGGCGACGGCGCTGGGCAAGGGCGTCGGGGTCGAGCTGACGTACCACGGGCAGGGGCACGGCTCGTACGACAGCGGCGACCGGTGCGTGCAGAGCGCGGTGAACAGCTATCTGCTGGACGGGAAGGTGCCGGCGGCGGGCACCGTCTGCAAGTAGGCGGAGCGCCGGAGAGGGGCCGGACCGCGCGTGACGCGCGGTCCGGCCCCTCTCCGGATGTTTACCGGACATGCCGGATGTCCCCGACGATGTCCCGGACGATGTCCCGGACGTGGTCTGCGAGACCCGGGGGACCTAGTAGACCGGCTTCTCCGGCTCGATCTGGTTGACCCAGCCGATGACCCCGCCGCCGACGTGGACCGCGTCCGAGAAGCCCGCGGACTTGAGCACCGCGAGGACCTCCGCGCTGCGGACGCCGGTCTTGCAGTGCAGGACGATCTTCTTGTCCTGCGGGAGGGTCGCCAGGGCGGTGCCCATCAGGAACTCGTTCTTCGGGATCAGCTTGGCGCCGGGGATCGAGACGATCTCGTACTCGTTCGGCTCCCGGACATCGATGATCTCGATGTTCTCCTTCTCGTCGATCCACTCCTTGAGCTGCTTGGGAGTGATCGTCGAGCCGGCCGCCGCCTCCTGCGCCTCCTCGGAGACGACGCCGCAGAACGCCTCGTAGTCGATGAGTTCGGTGACGGTCGGGTTCGCGCCGCAGACCGCGCAGTCGGGGTCCTTGCGGACCTTGACCTGGCGGTACTGCATCTCCAGGGCGTCGTAGATCATCAGCCGGCCGACCAGCGGGTCGCCGACGCCCGCCAGGACCTTGATCGCCTCGGTGACCTGGATGGAGCCGATGGACGCGCAGAGCACGCCCAGCACGCCGCCCTCGGCGCAGGAGGGGACCATGCCGGGCGGCGGGGGCTCGGGGTAGAGGCAGCGGTAGCAGGGGCCGTGCTCGGACCAGAAGACGCTGGCCTGGCCGTCGAAGCGGTAGATCGAACCCCATACGTACGGCTTGTTCAGCAGCACGCAGGCGTCGTTGACCAGATAGCGGGTGGCGAAGTTGTCGGTGCCGTCCACGATCAGGTCGTACTGCGAGAAGATCTCCATCACGTTCTCGGCCTCAAGCCGCTCTTCGTGAAGGATCACGTTCACATAGGGGTTGATGCCGAGAACGGAGTCACGGGCCGACGCGGCCTTGGAGCGGCCGATGTCGGACTGGCTGTGAATGATCTGACGCTGGAGGTTCGACTCATCGACCTCGTCGAACTCCACGATGCCGAGAGTGCCGACACCGGCCGCGGCCAGATACATCAGGGCGGGGGAACCGAGACCTCCGGCACCCACACAGAGCACCTTCGCGTTCTTCAGCCGCTTCTGCCCGTCCATCCCGACATCCGGGATGATGAGATGACGGGAGTACCTGCGGACCTCGTCGACGGTGAGCTCGGCAGCGGGCTCGACCAAGGGTGGCAGCGACACAGGGACCTCAACTAAGGGGTTGGCCGGTCATTCAGTAAGGTTGTTCTCCCTGTAACACTGCCACGGCCTTCCTCATTCCAAGACACACAGTCCGAGTCGCGAGACGAATTCGTCCCAGAAGCCGGGCAATGTCTCGAAAGGCGTGTTCTCCCCCGTTCGGCCCGGGAGTCCCATTGAGTCCGGGAGTCGCAGTGAGTCCGGGAGTCCCGTTGGGTCGGGGAGTCCCTTCCCTGCAGGGATGTCCGTACGGGCAGGGAGCGAGTCCGTGAAGAAGACCGTCCCGGCGCCCTGCCAGCGGGCGACGCGCAGCGCCTCGTCGAGATGGCCGCGCGGCACCCCGTGGACGAGATGGACGAAGCGCTCCGGCGGGTACTCCGCGGTCCACGCCGGCGCCTGCGACCAGCGGTAGTCGGTCCACGGCCCGGAGAAGGTCACCGACTGGTCGGCGGCGTCCAGGTATCCGGGGTGCGGATGGATCCCGTGCCCGAGGACGATGTAGCCGCCGTCCCGCGCGCTGTCGGGGGCCCCGTCGAGCAGCGCCTCCAGGGCCGCGGTCGTCCGCCGTACCCAGGGCAGCTCCGCCCGCCCCGCCGGGCAGCGGCCGAGGTAGAAGCCGCCGACCCGGTACCAGCCGAGGAAGTGCCGGGCGTCGGCGACGATCTCCGCCATGGGGCGGCCCCCGTACGCCAGGTCCAGATGGCCGAGGACGCGGAGCCGCGCGTTGGTGAGCCGCCCCGCGGCGTCGAGGCAGTGCGGGTCGGGGCGGTCGCCGGGGCCGTTCGCGACGTTGAGGACGGCCCAGTGCAGCGGGGTGGAGGGGCGGGTCAGCTCGGCCCACTCGACGGGTGCGACCAGGGGGTGCGCGTAGCCGGGGGCGCCGAGACCGAGCCGGGCCGTCCGGGCCGCGGGCGGCCCCTGAACGCCGGGGGGAGGGTGCGCGTGCCGGGGGGTCAGATACGACATGCCGCCTCCATCCAGATGTCGGCGAGGGATTCCTCCAGATTGATCCGGGGACGCCAGCCGAGCCGGTCGCGCGCGGTCCGTACGTCGGCCTGCTGCCAGGCGCCGCAGCCGTCGGGGTACGGGAACGGTCCGGCCCCCAGGTGCTCGGCCACCGTCTCGGCGCGGGGGGCGCCGATGGTGGGGTGCCCGGGGCGCAGTCCGGCCGGGCCCTGGGGCAGGTCGAGTTCGTTGAGGGCGCCGGCGAACCCGGCGACCCGCGCGAGTACGGCGGCGGCGTCCCTGAGCTTCACGGCGCGGCCGGTGCCGATGTTGACGATGCCCTGGGCTGCGGAGAGCGAGGCGGCGTGCACGGCGCGCGCCACATCGCGTACGTCGACGAAGTCGCGCTGCACGCCGAGGCCGCCGAGCTTCAGCTCGCCGTCGCCGGACTGCATGGCCCGGCGCATCGCCTCGGCGAGCCGGCCGAGCGGGGAGCCCGCCGGGGTGCCGGGGCCGACGGGCGAGAAGACCCGGAGGACGATCGCGTCGAGCCCGGAGCCGAGGACCAGCTCGGACGCGGCGAGCTTGGAGACGCCGTACGGGCCGCCGGGGCGGGGCACCGCGTCCTCGGCGGTCGACGAGCCCTGCGGGGAGGGGCCGTACTCGGAGGCGCAGCCGAGCTGGACGAGCCGGGCGCCGCAGCCGCTGCGGCGCAGGGCCTCGCAGACGGTGGCGACGGCGACGGTGTTGTGCCGGGTGAGTTCGCGGGCGCCGCCGCGGGTGGCTCCGGCGCAGTTGATGACCACTCCGGGGTGGACGGCGTCCAGGAAGCGGGTGAGCGCCCCGGGACTGCCCCCGGCGAGGTCGAACCGTACGTCGGCGTCGTCGCCGCGGCCGAGCGCGGTCAGGTGGACGGCGGGGTCGGCGAGCAGCCGGTCGGCCACGAAGCGGCCGAGGAAACCGTTGGCGCCGAGCAGCAGGACCCTCATCGCGCGCCCCCTTTGCGCGGACGGGCCGTCGCGGGGGCCGGTACTGGGGATTGCCGGGTCATGTCGTGCGTCTCCTTCTGTCCCTGGATACAGGGCTTCTGTCGGGGCGGGGTGTGTGAGAGGGGCGGGGTGTGCGGGCTGGTGTGCGGGCTCAGGTGTGGGCCGAGGCCCGGGAGAGGGCGACGGCGGCGTGGACGAGGAGGCCGAGGGCGGCGGCGCCGCAGGCGAGGGCGGGGACGGCGGCCGGGCCCGCGGCCTGGACGAGCCCCCGGACGGGCACGGCGAGGGCGTCGCAGCCGGGGATACGGCCGGCGAGCACGGACGCGCAGGCCAGGACCTCCAGGGCGCAGGCGGTGGCGAGCCCGGTGGCCGCGGATTCGGGGAAGCCGTGGACGGTGAGGAGCCGGGCCAGCAGGAACAGGGTGCCGAGGGTGACGGTGGGGGCGAGGGCCCCGTGCTCGGCGTGGAGCAGATTGGTCAGCGGGGTCAGCACGGCGAGGACACAGGCGTACAGCCCGACGACGCCGAGGAGCAGCGGGCGCGCCCGGGCGGCGAAGTCGGCCAGATCCCGGCTGGCGGTGAGTCCGCGGCGCGCCCGCACGGAGAAGAGGCGGGCGCACCAGGCGGCGGGCGCGATGGCGACGGCGAGCGTCACCAGGGGCGTCGCGGTGGCGGGCCAGGGTCCGTGGGGCCCGCCGTCGAGGAGCGCGGCGAGGAGGCCGTCGCCGCAGAGCAGATAGCCGAGCAGGGCATACGTCCAGAGCCCGGCGGCGGGTACGGTGCGGCCCGGGGCGCGCAGAGGGCCGCGGCGGAGGCAGACGGACACGGCGCCGGAGAGTGCGAGCGTGCCCGCCAGTGCTGTCGCGAGCTGCCCCTGCCCGGTGCTGTGCTCCAGACCGGCGAGGGTGAGGGAGGCGAGGGCGCCGGGCAGCAGCACGACCCCCGCCCACCCGGCCCGGGCGGCCCGCCCGCGGCTCTCGGTACCACCGCCGAGGCGGCTCGACGTACGGCTTTCTGTACGGCCCGCGGTACTGCCCTCCGTAAGGCCTTCCGTACGGCCCTCCGTACGGCTCCTGGTACGACTGCCCGTCAGGCCCTCGGCAAGGCCCCCGACGGGACGATCCGCGCCGTGCCCGTGGTCGCCGTGGTCGCCGTGATGCCCGTGGCCGGCGGCGTCCCGGTGGCCGGCCCGGCGGCCGGTGTCCTGCGGGACGCGTGCGTACAACTCCTCGGCGAGTGAGAAGACGTCCCGGTGCCGGAAGCGCGCGGCCGTGCGGTCGGTGATCCCGTGGGCTTCGAGCCCGGCGGCGATCTCCAGCGGATCGACGGCCCGCTCGCAGAGCCCGCGGTGCCGGTGCAGCAGCGCCTTGACGGGGTCCGCGGACCTCCGTCGTCCGGCTCCCTTCCCGCTGTCCGTACGCGGGTGGCCGGTGTCAGACATCGTGGTCCCCCGCTCCGGCGCCCGCCCCTACCCGTTCCGCCGGGGCGGACGGCCCGTCCGGTCGGCGGCGGACCGCCGTCCAGTGGCCCGGGACACGGGTCTCGGCCGGATGGGCGAAGGGGACGGGGGCTCCGTCGGCGTCCACCGAGTCGGCCGGGCGGCGCCCGGGGGCGTGCGAGATGAGTTCGAGGTAGAGCGCGCGGAACGCCGCCAGGTTCTGCTCGACGGTGAAGAGTTCCAGCGCGCGGGCGCGGGCCGCGGCCCCCAGGCGGGCACGGCGCTCGGGGTCGCGCAGCAGCCCCACGCACGCGTCCGCGAGCGCCCGCGGATTGCGCGGGGGGACGACGAGACCCGTACCGCCGATGACCTCGACGACCGCCCCGACGTCCGTCGAGACCGTCGCGCGCCCGCAGAACATCGCCTCGATCAGGCTGATCGGGAAGCCCTCGACCACGCTGGACAGCACGACCAGGCCGGCCGAGGCGTAGACGTCCGGCAGGTCGGGTGCCTCGGGGCCGCCGATCTCCTCGAAGGAGACCGGGTTGTCGCCGACGGCGTGCGCGTCGGCCGCCTCGTCGGGGAAGAGGTGGGCGGCCAGTCCCCGGCAGTGCGCGAGGTACGCCGCGCCCTCCGCGTCCCGCACCGGGGCGCTGACGATGCGCAGCCGGGTGCCCGGCTCCGCCCTGCGGATCGCGGCGAAGGCGTGCAGGAGCGAGATCAGGTCCTTCGCGGGTTCGATCCTGCCGATCCAGACCAGCGTCGCCGGATCGCCCGCGCCGTCGGGGTCGTCCGCGACCGCCGCGAACCGCTCCGCCTCCATCCCCGGGTAGACGGTCCGCAGCTTGGCGCGGTCGGCGCCGCACCGCTCCTGCCAGCGGCGGGCGTGCAGGTTGCCGGGGGTGATGGCGCCCGCCTGGCGGTAGGTCTCGGCGGCGAGCCGCCGGTGGAACGCGGCGAGCAGGGCGCGTACCGGCGCGCCGGAGGCGGTGTCCGCGTCCGCCGTCGCCAGGTAGTGCGCCCGCAGCCGCACGCCGTACTCGGTGAGGAGCAGCGGCACCCCGAAGAAGCGTTTGGCCAGCAGCCCCGGCAGGGCGGCCGGGCCGCCGGAGGCGGCGTGGCAGAGGTCGACCGCGCCCAGCCCGTCGTCCTCGCCGTACCAGTCGAGCGAGAGGGGGCGCAGCGCGCGCTCCAGATGGTCGGCGAAGGCGAGGAAGTCGGGCACGGTCGCGGTCCCTGCGCTCCGGCGTGCGCCGGGTGCCCGGCAGGCCGACTCCAGCAGTCGTACGGCGGTCTCCGAGCGGAGCGCCGCGTAGAGCCCGCCGCGCTCCCGGCCGAGGTCGGCCAGCCCGTACAGCCCCTCGGCGAAGGCCTCTTCGCTCCCCGTGCCGTCCGGACCGCCGTCGGCGCAGATCGCCTCGGCCAGCCGCCCGAAGTGGAGCGCGAACCGGCGCCGGTCGCGCCGTCCGTAGCCGTGGCCGTCGTCGGCCGGCGCCCAGAGCGGGGCGGTGCGCACCCGCTCGGCCGGAACGTGGGACGGCAGCAGGACCCAGCCGCTCCGCTCCTGCCGGGCGCTGCGGCTGAGTGCGTAGATGTGGAACTCGTGCGGTGCGAGCCCGCGTACGAGCCGGTCGCACCAGAGCCTGGACTCACCGGTCGCATACGGATAGCCACCGTCCGTGAGCAGTCCGATCCGCACGAGCGCACCCCCGATCTCCCTTGTGGGCGGCCGCCGTTGATCGGCGGCACGCAGACGGGACGACCGTAAACGGACAACCGGGTGGTACGACGGACGGTTGTCCGTCGCACCACCGGAAGGGGTGAATGCACGTAACTTTCTCGTAGCGGTGGCGTTCTGTGGCGCTACGAAAACGGATGCTTACGTACGGCGAACCTCGTGGGTCGGGTCAGCGCGGCTTCCCCGCGGGTGCGAAACGGAACCTCACGGGTCAGGCAAGGGCCGCCTCCCCGGCGGGCGCGACGGGTGCCGGAAGCTCCCTGCGGGCCGCTCGGCGGGCCGCGGCGAGCCCCGGGTCGAGCGCCGGGACGGCGGCCAGGAGCTGCTTCGTGTACGCCTCGGAGGGCGCCCCGTAGACCTCCTCGACCGTGCCCTGTTCGACGATCCTGCCGTCCTTCATGACGGCGATCCGGTCGCTGACCTGCCGTACGACGGCGAGGTCGTGCGCGATGAAGACCAGCGCGAGGCCCAGCTCCCGCTGGAGCTCCGCGAGGAGCGCGGTGACCTGCGCCTGGGTCGTCACGTCGAGCGCGGAGACGGGCTCGTCGCAGACGATCAGCCGGGGCTCGGCGGCGAGCGCGCGGGCGATCCCGACGCGCTGGCGCTGTCCGCCGCTGAACTCGTGCGGGTACCGGTCGTACCGGTCGGGGTCGAGCCCGACCCGCTCCAGCAGCCCCCGTACCCGCTCGACGGTCTCCCGCTCGTCCAGCACCCCCGCGGCCCGCAGCGGGTCCGCGACGGACTCGCCCACCGAACGGCGCGGGTTGAGCGACGAGACCGGGTCCTGGAAGATCATCTGGAGTTCGCGGCGGTAGGGCCGCAGCTCCTTCTCGGACGCCGTGCCGATCTCCGTGCCCCGGTAGCGCAGGGTCCCGGCGGTCGGGTCGAGCAGCCGTACGAGCATCCGGCCCAGCGTGGTCTTGCCGCTGCCCGACTCACCGACGATGCCCAGGGTCTCCCCCGGCGCGACGGTGAGCGAGACCCCGTCCACGGCGGTGACGGTCCGACGGCCGCGCCGGAACTCCCGGCGCAGGCCCGCCGCTTCGATCAGCGGCCCGTCTTCGATCAGCGGCCCGCCGGTGCCCCGGGCGGACGCACCGCCCGGCGCGCGCTCGACCGGCGCGTCCACCCGGGGCACCGCCGAGAGCAGGGTGCGGGTGTACGTGTCCTTCGGCGCGCCCAGGACGTCCGCGACGCCCCCGCGCTCGATCTCGCGCCCGTGCCGCATCACCAGCACCTCGTCGACGCTCTCCGCCGCGACCCCCACGTCATGGGTGACCAGCAGCAGCCCCATGCCCGTCTCGCGGCGCAGGTCGTGGAGGAGGTCGAGGATCTGCGCCTGGACGGTCACGTCGAGCGCCGTGGTGGGTTCGTCCGCGATCAGCAGGCGCGGCTCACAGGCCAGCGCCATCGCGATCAGCGCGCGCTGGCGCATTCCGCCGCTGAACTCGTGCGGCCGGGAGCGCGCGCGGCGCGCGGCGTCGGGGATGCCCACGCGGTCCAGCACCTCGACCGCCCGCGCACGCGCCGCGCGCCGGGTGGCGTCGGTGTGGACGCGGTAGACCTCCGCGATCTGGTCGCCCACCGCGTAGTACGGGTCCAGCGAGGAGAGCGGGTCCTGGAAGACCATCGCGGCCACCGCGCCGCGCAGCGCGCGCAGTTCGCGGTCGGTGGCGGTGCCGATGTCCGTACCGGCGACCCGGACCGTACCGCCGACGCGCGCGCCGGTCCCCCGGTGCAGCCCGAGGAGCGCGCCCGCGACGGTGCTCTTGCCGCTGCCGGACTCGCCGACCAGGCCGATCGCCCGGCCCGCGGTGAGCGAGAAGGAGAGCCCGTCCACGGCGCGCACGGTGTCGTCGGCGCCCGCCGTGAAGTCGACGGTCAGGCCCTCGACGAGGACCAGCGGCTCCGTGGCGGAAGCCCCGGAAGCCCCGGGAGTGCCGGAAGCCCTGGGAGCCCCGGAACTGCCGGAAGCCCCGGGGGTCGCAGAAGTCGTACGCGTCACAGGAGAGCCACCCTTCGGTCGGCCACGGCGTACAGCAGGTCCGCCACGACATTGGCCAGTACGACGGCCGCTCCGGTCACCAGCACCACGCCCACCACCACCGGCAGATCGACGTCCCGCACCGAGTCGATCAGCGTCTTGCCGACACCGGGGATGCCGAACAGGGTCTCGGTGAGCACCGCGCCGCCGATCACCGTGCCGAAGTCGTTCGCGTTGAGCGCGATGACCGGCGGCAGGGCGCCGCGCAGCGCGTGCCGCCCGACGACCGCGCGCTCCCCGACCCCGTAGGCGCGGAAGGTGCGGATATGGTCCTCGGCCAGCGTCTCCAGGGTCGAACTCCGCGTCAACCGCGCGTATTTCGCGCTCTCGAACAGCCCGAGCGTGAGCCAGGGCAGCAGCATGTTCCACGCCCACTGCTCGGGGTCGTCGCTCAGCGGTACGTACGACGGGAACGGCAGCCACTGGAGGTACGCGCAGACCACCATCAGGAGCAGCAGGCCCAGGATGAAGACGGGCGTGCCGGTCCCGGCGAGGGTGAGCACGGTCAGCGCGCGCTCGGTGATCCCGCCGCGCCGCAGCGCGGAGAGCAGCCCGGTGCCGACCCCGATGACCAGCCAGACGACCATCGCGCCGACGGCGAGGGAGACCGTCGCGGGCAGCCGCTCCAGGATGAGCTGGGTGACCTGCTGGTCGGTCTTGTACGAGAAGCCGAGGCAGGGCGCGTCGCAGTGGAGCACCGAGGTGCCGGTGGAGTAGTCGCGCCCGGCGACGATGCCGCGCAGGAAGTGCCCGTACTGCGCGAAGACCGACTGGCCGAGGCCGAGGCGTTCGCGCACCTGGTCGACCTGCTGGGTCGAGCAGCGCTCGCCGCAGGCGAGCCGGGCCGGGTCGCCGGGCGCCAGGTAGAAGAGCGCGTAGACGGCGATCGACAGCACGAGCAGGACCAGGAGCGCGCCGGCGAGCCGTTTGATCAGATAGCGCGTCATGAGGCGGTGTCCTTGAGGGGGGTACGGGTCTTCCCGGACGTACGGGCCTTGCCGGACGTACGGGTGCGCTCACGCGTCCCGACCCGGAGCCGGCTGGCCTCGCGCGGGTCGAGCGCCGTACGTACCGCGTCGCCCAGCACGGTGAAGGCGAGCACGGTCACGAAGAGCAGACCGGCGGGGAGCAGGACGTACATCGGGTCGGCGCGGAACCAGGTCTGCGCGGTCGACAGCATCACGCCCCACGACGGCGTCGGCGGTTTGACGCCGACGCCGAGGAAGGACAGCGACGCCTCGATGACGATGTTGGTGGGGAGCAGGATCGCCGCGTACGTGATGACGGGCGCCGCGAGCGAGGGCAGCAGTTCGCGACGTGCCACGCGCAGCCGCCCCGAGCCGCCGAGCCGGGCCGCGGCCACGAAGTCGAGCTGCTTCAGGGTGAGGGTCTGCGCCCGTACGATCCGCGACGTACCGCCCCAGTTGAGCAGGCCGATGACGAGGATCAGCAGCAGCGGGCGGGGGAAGTCCTGGGGCACGACGGCCGTCAGGGCGATGGCGAGCACCAGCATCGGCAGCGCGATCATCACATCGGTGACCCGGCTGAGAAAGCTGTCCAGCCACCGGTTGCCGAGACCGGCCGCGAGGCCGACGGTGACACCGATCGCCACCTGGACGACGGTGGCACCGACGGCGACGAGCAGCGAGATCCGGGCGCCGTAGAGCAGCCGTACGAACAGGTCGCGCCCGGTGCCGGGTTCGACACCGAGCCAGTGGTCGGCGCTCACCCCGCCGAACGAGCCGTGGGGCACGCCGCCGCGCGCCGAGTCGACGAGCGAGTCGTGGTACGTGTTCGGGTCCTGGCCCTCCAGCGCGGCGAGCAGCGGCGCGGCGAGCGCCAGCACCACGAGCAGCACGAGGACGCCCCCGGCCACCAGGGCCGAGGGGCGTCCGCGCAGCCGTCGCCAGACCTGGCCGGCGCCGGAGGAGGGAGCGGCCGGGGCGGGGGCCGAGGTGCCCGCCGCCCCCGCCGCCACCGGATCGGGAGCGGTACTCACTTGACCGCGACCTGCGAGATGTCGAGGACGCCGGTCCAGTCGCTGATCACGATGTTCTTGACGTCCTTGCCGTAGAGCCGCTTGTAGACGGGGTGGAAGAGCGGCACGTCGAGGGCCTGCTCACCGATCTTCTTGTCGAGCGCGCCCCAGCGCTTCGCGGCGGCGGAGAGGTCGGTCAGCTTGTTGATCTCGTCGATCTCCTTGTTGACCGCCGCGTCGTCGAACTGCGCGTGGTTGAAGTTGGAGCCGTCCTTGACGATCTGCCGTCCGTCGAAGATCGGCGCCAGGAACGGGCCGCCGGACGGCCAGTCGGCGCCCCACCGGGAGAGGAAGAAGCCGGGCGCGTTCTTGACGCTCCAGCGGGCCTCGTTGAAGGCGTTCGGCTCCAGTCCCACGAGCTTGACGGTGATGCCCGCCTTCTTGAGCCCTTCCTGGACGGCAGTGGCGACCTCGGGGCTGGTCTCGCGGTTCTGCGCGGTGGAGTGGATGAGGGAGATGGTCAGCCCGTCGGGGTGGCCGGCCTCCTTCAGCAGCTCCTTGGCCTTGGCCGGGTCGCCCGTCTTGCCGGCCGGGAAGTGGTCGTACGGCGTGTAGCCGAACGCCTTCTGCTCGGGCAGGAAGGTGGTGGCGGGCTCGGCGAGCGCGGAGCCGCCGGCCGCGTTGATCACGCTGGTGCGGTTGATGGCGTACGAAATCGCCTGGCGCACCTTCGGGTTGTCGAACGGCTTCACCTTCGGGTTGAAGGCGAGGTAGTTCGTGTAGCCGAAGTGGCCGGTGCCGACGCGGGCGGCGAGCGCCTTGTCGCTGCCGACCTCGGCCAGCTCGGCGGGGCCGAGGTTGGTGTCGGTGGTGATGGCGGCGGCGTCGGCGCCCGAACTGGTGGCGAGCCGCTGGTTGATGACGGCGGAGTCGAGTCCGGCCTTGACGTCGATCTTGTCGGGGTAGGCGTGGCGCTGGTCGTCGGTCTTCTCGGACCAGTGCGGGTTGCGCTCCAGCACCATGTGCTGGCCGTCGCCCTCGTTCTTGACAACCTTGTACGGGCCCGAGGAGAACGGGTGCTCCTCGTACTTGGCGCCCTTGTCCTTGGCCTTGGGCACCGGCGCGAACTGCGTCTGGGTGGCGACGAAGGGGAAGTCGCCCTCGGGCTTGTTCAGCTTGAAGACGATGGTGCGGGCGTCGGGCGTCTCGATCGAGGCGAGCCCCTTAGGGTCCTTGTACGGACCCTGGTACTCGGCGCCGCCGATCAGCCAGTCGCGCAGGTAGGGGGCGCCGCCGGAGAGTTCGGCGGCGAAGGAGCGCTCGATGCCGTACTTGATGTCGGCGGTGGTGATCGGAGAGCCGTCCTCGAACTTCAGCCCCTCTTTGAGGGTGTACGTCCACTCGGTGGCGTCGGCGTTGGGGCGGCCCGTGTCGGTGGCGAGGTCGGGGACGACCTTGGTGCCGGCCGCGCCGTCCTCCCGGTTGCGGGTGGTCAGCGTACGGAAGACCAGCGAGGGGACGTTGCCGCCGCCGGAGGTGTAGAGGCGCGCCGGGTCGAAGTCGGCCTGCGCCTCGGTGTTGAGCACCGAGAGCGTGCCGCCCTTCTGGGGCTTGCCCTGGGCCGAGCCGTCGCTCTTGGCATCGTTGTCCTGGGGGCCCGCGCAGGCGGCGGCGCCCGCTGTCACGGCCAGGGTGACGGCTGCCGCGGCCACGCGGCGGGTGATGACGGACGGTTGACGCATCGGAAGAAGCCTCTCGGTGGGCTGCGCGCACGGCGTGCACAGAGTGACGGAGTGCACAAGGGTGACAGGAGCGGGCGGGACGGGAACAGAGGGCGTGGAGCGCCCGGTGTCCGCGCAGGCGGCAGCGGCGGAGAGGAGAACAGGGAGATCAGGACGCCGCGCCCGCATACGGACGGCAGTACGCCCGGGCACACCGGTCCACCGCGGTGTGTGCGGTGGAAGGGGGCGCGCTCGGGCGGCGTCAGCTACAGAGAATGTCGGCCACGCACAGCGGCGTCACGCCGATGAGCGCGAGCTCAAAGACGGCGTGACGGTAGGCACGTGCGGAGGCGGACGACATGCGGAGAAATATGGATGAGGCAGTGTTCGAATGTCAACGCGGAGTGAGACAGCTCTCTCACCATACGGACGATCACCGAGCCCGCACCGGCGCTCGGCGGGTCTCGCGGGTGCTCTCCGGGGCGGGCTCGGGGCCCCCGGCGCTCCCCGCGGGGGCCGGGGCCGGGGATCACTCGTCCGGGTAGACCCAGGGGTTCGGCCGGCACTTCACACCGTCGATGTCGAGCGTCTTGGTCTGCTGCTGCATCACCGGCGCGAGGGCGCCCGGCGTGCGGCAGTTCACATGGCTGTGGCCGAGCCGGTGGCCGATCTCGTGGTTGATCAGCATCTGCCGGTAGCCGAACATCGCCTTGGCGCCGAAGGTCTCCGCGCCCTGGGCCCAGCGGAAGGCGTTGATCATCACGCGGTCGGTCGCGGCGGAGTCGCAGGACACGTTGTCGATGCTCGTGTCGAGTCCGGACTTCGCACACCAGACCGCCGTGGTCCCCGGGCTCGCCAGGGTGATGACGAAGTCGGGCTCGCCGCTGGAGATGCGTTCGAAGGCCATCTCGCCGTTGTGCGCCCAGCTCCGCCGGTCGTTCAGGGTCTTCTGGACGGCCTCCGCGAACAGCGCCCCGTCCAGGCCGAGTCCGTTCTCGATGTCCACGCGGTAGCGGACCTTCTGACCCTTGCCGGGCGCCTTGGCGAGGCCCGGCACGGCGGTGAAGGTGCCCGCCGCCTCCAGCTTCGGATCCAGCGGGAACTGACGGGCCATCATCTGTTCGTACGTCACCCTCGCGGCCGGGGGCTTCGCGTCGCCCTCTCCGGTCTCGGGGGCGTTCCGGTCGTCGGAGCGCGAAGCGCCGTCGCCGTTCTCGTCCGCCCGGTCGATCCCCTCGGCCGCCCGCGCGCCGGACGGGTCGGAGCCCGAGCCGGTGACCTGCCCGGCCACCACGACCGCGAGGACGGTGGTCACCGCGGCGGCGGCGATCCCGGTGAGCGCACGGCCCCAGCCGCCTCTGGCGGGCTCCTCCGCGTCCGGCCCCGCCTCGGAGCCTTCAGTGTCGTCGGTGGCATCGGGGCCGCCGCGCGCCGCGCCCGTACCGTCGCCGCCCCGGGCGCCGGGCTTCGGCACGGGCCGGGGCACCGGGGTGGCGGCCGGAGCGGCGACGGCGTCGAACGCGTCCACGAACTCCTTGCGCGGGCCCGGGATCAGCGGCGTCGACGTACCGCCCACGCCGCGCGGCGCCGCGCCCCGCGGGTCGCCGTAACGGCGTTCGCCGCCCCAACCGCCCCCGGACTCACGCTGCTCGGGATGGCCGCCCCGCACCTGCGGGGCGCCGTGCGCGGGGGTGCCGTACACAGGAGTCCCGTGTACGGGGGTGCCGTGCGCGGGAGTTCCGTGCTGCTCCTGCTCCTGCGCGTGGTCCTCGCCGGGGCCCCGGCGGCGGCCCTTCCCCGGCCCCTCCCGGTCCTGCCCGGGTCCACCTGCCGCGAGGTCGCCCGCACCCGGCGAGCCCTGGGGTACGGGGCCTTTGCGGCTGTGTCGTCCCACGCCCCGGATCAGCTCCTGCCGTGTTCGTCGATCGTCTCTGCATCCGAGCCGGATGCCGAATCGGATGACGGCCCCGGTTCCGATTCGGTTCCCGGGCCGGTCTTCGGGCGGTTCTCGTCGATGAGGTCCCGGCACGCCTGGGCGACCTGCCGCGGGTACTCCATCATGGCGACGTGCCCCGCGTCGGGGAGCGTCAGGAGCCGCGAGTCGCGGAAAGCGGCCGAGGCCCGGCGGGCCATACGGTACGAGACGAGCTGATCCCGCCCGCCGTAGACGAGCAGGGTCGGTGCCAGTACCCGTTCGGCCTGCCGCCACAGCGCGTGCTGTCCGCCCAGTGTGTACGCGTCGACGATACCGCGCGCGGAGCCCGTCATCGCCTCCCAGAAATGTGGCAGTTGAAGCCGGCGCTCCATCTCCGCCGCCGCGCGGCGCACATCCTCGTCCGCGACGGCGGAGGGGTTGCCGTAACAGAGCTCCATCACCCCGCGGGTGCGCTGCTCCGCCGTCCACTCCCGGGTCAGCCTGCCGAAGAGCCCGGCGACCCCCGGGACCGCGAGCAGCGCGGTGGGCAGCGCGGTGCGCTGCACCCGGACCTCCGGCAGCGCCGGGGAGATCAGCGTGAGTGTCCGCACCAGATCGGGCCGGGCGGCGGCCACCCGCGTCGCGACGGCGCCGCCGAGGGAGTTGCCGAAGAGATGCACAGGGGCGCGCCCGCCCGCGTCCAGCAGCCGGATCACCGCGCGGGCGTGCGCCGCGATGGAGTAGTTGCCGTCGGACGGCGGGGGCGAGTCCCCGAAGCCGGGCAGATCGACGGCCTCGCCGTCGATCAGGTCCGCGAGGTACGGCATCAGCGCCGACCAGTTCTGCGACGAGCCGCCGAGCCCGTGCACGTACAGCCCCGGCGCGGCTCCGGGTCCGGTCGCGGGCCGCGACCGGACGGTCAGGGTGAGCCCGGGCAGGGTGACGGAGCGCAGCTCCTCCCCCTCCGCGACCCGTACGGGACTCACCTTCGGAGCCACGGCGGCGGCTACGGTTTCCGGCAGCTCGGTCGACGACATGCGGCAATGTTACGAGACGATCACGCCGTGATTCACGTGTTCGCCGTCACAGGCCGTATGGCGCATGGCACCCCTGGCTTCTAGGCTCGGAGGGAGAGAAAGGGGGCCGGTATGAGAGTCGATCCCACGGACCCCGACACCTTCGAGCCGGAACACCGGTCCGGCCGGAGCGCCGGGGCGGCCGACGAGGTCCCGGAGGCCGACGCCGCCGAGCAGCGCAGGGAGGTGCGGCGGGGCCGTGACGAACCGCTGACGCACATCGACCCGGACACGGCGAGTGAGGGCGACGCCGCCGACCAGGCGAGAACGGTGGATCTGGGCGACGAAGAGGACTATCGCTGACCTGGGCTTTCCCCGGCCGGGCAGCGCACCGCGCCCGGCCCGGCTACCGTACGCGTCCGGTCCGTGAAATTCTGCCTCCTCACCACGCGCGGCCGGGTTACCCAAAAGTACGATGGCGGGGCGGCGCACTATGCGCACACAAACGAATTTTGGGAGGCGGCGTGACAGCCATAGAGCAGACCGAGGCGGCGCGCCCGCGAGGCACCCGCCTGCCGCGTCGCGCCCGGCGCAACCAGTTGCTGGGCGCCGCACAGGAAGTGTTCGTCGCGCAGGGGTACCACGCGGCCGCGATGGACGACATCGCCGAGCGCGCGGGCGTCAGCAAGCCCGTGCTCTACCAGCACTTCCCCGGAAAGCTGGAGCTGTACCTCGCCCTGCTGGACCAGCACTGCGAGGCGCTGCTGCTGGCGGTCCGCACGGCGCTGGCGTCGACGACGGACAACAAGCTGCGCGTCGAGGCGACGATGGACGCGTACTTCGCGTACGTGGAGGACGAGGGCGGCGCGTTCCGCCTGGTCTTCGAGTCGGACCTGACCAACGAGCCGGCCGTGCGCGAGCGCGTGGACCGGGTCGCACTGCAGTGCGCCGAGGCGATCTCGGACGTCATCGAGGAGGACACCGGGCTCTCCAAGGAGGAGTCCATGCTGCTGGCCGTGGGCCTCGGCGGTGTCTCCCAGGTGGTCGCCCGCTACTGGCTCTCCAGCGAGTCCCAGATCCCCCGCGAACAGGCCGTCCGGCTGCTCACCTCGCTGGCCTGGCGCGGTATCGCCGGCTTCCCGCTGCACGGCAGCGAGCAGCACTGAGCGGGGCGCCGGGTCCGGCGCCGCCCCGGCCGTGTTCGCTGCGGGCGTGCCCCCGCGGCGCCTTCCGGAGGGTCGCTCCGGGCTAATGTGTGCTGCGTACCGCGCGGCTGGCCGCGCAACGCAGACCGTTCGGAGGGACATAGCCGTGGAGGTCAAGATCGGCGTGCAGCACACGCCCCGCGAGATCGTTCTGGAGAGCGGGCAGTCCGCCGAGGAGGTCGAGCGAGCCGTGTCCGCGGCGCTGGCCGGCAAGGCGCAGTTGCTCAGCCTCACAGACGACAAGGGGCGCAAGGTGCTCGTACCGGCCGAGCGGATCGCGTACGTGGAGATCGGTGAGCCGGCGGCACGGCGGGTGGGCTTCGGCAACCTGTAGCCGCTGTCGTCGACCGACAGGAGAAGTGGCCCGGCGGGATTCCCGCCGGGCCACTTCGCGGTGGTGAGGGTTGTTCCGGGTGACCGCCGGGTAGTGACGTGACGGGCCGTGAGGTCCGGACCGCGTACCCACCCCTCGGTGTTGTGAGGTGATCGGCAGTGATCCTGGTAATCCTCGGATCGGTCCTGCTCGGACTCGGTCTGTCGTGGGCCGCCGCCCACCACCTGGCCGACCGGCTGCCCGCGCTCCGTACGGTGTACGCGGCGGGCCCGCTCGGCGCCCTCTTCGGCGCGTACGTGACGCACATGGCGCTCGGCACCGGCCATGTCATGGCGACCCTCGTGGGGGCCCTCCTGGTCGCCGCCGTGCTGCTCTCGCTGCTGCTGCGCCCGGCGGGCCGCCCGCTGCACCGCGCCATACCGTCCTGACGCGGACGGGCCGGCCCGCCGGAAAAAGGCGGGCCGGGTCAGGCGGCCAGTCCGAGCGCGGCCATCCGCTTCGTGTGCGCCTCGGTGATCCGGGAGAACATCCGGCCGACCTCCGCGAGGTCGAAGCCGTCGGCCACCCCGCCCACCAGCATCGTGGAGAGCGCGTCCCGGTCGGCCACCACCCGCTGGGCCTGCGAGAGCGCCTCGCCCATCAGACGGCGGGCCCAGAGCGCGAGCCGGCCGCCGACGCGCGGCTCCGCCTCGATCGCGGCCCGCACCTTCTCCACGGCGAAGTTGCCGTGCCCGGTGTCGTCCAGCACGGCGAGCACCAGCGCGCGGGTGTCGGTGTCGAGGCGGGCCGCGACCTCGCGGTAGAAGTCACTGGCGATCGAGTCGCCCACGTACGCCTTGACCAGGCCCTCCAGCCAGTCGGACGGAGCCGTCAGGTGGTGGAAGTCGTCCAGCGCCTTGGCGAACGGCTCCATCGCCTCGGTCGGCTCGGCGTCGATCGCCCGCAGCCGGTCGTTCAGCTGCTCGAAGTGATGGAATTCGGCGGCGGCCATCTTGGCCAGCGCCGCCTTGTCCGCCAGGGTCGGCGCGAGCTTGGCGTCCTCGGCGAGCCGCTCGAAGGCCGCCAGCTCGCCGTAGGCGAGCGCCCCCAGCAGATCCACGACCGCCGCGCGGTACTGCGGCTCGGCCGAGGCCGTCGCCCAGTCCTGGGCGGCGATAACGGTCGGCGCAGTCGGCTCGGAGGGGTTCGTGGGGTCGTCGGCTCCGGCTGCGGGCGCGGTGGCGTTGTCGGGCGTCTCCATGAGGGGCACAATAGCCCGCCCGGCCGAGGGTGTAAGGGCCGGTCGGAGCGGGCCGTCACACCGTTCCGACGAATTCGCCCAACACACATGCGCGATTCCGGGGTACAGTGGTAATGCGCCTGCCGAGTATTCGGCGGGCCATCGCATGTTTGACTTGCATGTTTGGCAGTGTTTGACGAGGTCCGTTCTTCACGGACAGGCCCCAGAGGATGCCCGGTCGGTGGCCCGATCGGCTCCGACCCCGACCGCCCTCCGCGCGGACCGTGCGCACAGCAGCGTACGACCGCAGATGAGGGGCCCCCTCAGCGGCATGAGCGCTCTGAGCGACGGCAGTGGTCCCGCGCCATCCGGCCAATCCACGGCCGGCCGAGTACCCAGGTGCGGTACGACCCCCCGCGTTCGCCTCGCGCCGCGTTTCACAGAAGAGGCAGCACCCTGACTACGACTTTCCGAGAACTCGGAATCCTCCCCGAGACGGCCGAGGCGCTTGAAGCCGTCGGCATCCTGTCTCCGTTCCCCATCCAGGAGATGACCCTCCCCGTCGCGCTGTCGGGCAAGGACGTCATCGGACAGGCCAAGACCGGCACGGGCAAGACCCTCGGTTTCGGTCTGCCGCTGCTGGAGCGCGTCACCGTCCCCGCGGACGTCGAGTCCGGCCGGGCCGTGCCCGAGCAGCTCACCAACGCCCCGCAGGCCCTGGTCGTCGTCCCCACCCGGGAGCTGTGCCAGCAGGTCACCAATGACCTGCTGACCGCCGGCAAGGTACGCAACGTACGCGTCCTCGCGATCTACGGCGGCCGGGCCTACGAGCCGCAGGTCGAGGCCCTCAAGAAGGGCGTCGACGTCGTCGTCGGCACCCCGGGCCGTCTGCTGGACCTGGCGGGGCAGCGCAAGCTGGACCTGTCGCACGTCCGCGGGCTGGTTCTCGACGAGGCCGACGAGATGCTGGACCTGGGCTTCCTGCCCGACGTCGAGCGGATCATCCAGCTGCTGCCGGCCAAGCGCCAGACGATGCTGTTCTCCGCGACGATGCCGGGCGCGGTCATCGGCCTCGCCCGCCGCTACATGTCGCAGCCGACGCACATCAGCGCCACCTCGCCGGACGACGAGGGCGCGACCGTCGCCAACACCACCCAGCGGGTCTACCGCGCCCACTCCATGGACAAGCCGGAGATGGTCGCGCGCATCCTCCAGGCCGAGGGCCGCGGGCTCGCCATGATCTTCTGCCGGACGAAGCGCACCGCCGCCGACATCGCCGACCAGCTCGCCCAGCGGGGCTTCGCCTCCGGCGCGGTCCACGGCGACCTGGGCCAGGGCGCCCGGGAGCAGGCGCTGCGCGCCTTCCGCAACGGCAAGGTGGACGTGCTGGTCTGCACGGACGTCGCCGCGCGCGGGATCGATGTCGAAGGTGTGACGCACGTCATCAACTACCAGTCGCCGGAGGAGGAGAAGACCTACCTCCACCGCATCGGCCGCACCGGCCGCGCGGGGGCGTCCGGTACGGCCGTGACGCTGGTGGACTGGGACGACATCCCGCGCTGGCAGCTCATCAACAAGGCGCTGGACCTCGGCTTCCCGGACCCGCCGGAGACGTACTCCACCTCCCCGCACCTGTTCGAGGAGCTGAACATCCCGGCCGGGACCAAGGGTGTCCTGCCGCGTGCCGAGCGGACGCGCGCCGGACTCGCGGCCGAGCAGGTCGAGGACCTGGGCGAGACGGGCGGCCGCGGCCGCAGGTCCGGACCGTCCGCCGCGCCGGTACGGGAGGAGCGCCCGGCCCGTACGCGCACGCCGCGCCAGCGCCGCCGCACCCGTGGCGGTGCGACGCTGGACGCGTCGGCGGCGACATCGGCCGCCACCGCTGCACCGGCAGCCCCGGCCACCCCTGCCCCGGCGAGCGCCCCGGCGGTGACCGCGCCGGAGGAGACGCCCGAGCCCCAGTTCCAGACGTCGTGGACGATGGTCCCGGCCGAGCCGCGTACCCCGCGCCGTCGGCGCACCCGCGCCCGGGCCGGTGCCGGTACGGACACGTCCCCGGAGACCGTGGCCGTGGACGCCGTGGCCGCGGCCGGGGCCCCGGCCGTCGCGGAGCCGGAGGCGGAGGCGGCGCCCAAGCCGCGCCGCCGCCGTACCCGCGCCGTGAAGCCGGAGGCGGACGCCCCCGCGGTGGCCGAGGCGGCCGTGGCGGCGCCCGAGGCGCCGGCCGCGGAAGCACCGGCCGGCGAGGAGCCGGCCGCGGAGCCCAAGCCGCGCCGCCGCACCCGCGTGGCGAAGGCCAAGGCGCCCGAGGCTCCGGTCACGGAGACCGCCCCGGTCGACGAGCCCGCGGAGGCCGCCGGGACGGAGGAGCCCAAGCCCCGGCGCCGTACCCGCGTCGCCAAGCCGAAGACGGAGCAGGCCGAAAACGCCGAGCCGGCCGAGAAGGCGGGGAAGGCCGAGAAGACCGAGAAGGTCTCGAAGGTCTCCAAGGCGGGCAGGGCGAAGAAGGCCACGGTGACGGAGGCCGTCGCCGAGGCGCCCGGGACGGAGCCGGAGGCGGTGCCCACACCGCGCCGCCGCCGCACCCGTACGGCCACGGCGAAGACCGCGCAGGCCCAGCCCGAGGAGAGCTGAGCCGGCCCCGGAGCCGAAACACAGAACAGCCCGCCGTGCCGCGACCGGCACCAGGCAGCACCGCCGATGGCCCGACGCCCCGTACCCAGGGGTGCCGGGCCACCGGCGGTTCCGGAGGCGGGGCGCCGGTCGGGCCCGTACGCGGTTAGCCTCGTCGCATGAGTCGGCCGCCCACTTTCACTCCGCCCCCCTGCGCCCGCGCCCGTATGCTCGCCACCCGCCGCGGGCGGTTCGCCGTCCTCGACGCGCGGCCCGCCGGGGAGCCGCACGGGACCGTGCTGATGCTGCCCGGGTTCTCCGGCAGCAAGGAGGACTTCATCGCGCTGCTCGAACCGCTCGCCGCGGCCGGGTACAGAACCGTCGCCGTGGACGGCCGAGGACAGTACGAGACCGACGGGCCCGACACCCAAGAGGCTTACACGCGGGCCGAGTTGGCGGCCGATGTGCTGGCGCAGGCGGCGGCGCTCGACACTCCCGTACATCTGCTCGGGCACTCCCTCGGCGGCCAGATCTCGCGCGCCGCGGTGCTGCTCGACCGGGACCCGTTCCTCTCCCTGACGCTGATGTCCTCGGGGCCCGCCGAGGTCGCCCCGGGCCAGCGGGAGCGGATCAAGCTGCTCAGCGACACGCTCGCGGTCATGACGATGGCGCAGGTGTGGGAGGTGATGGAGACGATGGAGCCCCCCGAAGACACCGCCACTGCCACCGCCACCGCCACCACCGCGGCGCCGGCCCCCGACAACGGCGCCGACCTGCGCGAGCGCTGGGTACGGACCAGTCCGGCGCAGCTCATCGCCACCGGCGCGCAGCTCAGCGCGGAACCGGACCGGGTGGCCGAGCTGGCAGCCGTACAGCGGCTGCCGCTGCATGTGATCTCCGGCGAGCGGGACGACGTGTGGCCGGTGCCGCTGCTGGACTCGATGGCGCGGCGGCTGGGGGCGCGCAGGACCGTCGTCGCGGGGGCGGAGCACTCCCCCAACACCGACCGGCCGGCGGAGACCGCGGCGGCGCTGGCCGACTTCTGGGACGGCCTCTACTGACCCCTGCCGACCTGCCAGGTCCGGTACGGGCCGCTCAGTACTGGGCCTGGAGATGCTGCCAGAAGCCGTCCCGCAGCGCCCGGCGCAGCAGGGCGTGGCCCCGCAGGGAGCGCTGGAGCAGCCTCTCCGCCTCGATCAGCAGGTCCTGGTCCACCGGTCCCGGCAGATACGGATGGCCCGGCAGCAGCTCGGCCAGCGCGTCCCTGCCGCGTTCGGTCAGCCAGGTCGCGGCGATCTGCGCGCCGATGAACCGGACCTGGTCGCGGGAGGGCGGCGGCTCGCCCTCGTGCTCGTACGTGGTGACCGGGCGGCGGGTCACGTACGGCTTGCAGAACTCCAGGTCGAAGGTGCGCTGGCTGTCGACCTCCCAGAGCAGCGGCTCCGCCTGGTTGCGGCCCTCGCCCGCCTCGATGCCCCAGAGGTGGACCCGTGCGCCGTACCCCTGCGCCGCCTCGACGGCCGACACCAGGTCCTCGTCGCCGCCGACCAGCGCCGCGTCGCTGATGGCGCGGTGCCGGGCGAGCGATTCGAGGTCGGTGCGGATCAGGGAGTCGACGCCCTTCTGCTGGTTGTTGGCGTTGAGGTTGCCGAGCCTGACCTTGACGTCGGGCAGTTCGGCGATGGACTGCTGCTCGGAGGTGTGGATCCGCCGCCTCGCGCCGTCGTACCAGTAGACGCGCAGCAGCCTGCTGTCCGCGAAGATGATCCGCGCCTTGTCGATGAAGGCCTCGATGAGCCCCTCGGCGTCCAGATCGAAGGAGCGCCGGTCCTCGGTGCCCGCCACAAGCAACCCGGCCGCAGCATAGACGTAACCGGCGTCGACGAAGATGGCATGGGTGGAGGGGGTCTTCGCGACCTCTGCGAGCATGCGCTGGAGCAGCTCGTTGGTGCGCTCCAGCCGCGCGCCGATCGCGGTTGTCTCTGCGGTCATCTCTGCCTTGATCTCCGCCTCGTTCGTAGGCTGTCAGTTTCCCGTGATGATACTTACCAGTCAGTAGTTAGACTCTCAAAAATTTTCCTTAGCGTAGGGAATGTTTGCAGAGGGCAAGCCGTTGATACGGATGTACCCGCCCGACATATAACCAACGACGGAGATGCCCGTCACTCACGCAGTTCTCCAGCAGGAGGATCAGACGAAGGGAGAAGCCTTGCGCTTCGAAATCATGCGACTCGACGACGTCGACGGCTCGGCCGTGGACAGCACCGTTGTGGACGCCGCCTCCGTCAACCGGATAGTGCAGCAGGCCGCGGCAATGGGCCAGCGCATCTACATCCGCCCGGCCGACACCCCGGCCTCGTAACGCGAACGACGAAGCGCCCCCGTACGGATCACCCGTACGGGGGCGCCGCCCGTTGCCCCGGCATCAGGCGCCCTGGACGACCTGGGTGACGCCGTTGATGATCTGCTGCACGGCGATGGCCGAGAGCATCATCCCGGCGAGCCGGGTCACCAGCACCACCCCGCCGTCCCTGATCACCCTGATGATCAGCAATGAGTAGCGCATCGTCAGCCAGAGCACCCCGTGCATCGCGATGATCGCGGCCCAGACCGAGATCCCGCCCGCCACACCGTCGGCGTGCTGGACGGCGAGGATGACGGAGACGATCGCGCCCGGCCCCGCGAGCAGCGGCATGCCCAGCGGTACGAGGGCGACGTTGACGTCCTTGGTCTGCTGCGGCTCGTCGGTCTTGCCGGTCAGCAGGTCCAGCGCGATGAGCAGCAGGAGCAGCCCGCCGGCGATCATCAGGGCCGGTACGGAGACATGGAGGTAGTCCAGGATCTGCTGTCCGAGCAGGCCGAAGACGGCTATCACCCCGAAGGCGACCGCCACCGCCTGCCAGGCCATGGCGCGCTGGACCTTGGCAGGGCGCCCGGAGGTCAGGGCGAGGAAGATCGGGGTGATCCCGGGCGGGTCCATGATCACAAAAAGGGTGAGAAAGAGGGATCCGAAGACAGCGAAATCAAACACAGTGAAGCCTTGAGGGGAGAAGAGAAGGAAGCGGAAGGGGAGAAAGCGGCCGGGGGCGGGCAGCCGGAGACCGGTGGGCGTGCGGGCGGCTGCGCCGGGAAATACGTCAGGCCCCCGGCAGGACCGCGCTACGGCAGAGGTACGGCGGGCGGGGCCGAGGGACGGCACGGCGGGGCCGGTCGTCCGTGCTAGTGCCGCGACCGGCAATGTTTGCCCCGAAGGAGCGTCGTCCGGTGCGTGCGATCGCAAGGCGGCCGAACGTCCTTGTAGCGGAGCTACCAGGACTTTTGGCCAACGCCGCGAGCGTGCGTGCTGGGCGGCGCGACGGGGCAAAGCTTGCCGGGAGGGGCACTAGGCACGTCCGCCCGTGCCCGGCACCGGGAAGGCGCCGGAGGCACGCCGGATGATCTCGCCGTAGATCTCCGGGTCGGTGGTGCAGGCGCCGAGCTCCACGGACTTCCGGGTGCCGTGGTAGTCGCTGGACCCCGTGGTCAGCAGCCCGAGTTCGGCGGCGAGCCCGCGCAGCCTCGCACGGGTGGGCGCGTCGTGGTCCATGTGGTCGGCCTCGACGCCGTCGAGACCGGCTTCCGCGAGGCGCCCGACGGCGGACTCGGGCACCACCGCGCCGCGTTTGACGGCCAGCGGATGGGCGAACACGGTGACCCCGCCGGCCGCCTTGACCAGCCGGATCGCCTCGAAGGGGTCGAGTTCGTGCTTCTCCGCGTAGGCCCGGCCGCCGTTCGCCAGCCACTGCGGGGTGAAGGCGTCGGAGACCGTCTCGACGACGCCCAGCTCGACGAGCGCGGTGGCGATGTGCGGCCGGCCCAGGGAGGCGTCGCCCGCGATCCGCGCGACCTGCTCCCAGGTGATCGGAACGCCCATCTCCTGGAGCCTGGCGACCATGGTGCGGGCGCGCGGCACCCGGTCGTCCCGTACGAGCTCGCGCTCGCGCAGGAACTCGGGCTCCTCCGGGTCGAAGAGGTACGCGAGCAGATGCAGCCCGACGCCGTCGAGCCGGCAGGAGAGTTCGGCACCGGTGACGAGGGTGAGCGGCCGGTCCAGCCCCGGGAGCGCCGCGATGGCCTCGGCGTGGCCCCGGGTGGAGTCGTGGTCGGTCAGCGCGACGACGTCGAGTCCGGCGGCCGCGGCCTTGAAGACCAGCTCGGCGGGGGTGTCGGTGCCGTCCGAGGCGGTGGAGTGGGTGTGCAGATCGATGCGCACGACGCGGACTCCGGGGACTCGGTACGGGCCAGGGGACGGGCCCTGGGGGACGCTCAAGGATAACGGCAGCCTTCACCCAGCCCCGTACGCCCCCTGCACGCCCCCTCGCACTTCTGAGCGCCGTCCCGCCGCGGGCGCCGTCCCCGTACGGTCGTAGTCACGGCCGGTTTCACGGTCAGTTCAGCAGTCGCGGGGAGAGCGCCCCGCAGGGCAGCAGCTCCACCTCCGTACCCTCTTCCCGCAGGTCGGTCAGGACCAGTTCGTCGTAGAGCAGCAGTCCCGACTGCTCCGGCCAGACGATCGCCCACAGCCAGAGCCCGAGCGCCTCGCCCACGAAGACGGCACGGTCCTGCGGCGCCTGTGGGACATGCCAGAGCGGTGTGGGCCGGCCCGCGGCCAGGAGTTTGGTCTGCGGTGGCTTGCCGACTCCGATACCGGGCCCCGGGTCGGGCCCCTCGATCCCCGCGTAGCGCGCCCCGAGTCCGACGCCCAGCTCCTCGGCGATCAGCAGCAGCTCACCGCTGCCGCCGAGCGGACCGGGGCCGGAGCAGGCGACGGCGGTGGCCCGGCCGCCGCTGCGGTCGTCACCGGCGTACGCCACGCCGGTGAAGAGCCAGCCGATGGGCAGCGGCCAGGGCATCCAGACCGGGACCCGCGCGCGGTGCACCACGACGTCAAGGGCCTCGACACTGGGCGGTATCACGGGCTGGAGCGGATGCACCGTGCCGTGCACATCGCACTGCCAGGAGTCGGCGAAGAGACCGGGCGCCCTGACCCGGCCACCGCACTTCGGGCAACTGGGTTCGCCCCTCATAGCGCCCCACGGTCCTCCGCGACCGCCGCCACGTCAAGGACGATCACCCGTCCGGCCCGGGGCGTCACGGAGCGAGGTAGGTGTATGTTGCATTTATTAGCCGGGCTAACTTAATATATGTACACACCAATCATCAGCTCGGAGAGCTTCGGAGAGCGAGGAGAACCCTCATGCGCGCAGAACCGGGAGGACCGGGGGAACCGGAAGAAGCAGCCCCGGAAGACCCCTTCGACGAGGGGCGGCCCGGCCTGCTGCGCCAGCCCAGGGCCGTCTGGGCCACGGCCGGGGCGTCCGTCGTGGCCTTCATGGGCATCGGACTCGTCGACCCGATCCTGCCGTCCATCGCCAAGGGGCTGGAGGCCACCCCGAGCCAGGTGTCCCTCCTCTTCACCTCCTACTTCCTGATCACCGCCGTGGCGATGCTGCTCACCGGCTGGGTGTCCAGCCGGATCGGCGGACGCGGGACCCTGCTCGCCGGCCTGGCCCTGGTCGTCGTCTTCGCCGGACTCGCCGGTACGTCGTCCTCCGTAGCGGAACTGGTCGGCTTCCGGGCCGGCTGGGGCCTCGGCAACGCGCTCTTCGTCTCGACCGCGCTCGCCGTCATCGTCGGGGCGGCGGCCGGCGGCTCGGCGGCGGCCATCCTGCTCTACGAGTCGGCGCTCGGCCTCGGTATGGCCTGCGGACCGCTGCTGGGCGCGCTCCTCGGCGACGCCAGCTGGCGCTACCCCTTCTTCGGCACCGCCGCGCTGATGGCCGTCGGCTTCGTCTGCATCACGGCGTTCCTCAAGGAGCAGCCCAGGCCCGCGCGCAGGACCGCGCTCCTCGACCCGATCCGGGCGCTCGGCCACGGCGGGCTCGCGTCGGCCGCCGCCGCCGCGTTCTTCTACAACTACGCCTTCTTCACGGTCCTGGCGTTCACGCCGTTCGTCCTCGACATGTCGCCGTACCGGTCGGGCGCCGTCTTCTTCGCCTGGGGCCTGCTCCTCGCGGTCTTCTCCGTGCTGGTGGCACCCCGGCTCCAGGCGCGCTTCGGCTCGCTGCGGACGCTGGGCGGCTCGCTCGTGCTGCTCGCCGGGGACCTGGTGGTGCTCGGGTACGGGAACCACACCGCGGCCGTGGCCGGCACGGTCGTCTCCGGCGCCTTCATCGGCCTGAACAACACCGTCTTCACCGAACTGGCGCTGGGCGTCTCGGACGCGCCGCGGCCGGTGGCGAGCGCGGGGTACAACTTCGTCCGCTGGTTCGCCGCCGCGGCGGCGCCCTTCCTCGCGCCGAAGATCGAGGAGTGGAGCGACGTCCATGTCCCGTTCCTGGTGGCGGCGGGAGCGGCGGTCGCCGGCGCCGTCGTCGTGGGCGCGCGGCGCGGGGCGCTCACCCACCGCGCCGAGGAGCTGCGGCCCGCGCACGCCACGGAGGACGGCGTCGGGGTCTTCGCCAACTGAGCCTCGGTCAGCGCGAACCGATCCTCGGTCAGCGCGAACCAACCTCAGTCCAGCGCGACCGAGCGGCGCAGCGGGTCGCGCAGGTCCGTGCCGCGCGCCAGCCAGCGCTCCTCCAGCTCCGCGGCGCCCCTGACCCGCTTCCACGCCGCCTCGTTGGGCGTCATCGGCAGCAGCGGCAGGAACCGTACGGGCTCCATCGGCGCCGCCAGTTCCAGGTCCGGTACGAGGCCGCCGGGCTCCCCGACCAGGACGGAGTGGAACGGCGCCCCCGGCCAGAGCGGCCCGCCGACGTCGAGCGAGCCGCCGGGCGCCACCACCACGCCCTCGACCTGCGGCGACGCGGCCAGCACCGCGAGCGTGCGCAGCACGCCGTCGGTGTCGGCGAGCCCGGCGCGTACGGAGAGGACCAGTTCGGCGCGGGGGCCGAACGGTTGGGGCGCCGCGAAGCGGCTCAGTGAGGGGTGGTGGTCGGGTGAGGGGCCGGCCGGGTCGGCGAGGAGTGCGGACGGGTCGGCCATCGGCTGCGCGGACATCCCGAGCGTGGCGTACCGCACGACGTCGGAGCCGTCCAGGAAGCGCAGGACCTCGATACGGTCCGTGCCCAGGAAGGTCACGGCGGCGCGCGCGTCCGGTTCCCCGAGGGCCGTACGGAGCCGTGCCTCGACCAGGGCGAGAATTTCTTCCATACGGCGAGCATAGAACGCGTAAGGATTGGGCAAGAGAACCGTTTGGTCCTGGGGCTGCTGATAGGCTAGGCCGCCGGTCGGGACAGCGCGCCGAAGCGTCGCTCTCCAGTCCCGACGACACGTCATCCCCCACGGGGGACAGACCGGAGGAGGTGGGGCTGCGGTGGACCGAAGTCACCCGGCCAGTACCAGCCGCTCTTCCGCCCCAGCCGTATCGGCCGTATCGCGTCCGTCCCGGTAGTCGGCACCTCTTCGTGAGCTGACACCTCCGGGCCGGGCTGCCGCCCGTACCGGGCACGGCCATGGCAGATCGCACGACGGAAGAGCACTTCTCGATCGCCGGTGTTTTTTTCCTGTCATTAGCGAACGCCGTCACCGCGAACCCCCGCGGTGCCGCCCGCTTTGCGGACGTCTCGCGACACGTCCCCATTCCGGGCTGTGCCACGCTCTCGCCGACGGCCTCTCCGTAGAGGAGTTCCCGCCATGTCGATGATCCGTGACCTGCGCGCGGCGGTCCGTCCCGCCCTGCGCAAGAACAACGCCGCCTACGGCACGTACGACGGCTACGACGCCACCCGTGACCCGTCCGCCTCGACCGCGGTCGTCGACTGCGCGGTCTACCGCGACGGCGAGCGCGTCCGTGAGGACCCCTGCCTGACCCCGCGTGAGGCGATGCTGCGGGTCCGCGAGGGCGGCGGCTTCGCCTGGATCGGGCTGCACGAGCCGACGGAGGCGGAGTTCGCCGGCATCGCCGCCGAGTTCGGGCTGCACCCGCTGGCGGTGGAGGACGCCGTCCACGCGCACCAGCGGCCGAAGCTGGAGCGGTACGACGACACCCTGTTCACCGTCTTCAAGACCATCCACTACGTGGACCACGCCGAACTGACCGCGACCAGCGAGGTGGTGGAGACCGGTGAGGTGATGTGCTTCACCGGCCGGAACTTCGTGATCACGGTCCGGCACGGCGGCAAGGGCTCGCTGCGCAGTCTGCGCCACCGTCTCGAATCCGACAGCGAGCTGCTGGCCAAGGGGCCCTCGGCGGTGCTGCACTCCATCGCCGACCATGTCGTGGACGGGTACATCGCCGTGGCGGCGGCCGTGCAGGACGACATCGACGAGGTCGAGATCGATGTCTTCTCGGCTCCGGCCAAGGGCGGCCCGCGGGGCTCGGACGCCGGGCGGATCTACCAGCTCAAGCGCGAGGTGCTGGAGTTCAAGCGCGCGGTCTCCCCGCTGCTGCGGCCGATGCAGCTGCTGAGCGAGCGGCCGATGCGGCTGATCGACCCCGACATCCAGAAGTACTTCCGCGATGTCGCGGACCATCTCGCCCAGGTGCACGAAGACGTCATCGGCTTCGACGAGCTGCTGAACTCGATCCTCCAGGCCAATCTGGCGCAGGCGAGCGTCGCGCAGAACGAGGACATGCGCAAGATCACCTCGTGGGCGGCCATCATCGCCGTGCCGACGGCGGTCTGCGGGGTGTACGGGATGAACTTCGAGCACATGCCGGAGCTCCAGTGGCGGTACGGCTATCCGCTGGTGCTCGGGGTCATCATCACGACGTGTGTGGTGATCCACCGCACGCTCAAGCGCAACGGCTGGCTGTAACCGGGCGGTGGCGCGGAAGGGACCGGGCCGGACCCGACGGTGGTCGGGTCCGGCCCGTACGGACAGCCGGGCCGCAGGCGCCGGTCGAGCCGTCAGTTCAGCGCGCGGAAGCCCGCCATGCCCGAGCCGACGCCGGTCCCGCTGCCCTTGATGTCCGGGTAGAACAGCAGGTCACCCGCGGCGTTGGTGGACCAGATCGCGGGCTTGCCGTCGCCGAGGACATTCGGTACGGCGGTGAGCAGCGGCCGGTTGGCGGGGGTCCAGCCGGTGCCGATGGCGGTGCGGTCCTGGCCGGAGCCGAGGCCCTCGCCGTTCGGGCCCTTGCCGGCGTACAGGAACAGCTCGCCGGTGTCCTTCTTGCGGGCGACGAGGTCCACACGGCCGTCGCCGGCCGTGTCGCCGGGGGCGGCGAGGTCGTAGTTGGACCAGCTTCCGTCGCCGATCAGCACCGGCGGCTGGTCGATGAAGTCGTCCAGGTAGTAGACGTAGTCGTCGAGGTAGCCGGAGGGTGAGCCGAAGTAGAGCCAGAGCTGGTCGCCCTGCTTGACCAGCAGGTCCGGGTAGCCGGGGCGGTCGTCGGGGCCGATGACGCCGTCGCCGTCGAGGTCGAGCGGTCCGTCGACGTCACCGATGGCGAGGATCTGGTCGGCGCCCTGCCAGTGGTCGTTCTCCGGCTCCCAGACGCGCAGTTCGCGCTTGTCGGACTCGTCGACGGCGGCGGAGCCGTCGTTGGGGTGGACCCAGAGGCGGTCGCGGCCCACGGCCGGGTCGCCGGACAGGGTGATCAGGTCCTCGTAGCCGTCGTCGGTCCAGTCGCCGCGGCGCGTCGTCTTCGTGTCCGTGTAGCGGCCGGCGGTGGAGGCGGCGCGGTCGGCCTTGACGGCCTTGCCGGTGCCGTCGCCGAAGTAGCGCTGGAGGGTGCCGGCGGCGTCGACCGCCCACAGGTCGGGGTGGCCGTCGCCGTTGAGGTCGCCCGCCTTGTCTGCGACCTTGGCGCCGTTGGCGTAGAAGAGGTAGGCGCGAGTGTCGGAGCGGTTGCCCGCCCGGTCGAGGCTGCGCACGTAGAGCTGGTGCGCGCCCGCCTTGGTGGGGGTCAGCTCGATGGTGACGCTGCCGCCGAGGGCGCCGGGCGCACGGGTGGTGACCGCCGGGTCGATCGTGGACCAGAACTCGTACGAGGCGATGTCGGTGGCGGCGCCGGGGCCGACGGTGAAGGTGCCCGGGGTGCGGACCGCGCCGGTGTCGACGGGCCAGCCGGCGGTGCCGTCCGGGAACTGCTGGGAGGTCACGCTCGGCGGGGTGCTGGGCCGGTCCGGCAGGTAGACGAAGCGGCAGCCGGGGGCGCCGGCCGTCGGGTTCCAGTCGCTGGTCAGGGAGCCGTCACTGGCCTGGACCTTCCAGGAGAAGTTCCCGTTGGCCGTGCCGACATGCGCCTTCAGGGTGGCCTTCGGGACGGTGACGCGGGCGACGGCGCCCGAGGTGACGGAGACCGTCTGATTGACGATCAGGACGCCGTTGGGGTCGTCGCCGGGGTGGTGGCCGGTCGCCCAGAGGTGGAACTTCAGCTGGACCGTGCCGCCGTCCGGGTCGGTGCCCTTCGCCGTGAGCTGGACGTCGGTGTCGCCGATCAGGCCGTACGGCGCGGTGTTGCCGCAGCCCGCCGCGTTCTTCGTGCTGGGCACGGTGTCGAGCGCGGACGGCACCGCCGGCGGGGTGTTGTACTCGGTGGTCAGGACGGCGGTGGACGCGTCGAACTTCTTCCAGCCGTAGGTGTCCGTCGTGCTGGCCTGGAGGCTGAGCGTCATCGTCGGCCAGTTGGAGGCGGCCGCCTTCACGGCGTTGCCCTTGACGCCGAACTCCAGGTTGCCCGCCGGGCAGCCGGTGCCCCAGCCCTTCGCGTCGGTCACCGTGGTGAGCAGCGCGCCGAGGGTGGGCTGCTTGGCCCAGGTGGTGGCGGAGCTGATGGGGTTCGAGGCGTACAGGTGCACCGGCTTCTTGGTGCAGGACCAGGAGACGGTGTTCTTGATCCGGAACGTGGAGTTCACGATGGTCTTGCCGGAGAGGTTCCTGGTGTCCATCGTGAAGTACGAGAACCAGGTGCCGCCGGTGTCGGACTCGTAGCCCGCGCGGGCGACGTTGTCCGACTTGTTCCAGTAGCTGGTCGTCGGGTAACTCTTGGCGACCGACGTCCAGTTGTTGCGCCCGCCGGAGACGTACGGGTCGATGTGGACCGGGAAGACCGTGTCGGGCGCGGTGAGCAGCCCCTGGTCGGGGGTG
Organism: Streptomyces sp. NPDC088124; assembly: GCF_040685895.1. NCBI lineage: Bacteria > Bacillati > Actinomycetota > Actinomycetes > Kitasatosporales > Streptomycetaceae > Streptomyces > Streptomyces sp. NPDC088124. Next base: position 28,001 of record NZ_JBFBJB010000020.1, on the reverse strand, counting down.
AGCTTGAGGGCGCCGCCCTCGACGACGGCGGGGACGGCGCTCTCCTTGGCGCCGGCCGCCGGGGCGAAGCCCTCGTCCTCGACGGCCGGGGCCTGCGGGGCGGTCCGCTTGTCGGCCGAGCCGGCGGCAGAAGCGGTGGCGGTGGCGAGCGCGGCGCCGAGCGAGGCGGCGCCCTTGGGCTCCTCACCGGCGGCGACGCCCGAGCTGTCCCACATGACGGGGGTGGGCGCGGCGAACACGTTCTGTCCGGCCGGGTCGACGGCGGTGAGGTTGCCGGCCGCGTCGGTACGGGCCCGTACGCCGTCCGTCTCCATCGGGAAGGTGAGCCGCTGCAGCCGGGGATCGGCGGCGGCCGCGCGGGACTTGACGACGAGGAGCTGCTGGAAGCCGGTGACCCCGGCGCGCAGCTTCAGATCGACCCCGGGAAACACCTCGGGGTACGTCGCGGTGTCGCCGTCGAGTTCGGGCTCGGGGAGCTTGCCCTGCCAGTCCAGTGACATGGTGCGGCCGTGCTGCTCGATGGTGGCCATCACCGAGTCGCCGCCGCCGGAGAACTCCAGGCCGACCGAGGTGGCGCGGGGCCGTACGGCACCGTCGGCGGCGCGCGCCAGGGTCGGATCGGCGTCCACCAGACGGCCGTTCTGCCGGACCCGGATCGGGACGATGTGCGTCTCCTGGGTGAAGGTGCCCGAGGGGTTGGCGTAGGTCGTGGAGAACTCACCGCGCTCCGCGACCACTTCGGCCCGTTCTCCGGTCTCGGCGGCCTTCTTGAGGGCGCGTTCGGCGGGGGTGGTCCGCTCGGCGGCGGCGTCGGCGGCCGTCGTGGCGCCGTCGGCGGCGGCCGGTACGGCGGAGAGCGGTATGACGGCGCCGGCCAGGCCGGTGGCGACGGCGGCGGCGATCAGGGGGCGCAGCCGCGCCCGGCGTCTGCGCAGCCGTGGTTGAAGTGACAAGACGTTTCCTCCCCGAAGCCCCGGCGGCCCGGCCCGGTGTCCGCGCACGCCAAGGGCGCGCGCGTCGCGCGGAACGGTGACCGAGGGGCCCAACAGTCTTTTGTGAATGAGCGGTGATGACCGACGAAAGGAGAGTAAAGCGCACACCAACACTGAATTAATCCGGCATGTTTCGGCAATTCTGACATTCCGCTTGTGCACATCACATCGGAAGCGAACAGATATGACCCCTTTCACCATGCTTTACGTAGCTCTTAGGCACGTATCCTCCACACGCGGTTATCAACATCACCACTAGGGGGATTCCATGAACGACCCTTCGAGCCGTGCCGTGCACAGCCGGCGCAGATCGAGACCAACACGTCGAAGAAGATGGACGAAAACCACCTCGGTCATCACCGCGTCCCTGCTCCTCGGGGGTTTTCTGAGCGCCGAGACCGCCTTCGCGATCAGCTCGCTGACCCTGCCGAAGCTGGACGAGACCAAGCCCGTACCGGTCTCACCGGTCGACCGGAAGCGGCCCGGCGGCAAGGACGACGCCGCTCAGGACGCACTGCGGTCCGTGCCCGGCGTCAGCTGGCCCGCACCCGGCTCGGCGGAGGTCGAACTCCCCGCCGCCCGCGGCACGGCGGAGCGCGCGGGCACGCTGCCCGTACGGCTCGGAGCGGCCGCCGGGAAGCCCGCGGCCGGCGCGCGCGGCAAGGCGCCCGGCTCCGCGCAGGTCCAGATACTCGACCGGAAGACCACCGAGAAGCTCGGCGTCGAGGGCGTCGTGCTCGCCGTGCGCGCGGCCGACGGCGGCAGCGACGCGAAGGTCCGGCTCTCCCTCGACTACTCCCGGTTCGCGGGCGCCTTCGGCGCCGGCTGGGCCTCCCGTCTCTCCCTCGTCCAGCTGCCCGCCTGCGCGCTGGAGACGCCCGGGGCGAAGGACTGCGGCGCGCCCGTCGCGCTCGACACCGACAACGACGCGGGCAACCGGACCCTGACCGCGGACGTCCCGGTCGACGCGGCGGAGCCGGCGGACACCGCCGACGGCGCGCCCGCCGGAGCCCCCGTCACGGCCGCGCCCAAGAGCGCCCGCTCCGCCACCGGACTGACCGCCGCCTCCGGCGTCACCCTGCTCGCGGCCACCGCGGGCCCCTCCGGCTCGGGCGGCGACTACAAGGCGACCCCGCTCTCCCCCTCCGGCAACTGGACGGCCGGCGACTCCTCCGGCGGCTTCGGCTGGGGGTACGAGATCCAGACGCCGGAGTCCCCCGGCGGCATGGACCCCGAACTGGCCCTGAACTACTCCTCCCAGTCGCTGGACGGCCGCACCGCGGCCACCAACAACCAGTCCAACGAGGTCGGTGACGGCTGGTCCATCACCGAGAACTACATCGAACGCCGCTACGTGTCGTGCAACGACGACATGACGGGCGGCACGAACAAGGCCAAGAACGGCGATCTGTGCTGGGGCACCTGGAACGCCACCATGTCGCTGGACGGCCAGTCCCACGAACTGGTCCGGGACGACACCCGCGGTGAGTGGAAGCTCAAGGACGACGACGGCACCAAGGTCGAGCGGCTGACCGACGCCGACGCCCCCTCCCCGCGCGGTAACGGCGACAACGACGGCGAGCACTGGCGGATCACCACCACCGACGGCACGCAGTACTACTTCGGCTACAACCGGCTGCCCGGCTGGTCGTCCGGGAAGACCGAGACCAACTCGGCCTGGACCGTGCCCGTGTACGGCAACCAGAGCGGCGAGCCCTGCTACAAGGCCGCCTTCGCCGACGCGTACTGCCAGCAGGCATGGCGGTGGAACCTCGACTACGTGGTGGACACCAACGACAACGCCACCACGTACTACTACACCCCCGAGAAGAACCGGTACGGCCGCAACGTCTCCGCGACCACCGGTCTCGGCACGCCGACCGAGTACACCCGGGGCGGCTACCTCTCCCGTATCGAGTACGGACTGCGCTCCGACAACCTGTACGGGACCAACGCGGCCACCGCCAAGGTCGACTTCACGGTCGCCGAGCGCTGCCTGCCCGACGCCTCCTTCGACTGCGCCCCGGCCAAGATGACCACGGCCAACGCCAAGCGCTGGCCCGACGTCCCGGTCGACCAGGACTGCAAGGCCGGCGAGGACTGCAAGAACCGGATCGCGCCGACCTTCTGGACCAGCAAGCGGCTGACGAAGATCACCACCTCGGCGCTGTCCGGCTCCTCCTACCAGCCGGTCGACTCCTGGACGCTGCGCCAGGAGCTGCCCGACCCGGGTGACGGCTCACCGGCCTCCCTCTGGCTGGCGGGCATCACCCGGACCGGTCACACCGGTGCGGAGCCGCTCAGCCTGCCCGAGGTCACCTTCAAGGGCCGGCAGCTCCCCAACCGCGTGGACACCACCGGCGACGGCATCCCCGCGCTGGTCCGCTACCGCGTCGACCAGATCGACACGGAGACCGGCGGCTCGATCGGCATCACCTACTCGGAGACCGACTGCAAGCCGGGCGATCTGCCCGCGGAGACGTCCAACACCCGGCGCTGCTACCCGGTCTACTGGTCGTCCGCGGACTCCCCCGCCGCCGACTACAAGCCGGTGAAGGACTGGTTCCACAAGTACGTCGTCACCCGTGTCCTGGAGAACGACCTGGTCGGCGGCTCGCCCACCGAGCAGACCGACTACACGTACGTGGGCGGCGCGGCCTGGGCGAAGAGCGAGGACGAGTTCACCAAGGCCGAGCACCGCACGTACAGCGACTACCGCGGCTACGGAGAGGTCCGCACCCAGAACGGCAACGGCGTGGACGGCCCGAAGCTGGACAGCCGGACGCGCTACTTCCGGGGCGTCGACGGGGCCAAGGTCGCCGACTTCGAGGGCAAGGAGGTCGCCGACCACCCCGCCTTCCAGGCCATGGAACGCGCCGAGATCGTCTACAACGGCACCGAGGTGATCTCCGAGGAGACCTCCACCCCCTGGCACAAGGGCCCCACGGCCACCCGCGCCAGGACCGGGCTGCCCGCCCTGACGTCGGGGATCACCGACGTCCAGGAGGAGACCACCCGCTCCCCCGCCAAGGGCGGCGGCTGGCAGCGCACGAAGACCGAGCGGACCTTCGACGCGTACGGCATGACCGTCACCGAGACCGACCACGGCGACACGTCGAAGACCGGCGACGAGACCTGTGACACCACCACCTACGCCCGGAACACGGCGGCCAACATTCTGGAGCTGGAGGCGACCGAGAAGACCACGGCGGGCACCTGCGCCGCGCCGGGCGAGCTGATCTCGGAGAACCGCAGCTTCTACGACGACTCCACCACTCTGGGCGCGGCGCCCACGCGTGGCAACACGACGCGTGAGGACGAGAACAACGCGGAGGGGACCGGGTTCTTCACCGCCGCGCAGACCTCGTACGACGGCTACGGCCGCCCGGTCAAGGTGACGGACTCGCAGAACCGTGCCATGCGCTCGGAGTACGTGCCGGCCACCGGCATGCCGACGAGCATGATCACCACCAACCCGCTCGGCCACACGCTGACCACGGAGATCGATCCGCGGCGCGGGGTGCCCGTCGCCGAGGTCGACGCCAACGACAAGCGCACCGAGCTGGGGTACGACGCGCTGGGCCGGCTGACCGGCGTCTGGGAGCCCGGTCGTACCAAGGCCAAGTTCCCCGACCACCCCAACGCCTCGTACGCGTACCGCATCTCCCGGACCGAGACCCCCGTCGTCACCACGCGTGAGCTGCGCGGGGACGGTTCGACGGAGACGAGCTACGAGATCTACGACGGTCTGCTGCGCGAGCGTCAGACCCAGGCCCCCTCGCTCACCGGCACGGGCCGCGTACTGACCGAAACGCTGTACGACTCGCGTGGACAGGAGTGGAAGTCGTTCGACGACTACTACACCACCGGCTCCCCCGAGGCGCGGCTCGCCGCCGGTGACGACACCAAGGCACCGGCGGTCGTCCGTACGGTCTTCGACGGCGCCGGCCGGCCCACCGAGACCATCGCGATGAAGTACGGCACGGAGACCCGCCGGACGAAGACGGTCTACGACGGCAACCACACCACGCTGATCCCGCCGAAGGGCGGCATGGCGAGCACCACGGTCACGGACGCGCAGGACCGGGCCGTGGAGGTGCTGGAGTACACCGACGAGGCCAGGACCGCCTCGCAGTCCCTCAAGTACACCTACGACACGCGTGGCCTGCTGGAGACGGTCACCGACCCGGCGGGCAACGTACGGAAGTTCGGCTACGACGGGCGGGGACGGGAGATCCGCGCGGACGACCCGGACAGCGGGGCGCTGCTCACCTCGTACGACTCGCTCGACCGGCCCGTCTCCACGACGGACGGCCGTGGCGTGAAGCTGTCGGTCGCCTATGACGAGCTGGGCCGCAGGACCTCGCTGAACCAGGGCGAGAAGGTCCTCTCCGAGTGGAAGTACGACACGGTCGCCAAGGGTGAGATCGCCGAGTCGCGGCGGTACGTGGACGGCAACGCCTACGTGCAGAAGATCACCGGATACACGGACGACTACCTGCCCACCAAGGTCGAGGTGACCATCCCCGAATCGGAGGGCGCTCTCGCCGGCACCTACTCCGTGGGATACGCGTACGACGAGCTGACCGGTCTGCCGACCGCCCTCAACCAGCCCGCGCTCGGCGATCTTCCGGCCGAGCGGGTGGTCACCCGGTACGGCGCCGACGACCAGGCGCAGGGTCTGACGGCCGGCGGCAGGACGCTGGTCAACTCGTCCACGTACGACGCCTTCGGGCGGCCGGTGCGGACCGAGTACAACGACGCGGCGCGGCGCCTCTACCGGTCCACCGTGTACGACGAGCACACCGGGGAGCTGCTGCGGACCACCACGGACCGCACCGCGGCGCCGACCCGGGTGGACGACACCTCGTACGCCTACGACCTGGCGGGCAACGTCACCCGGATCACCACGGTGACCGGCCAGGACGCGACGAAGCAGACGGATACGCAGTGCTTCACCAGCGACGCGCTCCAGCGGCTCACCCAGGCGTGGACGGCGGAGGACTCCTGCGACGCGCAGCCGACGCCGTCGAACGTCGGCGGGCCCAAGCCGTACTGGCTGACGTACAGCTATGACGCGCTGGGCAACCGGACCAAGGAGGTCCGGCACGATGTGGGCACCGACGGCGCGGCGGGCGACAGCGCGCTGGACTCGGTCCGTACGTACGAGTACGGGAAGCCGGACGGGGCCAAGCCGGCCGCGGTGACCTCGGTGAGCACCGAGCGCAACGGCGCCACGACGGGCACGGACACCTTCGGCTACGACGCCGCGGGCAACACGACCTCGCGGAAGACGGACGGCCGGGACCAGACACTGGTCTGGGACGCGGAGAACCAGCTCGCGAAGGTCGAGGAGCCGGGCCGGGTCACCGTCGAGTACACCTACGACGCCGACGGCGGCCGGCTGCTGAGGAAGGACCTCACCGGGACGACGCTCTATCTGCCGGGCGGCAACGAACTGCTGCTGCGCGCCGACGGCAAGAAGGCGGGAACGCGCTACTACGACTTCGACGGCGAGACGGTGGCCGCGCGGACCGACAGCGCGATCCAGTTCCTCTTCGAGGACCATCACGGCACGGCGTCGACGGCGATCGACGCGACCACGCAGGACGTACGGCACCGCGCACTCGCCCCGTTCGGCGAGGAGCGGGGGTCGCCCGGCGCGTCTCCGGCGCTCTGGCCGGGCGGTGACCAGGGCTTCGTCGGCGGGACGACGGACAGTACGGGGCTGACCCAACTAGGGGCCCGCTCCTACGATCCACGGCTCGGCCGGTTCCTGAGCGTCGACCCGATGAGCGATCTCGGCGAATCGCAGCGCATGAACGCGTACGCCTACGCCAACAACAACCCGGTCAGTTTCTCGGACCCCGACGGACTCTTCTGGGGCAAGATCAAGAAGGCCGTCAAGAAGGCGGCCAAGAAGGTCACCAAGACCGTCAAGAAGGCTGTGAAGAAGGCCGCCAAGAAGGTCAAGAAGGCCGTCAAAAAGGTGGTCAAGAAGGTCAAGAAGGTGGTGAAGAAGGCCACCAGGGCCGTGAAGAAAGCGGTCAAAAAGGTCGCCCGGGTCACGAAGAAATATGTGAAACGTGCCACCGCGACGGTCAAGAAGTACGCAAAGAAAACCTACCGCGCGGCGAAGAAGACCTATCGGGCGACCAAATCCGCGGTCAAGAGAGCGAGCAACAAGGTCGCTTCCGTCACCAAGAAGGCGGCAAAAGCGACGGCCGCGGGGGTGAAGGCCGCTTCCAAGCAGGTCACGCTCCACAGAGTGGCCAAGGTACTGGGCCATGTCAGTACCGTCACGGGGACATTGGCCGGAGTCGCGGCCATGGTGCCCTTCCTGCAACCGGCGGCGGGCGCCCTCGGCGCGGTCTCCGCCGTCACCGGTCTCGCCTCGGCCGGGGCCTACGCGGCCGACGGTGACAAATCCGCCGCCGTCAGCCAACTCGCCGGTACGGCAGCAGCCGTCATGCTGGGCGGGGCCGGTTCCGCGGCCAAGCTCATCCGGGGGTCCGGCGCCGTCGCACGAGGCTCCCGGGTCGCGCTCACGGACGGACTCGCGGGCGTGGGCGGCAAGTTGATGCAGTCGGGCGGCAAACTCGAGAAGGGGGTGGGCGTGGCGTCGATCGGACTGCACACGGCCGCCGCCAACACCGGGGGCCTGATCGGCATCCATGACGACGCCCAGAAGGTTATGGCACGCTGACCCGACGCCCGGCCGGGGAGGAGCCGACGCTCCTCCCCGGCCGGGCGGTACCACCGTCCATTCCCTCCGCGCGGCAGCGGTGCCGGTGCCGCTTTCTCCATGCCGCCCTCCTCAAGGGAAAATCCGTCCTCAAGGGAATACTCATGCTCGACATCTCGCGCGACATCATCTTCCTCGTCTTCATCCTCGGCATGGGCGTTTTCGCGCTGGTCTACTGCATGCTGACCGCCACCTGGGGTCAACGGTCGGTACTCCTGTGGATGCTCATCCCGCTGGGCGGTGGAATAGCGCTCGGACTCGCCAAGGGCGAATCGGTCGACGTGCTGCTCTTCAGTCTGGGCGGAGCCCTGGCGATGATGGCCGTCCTGATGGCTTTCCCCAGCGGAAAGAGAAAAGAGCTCTACCGGCGTCAGGCGGCCGGGGAGAAGGTCGACTGGAAAGAGGCCGAGCCGCCTGCCTGGGCGATCTGGGTCTTCATCTGCGCGGTCCTCATCTGGATCGCCTTCTCCTTCATCGCCACCGGGGGATGATCCCGCCCCGGAAGGGACCTCGGCGAGAGGACGCCGCGAAGCCGCGCGTGCTGCGGAGAACGGGCACCTTCGTCTTCATGTCGCTGCTCTGCTGCGGAATGTTCGCCCTGACAGTGACGGTCTGGTCGGCCGCGGGCTCCTCCGACCCGCCGGGTGACACGCTCCTGGTGTCCTCGGTGGCGCTGGCCATCGCCTGGCTGATGCTCCGCCTCGCCGGCGCGCGCGTGGAGATCCACGGCGGCGGGGTGCGCATCGTCGATGTCGTGCGCCGCACCTGGATCCCCTGGGGCGCGTACCGGATGGTCGGGACCGACGGCGGACTCACCGTCGTCTCCCGGGGTGAACAGCTGCACACCGCCGTCGCCTTCAGCGGCTCCCTGATGGAGGAGGCTCTGGCCCGCCGCGGCAGAAGCCGCACGGTCACGGCAGCCGCGGAGATCAGGGCCGCGAGCCGGAAAGCGTCCGCCGCGTCCCTCCGGGACATGGAAGTGACCGTCGAACGATGGGGGTTCACCCCCGCCGACCTGCTTCTGGCCCAGCTTCCCGGATGCCTGGTCCTCACCCTGTCGGGCATCGTCCCGATGTGAGAAACCCGTATCGCCCGGGTACGGGCGGCCGCCACCGCGCTTCCCGCCGGCTCACCCGGAAAGGCCGCATGTCTCTCTCCGCGCTACCCCTGCCCGTCCTGCTCGCCGTCGCCGCGCTCGCCGCCGCGGCGATGATCCGGGTCTGGGTCCCGCTCATGTCGACACGGGAGCAGAAGATCAAGGTCTGCGCGGCCGCCGCGGTCCTCCTCCTCGGCCTCGGCGCCTTCGGCGGGGCGAAGGCGGGCTGGTCGCCGCGGCAGATCCTGCTCTACTACGCCGTCATGGCGCTCTCCTTCGCGGCCGGTCCCCTCGGACAGCGCGAGAAGGTACGGAAGGTCGCGCGGCGGGAGGCCGAGGACGGGGCGAGCAAGGAGAACCAGATGCCCCCGCTGCTCTTCCTCCAGTGGTTCGGTTCCATGGGGGCGCTGTTCCTCCTCGTCGGCCGGCTCTTCGACGTCTCCTGACGCACAGCGCCGTACGCCGGTCGGTCTAAGCTGCGCGCATGACAGAACCACAGCTCGGGCGGGCGCTCGTCGAGGAGGCCACCAAGAAGTCCGGCCTCGTGTGGGTACGGGGCTCGGGGCCCGACCGGGCTCTCTGGCACGTCTGGCACGAGGGCGCCGCGCTGATCGTCGGGGACGGCCCCGGGGAGCAGCCGCTGCCGGGGCTCGCCGACGGCGCGTCCGCCGAGGTGACCGTACGCAGCAAGGACAAGGGCGGCCGGCTCGTCGCCTGGACGGCGGTCGTGGCCGAGCTGGCGCCGCACTCGGAGGCGTGGGAGAGCGCGGTCGCCGAGCTGAAGGGCAAGCGGCTCAACGCGCCGGACGCCGAGACGATGACCGAACGCTGGGCACGCGAGTGCCGGGTGGTGCGGCTGGTGCCCCAGGAGACGATCACCGAGCTGCCGCAGGGCTCGCTCGCCGCCGTACCCCTGGAGACCCCGGCGACGACCCGGGAGCCCGTACCCGCGTCGCTCGGCCGCCTGCTGCTGCGGCGCAAGAAGCGGACGGGCGGCGCCTGAGGCCCGGCGTCCCCGGTCAGCCGCCCCAGTCGGCTCAGTCGCTCCAGTCGGCTCAGTCGCCGGTCTTCGGCAGCCTGCTGCCGTAGTCGACCGTCTGGCCCTTCGCCGGGGCCTCCAGCTCGAAGTCCTTGCCCCACTCCGTCAGTGAGAGCGTCCCCGCGCCGCCCGCGCGCAGCAGTTGCAGCGGGTACGGCGTGCCCTCCAGCGAGACGTCCAGCGTCCCGCCCGCGCCCTTGGTGCCGTTGATCTTGATGGTCCGCACCCCGCCGATGCGGTCGCGGTCGCCCTTGTCCAGCGTGCCGTGGAGCGTCAGTATCCCGGCGAGCAGGACCTTCTTGTCCGTGAATCCGCTGAGCTGCTTGTACGCCGGATCGTCCTGCGGGACCTTCACGTACTTGTCCTTGAGCTTGCCCGCGGCCGCCGCGTCCGCGCTGCCGCCCGGCGCCGGGGTCGCCTTGCCGCCGGCGTCCCCGGAGTCCCCGGAGTCCTCCGCGTGGTTCCAGAAACCGGCGTCGGCCTTCAGGTACAGCTCGTCCTCGATGCGCAGCAGCTGGAAGGTGCTGTTCTTCGAGGTGACGGAGCCGGTGCCGCCGTTCTCCTTCAGCCGCATGTTGAGCCGGTACGTCCCGCCCTCGCTCACCAGCGCGCCGGAGAGGTGCACCGCGCCGGCCGCGTCCGCCGCCGCCTTGGCCTTTCTCTCGATCTCGACGGCGGTGAGCTTCCCGACCCCGTTCGTCCCCTTGTCCGGATCCTCGGTCTCGCCGCCACACGCCGTGAGCACCGCCGTGAGTCCCAGGCAGAGCGCCAGGGGAAGCGCTGCCCGTCGGGGGCGGTCGGACGACAGGGGAACGATCACAGACGCACTGCCTCTCATACGCTGCCGGAGGGTGGCAGACCGCAGCGTACCCGGGCCCCGGGGCACCCGCTCCGCCCCCCGAACAGCACGCGGTACGGACGTCCGGACGGACGGATCCGTCAGCGCGTGCCGCAGCGGTACGGGCTAGCCTGAACCCGTCATCACGCTGGATAGAAGGAAAAATCACGTACGTCGAGTACGCCACGTACGCCAAGGACAAGGAGGCGCTCGGCATGGCGGCAGGCGCCCCCCGGATCTTCGTCTCGCACCTCGCCGGCGTGCCGGTCTTCGACCCCACCGGCGACCAGGTCGGCCGGGTCCGCGACCTCGTCGCCATGCTGCGCGTCGGCGGACGGCCGCCGCGCCTGCTCGGCCTCGTCGTGGAGGTCCTGAGCCGGCGCCGGATCTTCCTCCCCATGACCCGGGTCACCGGGATCGAGTCGGGCCAGGTGATCACCACGGGGGTGCTCAACGTACGGCGCTTCGAACAGCGCCCCACCGAGCGCCTCGTCCTCGGCGAACTCCTCGACCGCCGGGTGCGGCTGGTGGAGGACGGCGAGGAGGTCACCGTCCTCGACGTCTCCGTGTCGCAGCTCCCGGCCCGCCGCGACTGGGAGATCGACAAGGTCTTCGTACGGCGCGGCCGCAAGGGCGGCAAGCTGCGGCGGCGCGGGGAGGCGCTGACCGTCGAGTGGTCGGCCGTCAGCGGTTTCTCGCTGGAGGAGGAGAGCCAGGGCGCGGAGAGCCTCGTCGCCACCTTCGAACGGCTGCGCCCCGTCGACCTCGCCAACGCGCTGCACCACCTCACGCCCAAGCGGCGCGCGGAGGTCGCGGTGGCCCTCGACGACGACCGGCTCGCGGACGTCCTGGAGGAGCTGCCCGAGGACGACCAGGTGGAGATCCTCGGCAAGCTGAAGGAGGAGCGCGCCGCCGACGTCCTGGAGGCGATGGACCCGGACGACGCGGCCGATCTCCTCTCCGAGCTGCCCGAGCCGGACAAGGAGCGGCTGCTGACGCTGATGCGCCCCGACGACGCGGCCGACGTGCGGCGCCTGATGTCGTACGAGGAGCGCACCGCGGGCGGTCTGATGACGACCGATCCGATCGTGCTGCGCCCGGACGCGACCGTCGCGGACGCGCTGGCCCGGGTACGGCAGCAGGACCTCTCCCCCGCGCTCGCGGCGCAGGTCTACGTGTGCCGGCCGCCGGACGAGACCCCCACGGGGCGGTACCTGGGCACGGTGCACTTCCAGCGGCTGCTGCGGGACCCGCCGTACACGCTGGTCAGTTCGATCGTGGACAGCGATCTGCGGCCGCTCGCCCCGGACACCCCGCTGCCCGCGATCACCAGCCACCTCGCCGCGTACAACATGGTCTCCGCGCCGGTCGTGGACGACAGCGGGGCGCTCCTCGGCGCGGTGACGGTCGACGACGTCCTCGACCACCTCCTGCCGGACGACTGGCGCGAGACCGGCTTCCACGGCGGGGAGGCGGCGCGTGGCGCCTGAGCGGCGGGACACCAACGAGGGCGCCGGGTCCCGCGCCCTGGAGCGGATGCGCTCCGGGGCCGGTTCGACGGCGCTGCTGCGCGGCGGGCGGAACCGGCTGGACCAGCCGCGTCCGCAGCGGCGCAAGCTGCTGCCCGAGTACGACCCGGAGGCGTTCGGGCGGCTCTCGGAGCGGGTGGCGCGCTTCCTGGGGACGGGCCGCTTCATCGTCTGGATGACGCTGTTCATCATCGTGTGGCTGGTGTGGAACGTCTGGGCCCCCGCCGACCTGCGGTTCGACCCGTACCCGTTCATCTTCCTGACCCTGATGCTGTCGCTCCAGGCCTCGTACGCGGCGCCGCTGATCCTGCTGGCGCAGAACCGGCAGGACGACCGGGACCGGGTCACCCACGAGCAGGAGCGCAAGCAGAACGAGCGGTCGATCGCGGACACCGAGTACCTGACGCGGGAGATCGCCGCGCTGCGGATCGGCCTGGGCGAGGTCGCGACCCGCGACTGGATCCGCTCGGAGCTCCAGGACCTGGTGCGGGAGATGGCGGAGCGGCGCGCGCTCCCCCCTGCGGGGCCCGGTGAACCGCCGCCCGCCGGGCGTCCGGAAACCGACCGCTGACGGGCCTTTCCTGCGGCGGTACGGATCGCCGTACCATCTCGGTATGGCTACCGACACGTACGGAACCGCCGTCCCCGCGGAAGAAGCGGTACGCGAAGCGCTGGCGACGGTGAACGACCCCGAGATCCACCGGCCCATCACCGATCTGGGGATGGTCAAATCGGTGGAGATCGCCGCGGACGGTGCCGTGGCCGTGACGGTCTACCTGACGGTGGCCGGCTGCCCGATGCGCGACACGATCACCCGGAGCGTGACGGACGCCGTCAGCCGGGTCGAGGGCGTCACGCGGGTCGAGGTCACGCTGGACGTGATGGGTGACGAGCAGCGGCGCGAGCTGGCGGCCTCGCTGCGCGGCGGCACCGCCGAGCGCGAGGTGCCCTTCGCCAAGCCGGGATCACTGACCCGGGTGTACGCGGTCGCCTCCGGCAAGGGCGGCGTCGGCAAGTCCTCGGTGACGGTCAACCTGGCGGCGGCGATGGCGGCCGACGGGCTGAAGGTCGGCGTGGTGGACGCGGACATCTACGGGCACAGCGTGCCCCGGATGCTCGGTGCGGACGGCAAGCCCACCCAGGTCGAGAACATGATCATGCCGCCGTCCGCGAACGGCGTGAAGGTCATCTCGATCGGCATGTTCACGCCGGGGAACACACCGGTGGTGTGGCGCGGCCCGATGCTGCACCGCGCCCTCCAGCAGTTCCTGGCGGACGTCTACTGGGGCGATCTGGACGTGCTGCTGCTCGACCTGCCGCCGGGGACCGGCGACATCGCGATCTCGGTGGCGCAGCTGGTGCCGAACGCCGAGATCCTGGTGGTCACCACCCCGCAGCAGGCCGCGGCCGAGGTCGCGGAGCGGGCCGGCTCGATCGCCGTGCAGACCCACCAGAAGATCGTCGGTGTGGTCGAGAACATGTCGGGGCTGCCGTGCCCGCACTGCGACGAGATGATCGACGTCTTCGGCACCGGCGGCGGCCGGCTCGTCGCGGAGGGGCTGACCCGGACGACCGGCGCCGAGGTGCCGGTGCTGGGCGGGATCCCGATCGACGTACGGCTGCGCGAGGGCGGCGACGAGGGCAAGCCGATCGTCCTCTCCGACCCGGACTCCCCGGCGGCGGCGGCGCTGCGCGCCATCGCGGGCAAGCTGGGCGGGCGGCAGCGCGGCCTGTCGGGCATGTCGTTGGGGATCACACCGCGCAACAAGTTCTGAGGCGTCCAGGGCGCCGTGGAGGGCGCTCCAGGATCGCTCCCGGATCCCTCCCGCGCTCCCGGATCGCTCCCCGTACGGGGACCCCTCCGGCGTACGGGATCCCTCCGGTGCAAGGGGGCGGCCGTTCGAGCGGTCGCCCCCGTCACGGCGCATGCGTCAGGGCGCGTACGACCTGATGTCGCCGATCGCCGAGAACCCGAGGCCGTACGCGCTCATCCCGCGCCCGTACGCGCCGAGGTGCACCTCGTCGCGCGCCGATCCCGCCAGCACCCAGCCGAACTCGGACTCGCGGTAGTGGAAGGGCGTCGGCTCGCCGTCGACCGGCAGGGAGAGCGACGACCAGGCCGGCCCGGCCAGATCGTCGGCCAGCTCGAAGGCGGTCTCCGTCTGCTGTTCCAGCCATTCGGCGCGCAGCGTGTGGTCGAGCTGCGCGGGCCAGGTGGTGGCCAGCAGCCCCGACCCGGCCAGCCAGGCCGCCGAGGAGGCCGTCGTGGCGTCCAGGTGCCCCGTACCGTCGCTGGTAGGGCGCAGCGCGGTGTTGGCGACCGTGACGACCACCGCGAAGCGTTCCCGGTGCGCGGCGGCCGCGTCCGGTCTTATCGACGGCTCTTCCCCGTGGCCCGTGGCGCCGTGCCGCACGGTGCCGTCGGCGGTCGCCCCGACCTGCAGCAGCCAGCGGGGCCCCGTGAACGCCTCGTCCAGCCCGTACCAGGGAAAAGGCGCCCGCAGATAGGCGGCGAGGGAACGAAGACCCGTCTGCCCTCCCTCGGACGGGGCTGGTCCGGCCGTGTCCCACGCACCCGCCCGACTCGTGGTCTCCATCTGCCCGCGCCTCCTCGATCTCGGTCGTCCGGCGCGAGCCGCCCCCGACGGGCGTTCCGCTGCCGGACAGATGGAGGATAGCCACCCGCTCCCGACTCGTAGGGATTGGTCGTGCTCAGGTGGCGTCCGAGTCGAAGGGGGGCCGTTCGACCGGAACGGGCTTTTCGCGCTTCTTGAGCAGGTCGGGCGTCTGGGGAGAAGTGGGGGATTTCTTGAGGAGATCGGGTGTGCCGGTCCCCCCGACGGACGTACCGCCCGCCGACGATCCGTTCACGGCCGATCCGTTGGCGGCGCTTATGGCGGGCGCGGGCGTCTCCGGCGCGTCGAGCTCGTCCGGGTCGCTCTCCCGGCCGTTCACCACGTCCGCGATGTCGTTCATCTCCTGGCGGAGGTCGAACGTGCTGCGGAGCTCCTTGAGCCCCAGCTCGTCGTTGTCCATGAGCTGTTTCCGGACGAAGTTCTTGGGGTTGAGGTCCTCGAACTCGAAGTCCTTGAACTCCGGTCCCAGCTCGGAACGGATGTCCTCCTTGGCGTTGTCGGAGAACTCACGGACCTTCCGTATGAAGCCTGCGACGTCCTGGATGACCTTGGGCAGCTTCTCCGGACCGAAGACGATCACGGCGAGGACGGCGATCGTGATCACCTCAAGGGCGCCAATGTCGTTGAACACCTTGCTGCTCCTTGTGTTCTCCATGCACGCCGGACGGGGACGGGACCGTCCTGGTCCGTACGGGGTCGAGGTGGGGCGGGGGCCGGGCCGCTCCACGGTACCTGCCCGAACTGTCCGGGCGGTACCTTCCGGTGACCGTCAGGTGCCGTCCGCGGAGCCGAGAACCAGACTGAGGGTGCGTTCGTCGCCGTCCCGTACGAGGGTCAGTTCCAGCTGGTCGCCGGGGCGGTGGGCGCGGATCTTCACGATCAGCTCCTCGCCGCTGTGCACCCGCTGCCCGTTGACCTCGGTGATGATGTCGCCGGGCCTGATGCCCGCCTTGGCGCCGGGGCCGCCCGTGGTGACGGCGGGGCCGCCGTCGGCGGCCTTGGCGCCGACCTTGGCGCCGTCGCCCCCGTACTCCATGTCGAGGCTCACGCCGATCACCGGGTGGGTGGCCTTGCCGGTGTTGATCAGCTCCTCGGCGACGCGCTTGCCTTGGTTGATGGGGATGGCGAAGCCGAGCCCTATCGACCCCGACTGGCCGCTGCCGAGCCCCGTACCGCTGTCGGCGGCGCGGATGGCGCTGTTGATCCCGATGACGCGGGCCCGGGCGTCCACCAGCGGGCCGCCGGAGTTGCCGGGGTTGATGGGGGCGTCGGTCTGGAGGGCGTCGACGTAGCTGATGTCGCTGCCGTCGCCCTTCTCGCCACCCGCCGTGATGGGGCGCTCCTTGGCGCTGATGATGCCGGAGGTGACCGTGTTGGAGAGGTCGAAGGGCGCGCCGATGGCCACCACCGGGTCGCCGACCTGGACGTTGTCGGAGTTGCCGAGCGGCAGCGGCTTCAGCCCGGACACACCGGTGACCTTGACGACGGCGAGGTCGTAGCCGCTGTCCTTGCCGACGAGCTTCGCCCGGGCGGTCTCGCCGCCGCTGAACGTGACGGATATCTCGCCGCCGGAGCCGGAGGTGGACGCGGGCTGGACGACGTGGTTGTTGGTCAGGATGTGGCCCTGCCGGTCGAGGACGAAGCCGGTGCCCGTGCCCTGCTCGCCGCCGCCGCTGACATGGAGGGTGACCACGCTGGGCAGGGCGCTGGCGGCGATGCCCGCGACGCTGTCGGGCGCCCGCCCGGCGGCCTCGGGGCCGGCCTGCGGGAGCTCGACACGGGTGAGGCCGCCGTTGCGCTCGATGTACGCGCCGACCGCGCCGCCCAGGACACAGGCGGCGAACCCGACGAGCACGAGGGCGGCGACCCCGGCCCGCCGCCGCTTCGGGGCCGGCTCGCCGGGCGCCGTGAGGGGCCGGCTTCCCGGGGCGCTCCAGGGGTCGTACTGGAGCCACTGGGAGGGCACGGGCTGCGGCTGGAGGGGCGGCTGGGGCTGGAGGGGCGGCTGCTGATGGGGCTGTACGTGGGGCTGCTGAGGGGCGCCCGGGCCGGGGTACGGCGGCGGCATCGGCGTGCCGCCCGCGGGGGTCGGCAGCTGCACCGGGGGCGCGGGGGCCCAGGGACCGGGGCCGCCGTACGGCGGGGTGCTGTAGGCGTCGGGCTCATGCAGCGGCCGGGGCCGCTCCGGGGGCGCGTCCGACGGCTCGGGCGCGACGGGCGGCGCCATGGGGGCGGGGTGCCCGGCGGCGGTGGCGGACGGCTCGGCGGGCGGCCCGGCCGGGGCCGCGACCGGCTCCGTAGGCGCGACCGGCTCCGTAGGCGCGACCGGCTCCACGTGCGCGATCGGTGCCGTGGGCGGCTCGGCGGAGGGTCCGGCGGGCGGTGCGGCCGGCGGTTCCGCCGTCACCGCGGGCAGTTCCGCCGTGACCTCGGCGCTTCCCGCCGGCCCTGACGGCCCGTCGGGTTCCTGCGGCGGCGCGCCGACCGCGGAGGGCCGGCTCCACCACTTCGCCTTCGGTCCGGTCGGCTTCCCGTCGTCCATGCTCTCCCCGCAACTACCGTTCCGTGCCCTGACAGGGGCACCCCTGCCCTGGATTCAACCAGGTTTACGAATGTCCGCGCAGGGAACCGGTCAGCGCCTGGCCGAAAGCGGCGTGGAAGGCAGCGTCGGGGCGTCGATCCGGGTGGGATCGGGGGTGTCCGGGGAACCGGCCTCCGGCGTCCCGTCGTCGAACCGGACGGCGGAGCCCGTGGTCCCGCTCCACGGCAGCGGCGAAGCACCCGTCAGCAGCCCCTGCGAGAAGGGGTGCTCGGAGAGCATCTGCGACTGGAGCACACCGGCCGGGGCGGTGCCGGCGGGCCGGTCGGCGGAGCGCGAGGACGTTCCGCCGCCCTGGCGGCGGGAGGAGTCGCTGATGGTGGAGGCCGGGGCCGTCGGGCCCGGGGCCCGCATGGGGGTCACGCTGTTGCCCGCGCCGCGCGGCTGCACATCGGCGGCGGTGCCCAGCGGCATCGTCCCGCCGAGGGCCATCGCGGCGAACGACACGGCACTGGCCGCGGCGAAGGCGAACCGCCGGCCGCGCCACGGGGAGCGCTCCTCGTCCCGCCGCGGGCCGGGGCGGGCGACCTCGTGGATCCGGAAGCCGGAGCCGCCCGGCAGCAGCCCGGCGCCCGATCCGGCCGGGACATAGCCGAAGCCGTCCGTTCTGACGCCGAAGGCGCCGTCACCGAAGCGCCCCCCGTCGAAGAGCCCTTTTCCGTCGTCGTCATCCCCGGAGCCGGGTCCGGAACCGGGGCCGCCGGGCAGCCCCTGGAGCCGTGCGAGCAGCCCCGCCGAGAGCTGCGGCGGGGCGGCCTGCGCGAACGCGTTCTTCAGCCGGCGCTGGGCGTCGGCCTCCGCCTTGCACTTGGCACAGGTCGCGAGATGGGCCAGCACGCGCTCACGCGCGTCGTGATCCAGCTCCCCGTCCACCAAGGCGGCGAGTCGGTCCCCCAGATGCTGCTCGGCGGGGGTGGGCCCTGTGCCACTCACGCCGCTCCGCCCTCCCCGGCCACGCTCGCGAAGGCGCGCTGCTCGGCCCGGGCCTCGGGGGAACGGTGCTGGAGGGCCTTGCGCAGGTGCGAACGGCCGCGGTGGATCCTGCTGCGTACGGTGCCGAGCTTCACGCCCAGCGTGGCGGCGATCTCCTCGTACGACAGCCCCTCGATGTCGCAGAGCACCACGGCGGCACGGAATTCGGGCGCGAGGGTGTCCAGCGCCTGCTGGACGTCCGCGTCGAAGTGCGTGTCGTGGAAGACCTGCTGCGGCGAGGGCTCACGGCTGGGCAGCCGCTCCGCCGCGTCGTCGCCGAGCGCGTCGAACCTGATCCGCTGCTTGCGGCGGACCATGTCGAGGAAGAGGTTGGTGGTGATGCGGTGCAGCCAGCCCTCGAACGTGCCGGGCGTGTAGGTCGACAGCGACCGGAAGACCCGCACGAAGACCTCTTGGGTAAGATCCTCGGCGTCGTGCTGGTTGCCGGTGAGGCGGTACGCGAGGCGGTAGACACGTCCGCTGTGCGTGCTGACGATCTCCTCCCAGCTGGGAGGCGTCCACGCCTGCGATTCCGCATCCGATGCGAAGGTCGCCGTAACTGCGGAGTCGGTGGAGCGGGAACGGTCAGCAATGTTGGTCACGGATTTCGGCTCGCCGGCTGACCTGAGAAAGCGCCGGAGCACTCCTCCCCGATCCACAGGCGCAGCCGCACCTCCCCTGTCGGCTCTGGTGGTGTCCAGTGGAGCCCCTACCATAGCCACTCCGCCCGTTAGCTCCGGATAAGAATCTTTACGTGAATTTGGAGGCGGTCCCGGGCCCCTTCCAGGGGCTGTTCGGGGGTTTCACCCGCCTCGCGCTCTGCCTTTCTTAACGCCCGGTCCCATCTGCGGGTTCCCGGGCGCAGCGGATACAGTCACCGTTGCGCCGCCAACGGGGACAAGGAGAGGGTCATTACCGCCAACCGGCAGACGAGCTGGGCGTTCGCCGACGCCTTTGTCGCCGAGGACGAAGCTCTGCACTGGGCCCGGGAACGGGCGCGGGAGACAGGGCTCCGCTCGGTGTCACCAGGCACCGGCGCCGCGCTGCGTCTGCTGGCCGCCACGCTGGACGCGAAGGCGGTCGCCGAGATCGGCACGGGCACCGGTGTCTCCGGTATCTACCTGCTGGAGGGCATGCGCCCGGACGGCGTGCTGACCACGGTCGACACGGAGCCCGACTGCCAGCAGTTCGCCCGGCAGGCGTTCCGCGCCGCGGGCTTCACCGGGAACCGGGCACGGTTCATCCCCGGCGGCGCCCTGGACGTACTGCCGCGGCTCGCGGACGGCGCGTACGACCTCGTCTTCTGCGACGGGGACCGGCTGGAGTGCCTCGACTATCTCGCTGAATCGTTGCGGCTGCTGAGGCCCGGCGGTCTGGTCTGCTTCGAGGGCGTCTTCGCCAACGGCCGGACGGTGGACTCGGCGGCCCAGCCCTCGGAGGTACTGCGGCTGCGGGAGCTGCTGCGGACCGTTCGGGAGAGCCAGGAGCTCCAGTCGACGCTGCTGCCGGTGGGGGACGGTCTGCTCTGCGCGGTACGGCGCGGCTGAGTCCTCCGGGAGGGGCCCGTGCTCCCGGGGCGGGCGGTCCGGCCAGCCCCCGTACGTACGGCGAACAGTCCTCTGCCCCGGTACGGACTGATCCGTACCGGGGCAGAGGACTGTTCGTCCGGGGGTGACTCCACACCCCGAAGACCGTGATCGTTCCGCTCAGCCGACGACCTTCTTCAGCGCGTCGCCGAGCGCATCCGCCTCATCCGGAGTCAGCTCGACGACAAGCCGACCGCCGCCTTCGAGCGGAACGCGCATGACGATGCCCCGCCCCTCCTTGGTCACCTCGAGCGGGCCGTCGCCCGTTCGCGGCTTCATGGCCGCCATGCTCGTTCCCCTTCCTGAAACCAGCTCATCGCAGCCGGCGGCCCCATGACAGGCGCTGTGTCACCGGCATCGAACACATTGCTTCCAGCCCATTATCCCGCATGGCGGGAGCCGATGACCAACATCGGACGGCATCGCTTACGCAACGCGCTCTCGCAAAACGCCGCATTTCGGGGATCCGGCTGCGATACTTCGCCGCCGCGTGCTCCGCCGGCGGCCGACTTTCTTAGACGCAGGTCACATGCCCGGCGCCGGTGATCTCCGCCATGCTGGGGCCGGACAGGACCGCCCGAGCCGCGAAGGAGACCCGATCATGGCCGACACCGTGCTCTACGAGGTGAGTGACGGACTCGCAACGATCACGATCAACCGGCCCGAGGCCATGAACGCGATGGACGTCGCGACCAAGGTCGCGCTCCGTGACGCGCTGACGGCGGCGGGGGACGACGACGCCGTGCGGGGCGTGCTGCTGACCGCCGCCGGGTCCCGGGCGTTCTGCGTGGGCCAGGATCTGAAGGAGCACACCGCGCTGCTGGCGGAGGACGCCAGGACCGGCGCCGGTCAGACGATGAGCACGGTGCGCGAGCACTACAACCCGATCGTCCGGGCGATCACCGGGATGCAAAAGCCGGTCGTCGCCGGGATCAACGGCGTCGCGGCGGGCGCGGGCCTCGGCTTCGCCCTGGCGGCGGACTACCGGATCGCGGCGGACACGGCCGCGTTCACGACATCCTTCGCGGGCGTGGCCCTGACAGCCGACTCCGGCATCTCCTGGACGCTGCCCCGCCTGATCGGCCGGGGCCGCGCGACGGAACTGCTGCTCTTCCCGCGCTCGGTACCGGCGGCGGAGGCCCACGCATGGGGCCTGGTGGACCGGCTGGTCCCGGCGGCCGACCTGGCGGCCACGGCCGCCCGGGTGGCGGCTGAGCTGGCCGCGGGCCCGACCGTGGCGTACGCGGCGCTGAAGGAGTCCCTGGCGTACGGCGCGGAGCACTCACTGGCCGAGACGCTGGAGAAGGAGGACGAACTCCAGACCCGGGCGGGCATGTCGGAGGACCACGGGATCGCCGTGCGCGCGTTCCTCGCGAAGGAGAAGCCGCGGTACGTGGGCCGCTGAGGCCGCACGGGTACACAGGTACACGGATACACGCGTACACGCCCCCCGATGCCGGCCCTCGATGCCGGCCGCCCGCGCGGGCGGCCGGCCCGGGACGCCCGCGCCGGTCGGTATCGGGTCAGGCCGTCCGGCGGCGGGCCGCGCACGCCTCCAGGTGGTCGTCGACCAGGCCGCACGCCTGCATCAGCGCGTACGCCGTCGTCGGGCCCACGAACCGGATGCCGCGCTTCTTCAGCGCCTTCGCCAGCGCCGTGGACTCGTCCGTCACGGCCGGGACGTCGGCCGTCGTCACCGGGGCCGGGCGCCCGGCCGCCTCGGGCGCGTACGACCAGATCAGCTCGTCCAGGGCGCCCGCGGGCCAGTCGGTCAGCACGCGCGCGTTCGCCAGGGTCGCGTCGATCTTCGCTCGGTTGCGGATGATGCCCGGGTCCGCGAGGAGCCGCTCGCGGTCGGCGTCGGTGAACTCCGCCACCGACGCGATCTTGAACGAGGCGAACGCCGCGCGGAAGCCCTCGCGGCGGCGGAGGATCGTGATCCAGGACAGCCCGGACTGGAAGGCCTCCAGGCTCAGCCGCTCGAACAGGGCGTCGTCGCCGTGGACCGGACGGCCCCACTCCTCGTCGTGGTACGCGAGGTAGTCCTCCGTGGAGACGCCCCAAGGGCAGCGGGGCCGGCCGTCGGGGCCCGCCACCGCACCGCCGGGGAGCTCGCTCATCGGTCGCTCTCCTCTCCCGGCTTCTTGAAGAGGTCGGGCGAGGAGACGGCCGTCGCCTGCGCGCCGGCGAGCGCGGACTCCAGCTCCGCGATCCGCGCGTCCCGCTCCGCCAGCTCCGCGCCGAGGCGGCTGAGCACGTCGTCCACCTCCGCCATCCGGTAGCCGCGGGCCCCGACGGGCAGCCGCAGCGCCTCGACGTCCGCGCGCCCCACCGGGCGCGTCACCGGCAGCGGGTCCACCAGCCGTTCCGGAGCGGCCTCCGGCAGGACCGCGCTGTCGCCCCCTCCGACGACGGCGAGGGTGACAGCGGCGACGACCACGACCATCGCGATGAGCAAGAACAAGAACACGAGCTTCTCCCCGGGCAGGAAACGTCCAGTGCCGATCGTGCCACGAGCCACTGACACCGGGCGCCGCCGAAGACGGTTAGGGTCGGTTCCGGCCCCAGGACCTGTCGTCCGGCCGAGCCCGGTGAGATCCGTACGACGCACGACGCACGACGCACGGCGCACGACGGACATCGGACAACGGACAACGGACAACGGACGACAGGACTGAGGCCGCGGACGTACCGAACGCTGGGAGGAACCACGGGATGCGCGCCACCGACGGGACGCTGCGGCTGGGACGCCGGGAGTTCGGCCCGCACGAGCCGGTCATCATGGCGATCGTCAACCGGACTCCGGACTCCTTCTACGACGGGGGCGCGACCTTCCGCGACCAGCCGGCCCTCGACCGGGTCGAGCAGGCGGTCTCCGAGGGCGCCGCGATCATCGACATCGGCGGGGTGAAGGCGGGCCCCGGCGAGGAGGTCACGGCCGAGGAGGAGGCCCGCCGTACGGTCGGCTTCGTCGCGGAGGTGCGCCGCCGCTACCCGGACGTGGTGATCAGCGTCGACACCTGGCGCCACGAGGTCGGCGAGGCGGTCTGCGAGGCGGGCGCCGATCTGCTCAACGACGCCTGGGGCGGGGTGGACCCCCGGCTGGCGGAGGTCGCCGCGCGGTACGACGCGGGGCTGGTGTGCACGCACGCGGGCGGCGCGGAGCCACGGACCCGGCCGCACCGGATCGCGTACGACGACGTGATGGCGGACATCCTGCGGGTGACGCTGGGACTGGCCGACCGCGCCGTGGAGCTGGGGGTACGCCGCGACGCGATCATGATCGACCCGGGCCATGACTTCGGGAAGAACACCCGGCACTCGCTGGAGGCGACCCGCAGGCTCGGCGAGATGGCGGAGACGGGGTGGCCGGTGCTGGTCTCGCTCTCCAACAAGGACTTCGTCGGGGAGACGCTCGACAGGCCGGTCAAGGAGCGGCTGATCGGCACGCTGGCGACCACCGCGGTCTCGGCGTGGCTCGGCGCACGCGTCTACCGCGTCCACGAGGTCGCGGAGACCAGGCAGGTGGTGGACATGGTCGCGTCCCTCGCGGGCCACCGGCCGCCCGCCGTGGCCCGCCGCGGCCTCGCCTGAACGAGCACCGCGGCGGAGCGGAGGTCGCCCCCGGCTCGGATCACCCGGCGGGGATCACTCGTCGGGGATCACTCGGCGAGGATCGGTGGCCGGTCTCCCTCAGTTGCCGGTCTCCTTCGTGACCAGCGCGACCGCCTCTTCCACGTCGTCCGTGACATGGAAGAGCAGCAGGTCCTTCTCGGACGCCTTGCCCTGTCCCACGACCGTGTCCCGCAGCCAGTCGACCAGACCGCCCCAGTACTCCGTGCCGAACAGCACGATCGGGAAGCGGGTGACCTTGCGGGTCTGCACCAGGGTGAGCGCCTCGAACAGCTCGTCCAGCGTGCCGAGGCCGCCCGGCAGCACCACGAAGCCCTGCGCGTACTTCACGAACATCGTCTTGCGGACGAAGAAATAACGGAAGTTGACGCCGATGTCGACGTGCGGGTTGAGCCCCTGCTCGAAGGGGAGCTCGATCCCCAGCCCGACGGAGATGCCCGACGCCTCCCGCGCCCCCTTGTTCGCCGCCTCCATGGCACCGGGGCCGCCGCCGGTGATCACCGCGAAGCCCGCGTCGACCAGCGCACCGCCGAGCCGCACGCCCGCCTCGTACTCCACCGTGCCGGCCGGGGTGCGCGCGGAGCCGAAGACCGCGATGGCGCTGGGCAGTTCGGCGAGGGCGCCGAAGCCCTCGACGAACTCCGACTGGATCCGCATCACCCGCCAGGGGTCGGTGTGCACCCACTCCGAGTCGCCCTCGGTGTCCAGCAGCCGCTGATCGGTCGTGCCGGGCTGCACCTGCTCGCGTCGCCGGATCACCGGTCCGAGCCGCTGTTCCTCCGGCCTGCGCGCTCCGTCAGGCATGCCCATGAGCTGCTCCCTCCGCTGCTGTGCGTTGTTCTGGGCAAGGGTAGATCGGCGGACGTGACAAACGGCGAAATTCCGGCAGTCGATCAGGCCCCCGGGGGATGAGCCGGGGCGAGGACCGGGATCTGGGCGCTGCCGTCTGGATCTTGCCGGGCTCGCGTGCCCTAGGCCCTGTCTGACAAATAGCGCCGTCCGCCCCTTGGGGCGGGGCGCGCGGCGTCTGGTGCGTGCAATCGCAAGGCGGAGGATCGCCCGTGTACTGGACGTACTCGGGCGACTCCGACAACGCAGCGAGTGTGCGTGCCAGGCGTCGCGAGCCAGGCGGGATTTTTCAGACAGGGCCTAGCGCGTGAGCCACTCCCGGAGCCGGTCCTCGCAGTGCGTGATCCGCTCGACGGCGACCCGCTCGTCCCGCTTGTGGGCGAGCAGCGGGTTGCCCGGCCCGTAATTGACCGCGGGCACGCCGAGCGCGCCGAAGCGCGAGACGTCCGTCCAGCCGAACTTGGGCCGCGCCGTCCCGCCGACAGCTGCCATGAAGGCCGCGGCGGCCGGGTGCGAGAGGCCGGGCAGGGCGGCGCCGGAGTGGTCGTCCACGGTGAACTCCGTCACGCCGCACCCCTCGAAGACCTCGCGGACGTGCGCCAGGGCCTCCTCCTCGCCGCGGTCCGGCGCGTAGCGGTAGTTGACGACGACGGTGCAGGCGTCGGGGATGACGTTGTTGGCGACGCCCCCCTCGATGCGTACGGCGTTGAGCCCCTCGCGGAACTCCAGCCCGTCGATGACCGGCCGGCGCGGCTCGTAGGCGGCGAGGCGCTGGAGGATCGGCGCGGCGGCGTGGATGGCGTTGGACCCCATCCAGCTCCGTGCGGAGTGCGCCCGCTCCCCCGCCGTGTGGAGGAAGACCCGCAGCGTGCCCTGGCAACCGCCCTCGACCTCGCCGTCGGAGGGCTCCAGCAGTACGGCGAAGTCGCCCTCCAGCCAGTCGGGGTGGGCCTCCGCGACATGCCCGAGTCCGTTGAGGTGCGCGGCGACCTCCTCGTTGTCGTAGAAGACGAAGGTCAGGTCGCGGTTGGGGGCGGGGACGGTCGCGGCGATACGGAGCTGTACGGCGACGCCCGACTTCATGTCGCTGGTGCCGCACCCCCACAGCACCCCGTCGGCGTCGAGCCGGGAGGGCACGTTGTCCGCGATCGGGACGGTGTCGATGTGTCCGGCCAGGACGACCCGCTCGGCGCGCCCGAGCCGGGTCCGCGCCACGACGTTGTTGCCGAACCGGTCGACGGTGAGATGGGGCAGCGTGCGCAGCGCCTGCTCGATCGCGTCGGCGAGCGGCTTCTCCTCCCCGCTGACCGAGGGGAAGTCGACCAGCCACGCGGTGAGCGCGGGGCCGTCCAGGGTGAGGTCGAGCGGGGTCTCAGGCATGCTTCGACCCTAATACGCCCCGCCGGCGCCCCGGCCCTACGCCATCGCGACGGCTCCGCCCGACCGGGCGGCCGGGGCCGTCCGACTCCAGTACGGTGGGCCCGTGCCCGAGCCCGTCTCCCCCTCCGCCTCCCCCTCGCGCGCTTCCTTCGGCCGTGGCCGTCTGATGCGCGCCGCGGGCGCTCTCCTCGTGCTGCTGGCCGTCGCCGGTTATGTGGTGGTGCAGTACCTGAGCGGCGGCGGAGGCGCCCCGCGCTGTGTGGCCCGCGCCGGGGACGACGCCGGCCAGGGCAGCTCGACGTACGAGATGACACCCGAGCAGGCGGCCAACGCGGCCACGATCTCCGCCGTCGGCACCCGGCGCGGACTGCCGGAGCGCGCGGTGACCATCGCGCTCGCGACCGCTCTCCAGGAGTCCGCGCTGCGCAATCTCGACCACGGTGACCGTGACTCGGTCGGTCTGTTCCAGCAGCGCCCGTCGAAGGGGTGGGGGACGATCGCGCAGATCCGGGACCCGGTCTACTCGGCGGGTGAGTTCTACGACCACCTCGTCAAGGTTCCCGGCTACTCGCGGCTGCCCCTCACGGAGGCGGCGCAGCGCGTCCAGCGCAGCGGTTTCCCGCAGGCGTACGCGAAGCACGAGCCGGACGCCACGCTGCTGGCCGCCGCGCTCACCGGCCGGTCCGCCGCGTCGCTGACCTGTTCGGTGCCGTCCGGCAGCACGCCGGGGGACCCGGCGAAGGTACGGGCCGCGCTGACCAGGGACTTCGGGGCCGAGGTACGGCCCGCGGACGCCGCGCACGAGGTCTCCGTGCCGGTTCCGGCCGAGGCCGGAACCGGCACGGGCGGCGAGCGCGGCGCCTCGGTGGCCGGTCAGGCGGGCGGGTCGGACAGTTCGGGTGGTTCCGGTGACTCCGGCGGATCCGCGGACGGCGGTGCGGCCTCGCGGCGCGGCTGGGAGCTGGCGCACTGGGCGGTGGCCCAGTCCTCGGTGCTGCGGATCGACAAGGTGACCTACGCGGGCCATGTGTGGCGCGCCGGGCGCGCGGACCAGGGGTGGCAGCGGGCGGACGGTTCCGCGGGCAGCCGGACGTCCGGCACGGACGCCGGCGGATCCGCTTCCGGTGCGGAAGTCGTCCGTATCAGCACGGCGCGCTAGTCGTCCGTACCGGCTGGTCATTCGTACCGGCTGGTCGTCCGTACCGGCATGGCGCGGCAGCCGTACGGCACGGCGCGGCAGTCGTACGGCAGGACGCCCAGCCGTACGAGCCGTCACCCGGACGGGCGAGTCTGCACCGGCCTGGATCCCCGGCCCGACGGCCGCCCCGAAGCAGCGGTCAGATGCGGTGATTCGCTTGCGGGACAAGGGAAGTGACGATTCTGCGAACATCCCGGAACCGCACCGTTTACCCGATTTTATCCGCAGCGACCCCCCGCGCGCATTACCTACTCTTTACCCGCGCTCACCGCATCCTCCGGGGCCGTTCGAGGTGTTGTCACGACGTCCGATCGACGGATCTGCCGATCTGCCGATCGACGGACAAGCGACACGCATCACACCGTTGCCCTCAAGCCCCAAGGAGCCAAGATGTCCGCGAACCTCCCCCTCACCCGTCGGATCGCCCGTGCCGCGCTGCTCATCGCCGCGGGCGCCGCCCCGGTGATCGGCGCGGCCGGGTCGGCGAGCGCGGCGGCACTTCCGCAGACCACCGATCTGGGCGCGGTCACTGCGCTCGACGGCGCCACCGTGGGCGGCACTGTCGACAGCGGGGCGCAGAAGGCCACCCAGGCCGTGGGAAGCACCGGCGGCGCGGCCGTCGCGAAGGGCGTGCCCGCCGCGGGCAAGACCGTCGGCAAGGCCGTCAAGACGGCGCCCCCCGCCGTCCAGAAGACGGCGGGCGAGACCGCGGGCAGCGCGGGCACCGTACTGGGCGAGACCGCGAAGACCGCCACGGAGGGCGCGGCCCCGGCCCGGCAGACCGCCCAGGGCGGTCTTCCGCTGGGACAGCTCCCGGTCAAGGGCCTGCCGATCGGCTGACCGGTACCGCCGAAGAACACCACCGACACCAGTCCGAGCCCCAGCGCGTTGCCCATCTGCTGCGTGGTG
>NZ_JBFBJB010000019.1:0-154433 GCF_040685895.1 Streptomyces sp. NPDC088124 | reverse complement strand
ATCAGGCGCCGGAAGCGCTTGCGGCGGCCGTGTTTCTCGCGGGTCTTCTCACTGTCGAAGTCCAGGTCCTCGACCGCGATCGCCTTCACCCCGCACCGGCGGGCCCAGTGCAGGAGGCGGGTGAGGGCGTGGCGGATCTGCGCGTCCCGGTGCTGGGCGGTGCCGGTCAGGTCGTAGGGGAAGCGGTGGGGTTCGCCGACCGGGTTGCCGTGGGGGTCGAGGTGCCAGGCGGCGAGGTGGTCGTCGTTCATGTCCACCCCGGCACAGCCCGCCGCCAGCGCCGCCCCCAGGGGCAGGACCGGCACCGCCTTGCGCTGCCAGGCGGCGGTGACGTACCAGCGATTACGGTCGGTGTCGTGGTGGACGGTGTAGGCGAGGGCCCGGTTCCCGGCGATCCGGTCGGCCCACTCCCCACCCCGATACGCGAACACCACCGGCCGCTCAAGGACGAACCGGCCGTGCGGGGCGTTGGCGAGGTGGGCCAGGGGTGCGGGAAGTCTGAGGGAGAGCTGTCCTTCGGGGGTGATACGGATCGTCTCGTTGCCGTACCGCTTGCCCGACTCACCGTCCGCCGACAGGAACAGCCGCGCCGCCACCCACCGACGCCGCCACTCCACCTCCGTCAGGCGGGCGTCGAGGAGGTGGTGGCGGGTGTACGCCAGGCGTTTACCGCCCCGCACGACCCGCACCCGCCCCGCACGCCAGTCCGCCACCGCCCGCACGTGCCGCGCCTCCAGCACCGTCAGACGCCGCGACTTGGCATGCCACTCACGCCGGGAGCGGTAGCCACCCGGCGCACGCCCGGTCCCCTTCTCACCGACCGGCAGGGACAGGCGGTGACGGACCGTCGCGATCCCCACCTCCAGACCACGGATATGCGCCGCCAGGCCCCGGCGCGCCAAGGCCCACTGGTCATGGGTGGCTTTGGTGATGCTCCCGGCTCACCGCGACGATGACCGCCCCGTCAACGCCCGCTTACGCACCGCCCAGCGCTCCGCGTCATGCTCCAGACCGTCACGGCAGCGCACCGCCAGATCACCCGACGCCAACGACCCCAGCCACCCACCCACCTCACCCAGCACCCGCTCCTCGACAACCGACAACCGCAACCGGGTACGCACCGCAACACCCGCAGGACCAGGCACCACAAACGGCGCCGCAAGCACCCGAAGCTCCGCCACCCACACCACCCCCTCCGGCCCCTGCACCGGTCCGCCCCTGTCGAACAGGACAACGAACCACCGAACCAGAAGTCACCCGACCAGCCCCACAACATCCACACCCCACCCGAGAGAAACAAGCACCCACCACACAGCCCGTACTCACTCCCACACACTCAAAACGACCCACAAATCACTCAGGGGCGTGAACCGGGCAGGGGCGTGAGCCGCGGGACGGAGTGAGCCGTACGGGAGCGCCCCCGCGTCGCCGCACGCGCCGCGCCGCGTCAGTGTTCCAGGGGGAGAAGGTCCGGGCGTTTCGCCGCTATGTGGTCGCCGGAGGACTCGCCGCGCAGCCTGCGGCCGATCCAGGGCACCAGGTACTCGCGTGCCCAGTGGATGTCGTCGCGCCGTACTTCGAGGGTGCCGCGCGGCGGCAGCGGCGGCCACGGCTGGTCCGGGTCGGCGGGCACCTCGACGCCCAGCACCTGCCCGGCGCGCAGCGCGACCCGGGTGTGCCCCTCGGCCGACAGGTGGAGCCGGTCGCCGTCCCAGGCCCGCCGGTCCTGGACGGTCCTCAGGGACCAGAGGTCGAGCACGGGGCAGCCGTAGCGGTCGGCGATGGCCCGGGTGTGCTCGTTGAACGTGGCGATCTTGCCGCGCAGATGGCGAAGCACGGGCACGCCCCGGGTGTCGAAGCCGGTGGCCAGCATGACCGTGCCGACGGAGCCGGTGAGGTCGGCGACGGCCCGCTCGAAGCGTTCCGCCACGTCGTCGGGGTCGGTGCCGGGGCGGATGATGTCATTGCCGCCCGCGCAGAACGTCACCAGGTCCGGGGCGAGTTCCCTGGCGCGGGGTATCTGTTCCTCGACGACCTGGTCGAGGAGCCGGCCGCGTACCGCGAGGTTGGCGTAGCGGAAGTCGCCGTGGACGGGGTCGGCCGTCGCACCGGAGACCGGAAGCTGATCGGCGAGCAGGACCGCGAGCCGGTCCGCCCAGCCGACGAACAGCCCGTCGGGGCCTGGATCTCCCACACCCTCGGTGAAGCTGTCACCGATCGCCGCGTACGACCCGAATGTCTTGTCTCTTCTTGTTCTCGAATCGTCTGCCACAGCGGGACATTTTCCTCCCGGCGATGTGACCTACGCGACCGTAGGCGGGTGTTGACTCAGGGTGAGAAACACCATCGGTCAATTTTCCCTCAAGCGGGAATAGCGCAAAGCCCCGAGGCCCGGCACCGTATGGGTGCCGGGCCTCGGGGTGGAGGAAACGCGTCCGGGGCGGCCGGACGGATCAGATGGAGACGCCGTTCTGCCGGAGGAACGCCAGCGGGTCGACGTCCGAGCCGTAGTCCGGGCCCGTCCGGATCTCGAAGTGCAGGTGCGGTCCCGTCACGTTGCCGGTGGCGCCGGAGAGGCCGATCTGCTGGCCGGTGGAGACACTCTGGCCGGCCGAGACGGAGAGGGAGGAGAGGTGGGCGTACTGGGAGTACATGCCGTTCTCGTGCTGGATGACGACCTGGTTGCCGTACGCGCCGCCGTTGCCCGCGGAGACGACGGTGCCCGCGCCAACGGCCTTCACGGTGGTGCCCGAGGGGGCCACGAAGTCCACACCGGTGTGGTAGCCGCTGGACCAGCTTCCGCCGGCGGCGCGGTACGCGGTGCCGACCCCGATGCCGTCGACCGGCAGGGTGAAGCCGGACGCGCTGCTCTGCGCCGCGGAGTCGGCGGCGGGCGCCTCGCTCCGGGCCGTGGAGGGCTCGGCGGACGAGGAGTCCTTCGAGGACTTGGCCGACTCCGCCGACGCGGTGGACTCGGAGGGCTTGGCCACCCTGGACGACTTCGAGGCCCTGGTGGGCGCCTCCGAGCGGGCGGCCGAGGCCTTGCCGTTGATGGTGAGCTTGAGGCCGGGGTGGATCAGCCCGGGATCGTCGCCGACGGCGCGGCGGTTGTCCTCGTACAGCCGCTGCCAGCCGCCCCGGACGTGCTGCTCCTCGGCGATCTTGGAGAGGTAGTCGCCCGCGACCACGGCGTACGTACGCACCGTGGTTCCGGCGGTTCGGCTCACCTGCGTCGCGGCCGCTCCCTGCGGTGCGGCGGCCGGCGCGGACTGCGGTGCGGCGGCGAGCGCGGCCTGCGGGGCCGTGGCGGGCGCGGCCTGCTGTGCAGCGTGCGCGCCGGTGGCGCCGATGAGCGGCAGCGCGATGGCGGCGCCGCCCGTGCCGGCGGCGATGAAGCCGCGGGAGAACGGATTGGTCCTGGGGCGGCGGTGCTTACCCTTCGCGGGCATGGCGAATTCCTCTCCGGCGCCTACGAGGTGAGCTGTCGGGTTCGGGCTGGAGCTGCCCGGCCGCGCGTGGTGCGCGACTTCACCCCTAGCCGTCCCTGACGTCGGAACATCGGAACGGCGTACTACCTGGGTCCCCCGCTCCTGCCACGCGTGATGGGTGGATGGTGTCCCCGAGGCGGCGGCAGGATTCGGCGTTCCGCTCGGATTGAGGGTGAACGTAGGCGAGTGGGACGGCCGGAACAAGCCACCCTTTTCCCTCGGTGACGCACCCTTCCCTGCGCGCCGAAGATCGCCCGTCACCCTGCGTGGAGACCGCCCTCCAATTCCCTTTCGAGGTGGCCCTTCCCTTTCGCACCGTCACCACGGAACGTCACGGATATGATCCTGCTCACCAGCCGGAGCCCATCTCCCCCACGATCGGGGCAGGTTATCCGGAATCACTCAATCCGGACAGCGCACCGTTTGGACGGTTTCGCCCCACCCGTCCCCTTGTGATCCGTGGACTCCCCGGCCCTCCGCCGTACTGATGAGCACACCGGCCGATGTCGTAGGGTCGGGGACCGACGCCGCCGGCGAGCAGCGCCGAGGGCAGACACGGAGGAGCAGGCGTGACGCAGCAGTCGCCGCAGGTCCCGTCCACCGAGCCCGAACTGTCCGGAGTACGCAACTTCCGTGATGTCGGCGGCCTGCCGGCCGTGGACGGACGCCGGGTGCGGTACGGCGTGCTCTACCGCAGCGGCCACCTCGCCCACGCCACCGCCGACGACTCCGCCTTTCTCTCCACCCTCGGTCTGCACACGATTTTCGACTTCCGCAATTCCGCCGATGTGAAGCTCGACGGCGCGGATGTCGAACTGGCGGGCGTGCGCCATGTGAACATCCCGCTCTCCGACCCGGCCGAAGGCGCCCAGTTCTGGCGGATGGTCCGGGACGGCGACCTCGACCTGCTCCGCTCGCTCCTCTCGGAGGGCAGAGCGGCGGCCCGGATGACCGCCTCGTACCGCGCGATCATCACGGAGCGCACCGCCGAGCACAGCCGGCTGCTGCACGCGCTGGCCGAGGACAGCGTCCCCGCGCTGCTGCACTGCGCGGCGGGCAAGGACCGCGCCGGGCTCTCCGTCGCCGTGTCCCTGCTCGCGGTCGGTGTCGAGCCGGAGGCGATCACGGCCGACTACCTCAAGTCGAACGACCCGCACCGCCGCTACGCCTTCCGCCGCAGCGACCGGTCGCCCGCCGGAAGGTCCGGCGAGGTGATGGAGTTGCTCAGCCCGCTCTTCGACGCCCGCGCCGCCTATCTCGACGCCGCCTTCGAGGCCATCGGGAAGACCTGGGGCTCCACCGACCGCTATCTCTCCGAAGGCCTCCGGCTCGCGCCCGAGACCCGCGAACGGCTGCGCGCCCGCCTCCTGGACGAAGGCTGACGCCACGGCGAGCGACGGACGGCGTCAACCGCAAGGGACGGCGCCGAAGGCCTGGGCCGCTACCGCCCCTGGGCCCCGACGTGGAAGAGGAGGTAGAGGAAGCCCGCGAAGAGATGGCCGGCCACCAGATAGGCGAAGAGCCGGATCACCAGCCCTCGCGGGAACTTCTTCTCCTCGTCCATGACGCGCGGGCGCGGGGGCACCTGTTCCCGGCCGCCCTCGGCGGGCGCCGGACGCTCTGTCTCCGACATGGATGGGACCTCTCTCGGCGGGTCGGACATGAGGATCAGACATGAGGAGCCGAGCCGCCGACGCACAGGTCGGCGGCCGGGCTCTGGAGCAGGGTGTGGACGAAGAGGAGCTCGGCCCCCTCGGGTCCGGCCGCCGCGATGCGGTGCGGGGTGAGCGAGTCGAAGTGCGCGCTGTCCCCGGGGGCGAGCAGATGCACGGTGTCGCCCAGGCTCAGCCTGAGCCGCCCGTCGAGCACGTACAGCCACTCCTCGCCGGGGTGCACCCGGACCAGGTCGCCCTGTGCCCCGTACGGCACCTCCAGCCGCAGCGGCTGCATGGCGCGTCCGGGGCCGCCCGCCTGGTGGTAGGTCCAGCCGTCGGCCTCGAAGGGTTCCGCCCGGCCGCCCCGGACGATCGGCTCGCGCTCCGGCGGCACCTCGCCGAGCAGCTCGGAGACGGTCGTCCCGTAGATCCGGGCCAGCCCGAGCAGCATGGGCAGCGAGGGCTGCCGGTGCCCCGTCTCCAGCCGCGAGAGATGGGCGGGGGAGAGTCCGGCCCGCCGGGCGGCGGCCTCCAGGGTGAGCCGGCGGCCACGGCGCAGCTCACGCAGGCGCGGCGCGACGTCGGGAAGATGATCGGAAAGCGGGTCGGGCAGCCCGTCGGCCGCCTCTCCGGCGGAGGGTGTGCTCATGCGTCCATTGCGCCAGGGACTTTCCCCCCAGGCAAATTTCTTGCCCAGGAGGCAAAAATACCCGACGCGGATCGGCCAGGCCGGCCGCTGTCTTACAGCCCGCGACTGTCTAACGGCCCGCGACGGCCTGCTTCACCAGTGTCCTGCCGAAGTCCCACATGAGTCCGCCCCCGCCATGTGCGTCGTCCATCACGGCGATGAAGGCGGCCACGAAGCGGTCGACCTCCCGCTCCCCGATGATCAGCGGTGGAATCAGTTTGATCACTTCGAGGTGGTCACCGGAGACCTGGGTGAGGATACGGTGCTTCTGCAGCAGCGGTACGACGACCATCTGGGCGAAGAGTCCCTTGCGGGCGGCCTGGAGCATCGTCCAGCGCCCGCGCAGCTTGATCGAGTCCGGCCGGCCGAACTCGATGCCGATCATCAGGCCCCGGCCGCGTACGTCGTGCAGCAGCTCGTAGCGGTCCACGAGGGCGGCCAGCCGTGACCGCAGCAGGTCCCCGGTGGCGCGCGCCCGCGCGACGATCTCCTCGTCCTCCAGCACCGAGAGGACGGCCAGCCCCGCCGCCATGGCCTGGGCGTTGGAGCCGAAGCTCGCGGAGTGGACCAGGACCCGGTCCATCGAGGAGTAGACCTTCTTGAAGATCCAGTCCTTGCCGAGGGTCGCGCCGACGGGTACGTAGCCGCCGGAGAGCGCCTTCGCGACACAGACGAGGTCCGGCTCCACGCCCTCCTCGTGCTGGTACGCGTAGAAGTCACCGGTCCTGCCGAGGCCGGTCTGCACCTCGTCGGCGATGAGCAGCGCCTTGTGGCGGTGCAGCAGTTCCTGGGCGGCGCGCAGAAAGCCGGGCGGCGCGGCGTGGACGCCTTTGCCCTGGATCGGTTCCACCACGAACCCGGCCACGTCGCCGCGGGCCAGCTCCCGCTCCAGCGCGCCGAGGTCACCGAGGTCGATCGCGGTGTCGGGCAGCAGCGGCGCGAAGCCGTCCCGGAAGCCGTCCTCGCCGTTGACCGAGAGCGACCCGGTGGTCAGCCCGTGGAAGGCGTGGCCGCAGTAGAGGATCCTGGGGCGCCCGGTGGCGTACCGGGCGAACTTCAGGGCCGTCTCGACCGCTTCCGTACCGCTGTTGCCGAAGAACACCCGGTCCAGGTGCGGGCTGTGCGCGAGGAGCTTCTCGGCGAGCAGTCCGGGCAGCGGCTGGCAGTCGAAGCGGGTGAGGTCGGCGAGGGAGGCGTCGAGGACGTCGTGGAGCGCCTTGCGTACGACGGGGTGGTGCCGGCCGAGGCCCATCACGCCGAAGCCCGCGAGCATGTCCAGGTAGTCGTTGCCGTCCGCGTCCCAGAAGTAGGCGCCCTCGGCCCGTTCGTAGACCCGGTCGAAGCCGATGGTGCGCAGCATGCGCGGGAGCTGGTGGTTGAGGTGTCTCGCGTGCAGTTCGTAGCGCTCGGCGCCGCGCGCCGCGAGCAGCCCCGGCAGGTCGAACCCCTTGGACGGGGCCGGCTGGGGGGATCCGTTCATCGCGCGCTCTCCTTGCCTGTCAGGGCGGCGCCGATCCGGCCCGCGATCTCGACCGGGGTGAGGCCGAGGTCGGCCAGCACCTCGCCGCGTTTGGCGTGCGCCAGGAACTGTTCCGGGATGCCGAAGGTACGCAGCGGTACGTCCACGCCCGCGTCGCGCAGCGACTGGCCGACGGCCCAGCCCACGCCGCCGCTGCGGCTGTTGTCCTCCACGACCGCGACCAGCCGGTGCCGCTCGGCCAGCGGGGCGAGCTGTTCGTCGACGGGCTTGACCCAGCGCGGGTCGACCACGGTGCAGCCGATGCCACGCTCCGCGAGGAGTCCGGCGGCGCCGAGACAGACCGGTGCGAGGGCGCCGACCGCGACGAGCAGTACGTCGTCCGCCAGTACGTCGTCCGCCAGTACGTCATCCGCCAGGACCTCGTCCGCGAGTACGCCGCCGGACCGTACGCCGCCCATGTCGCCCGCGCCACCCATGTCGCCCGCGCCGTCCGCCGCCCGGCGCAGGACGTCCATGCCGCCGACGCGCCCGACCGCGGTGACCGCCGGGCCGACCGCCTCCTTGGGGAAGCGCACCACGGTCGGCGCGTCGTCCACGGCGACGGCCTCGCGGAGCTGGGCCCGCAGCTGGTCGGCGTCGCGGGGCGCGGCGATCCGCAGCCCCGGCACGCACTGGAGCATCGACAGGTCCCACATGCCGTTGTGCGAGGCGCCGTCCACCCCGGTGACACCGGCCCGGTCGAGGACGAAGGTGACACCGCACCGGTGCAGCGCGACATCCATCAGGAGCTGGTCGAAGGCCCGGTTGAGGAAGGTGGCGTAGACGGCGACGACGGGATGGAGTCCGCCGGCGGCGAGTCCGGCGGCGGAGACCGCGGCGTGCTGTTCCGCGATCCCCACGTCCCAGACCCGGTCGGGGAAGCGTTCGGCGAACTTCGTCAGCCCCACGGGGTGCAGCATGGCCGCCGTGATCGCCACGACGTCGGGGCGCTCCGCCCCGATCTCGGCGATCTCGTCGCGGAACACCGACGTCCAGGAGGGGCCGGCGGCCGGGGCCAGCGGCTCGCAGGTCCGCGGGTCCATCGCCCCGACGGTGTGGAAGCGGTCGGCCTCGTCCTCCAGCGCCGGGGCGTAGCCGCGCCCCTTCTCGGTGAGGCAGTGGATCAGTACGGGGCCGTGGAAGCGTTTGGCCCGGCGGAAGGCCGACTCCATGGCGGCGATGTCGTGGCCGTCGACCGGTCCGACGTACTTGAGGCCGAGGTCCTCGAAGAGCCCCTGGGGCGCGAAGGCGTCCTTGAACCCCTTCTTCGCGCCGTGCAGCGACTCGTACAGGGGCCGTCCCACGACCGGCGTGCTCTGCAGCACCGACTTGCCCCAGGCGAGGAACCTCTCGTAACCGTCGGTGGTGCGCAGGGTCGCGAGATGGTCGGCGAGGCCGCCGATCGTCGGTCCGTACGACCGTTCGTTGTCGTTGACGACGATGATCAGCCGGCGGTTCTTCGCGGCGGCGATGTTGTTGAGCGCCTCCCAGGCCATGCCGCCGGTGAGGGCGCCGTCCCCGATCACCGCGACGACATGGTCGTGGCCGCCGAGCACGTCCCGGGCCTTGGCGAGGCCGTCGGCCCAGCCGAGCACGGTGGAGGCGTGCGAGTTCTCGATGACGTCGTGCTCGGACTCCTCGCGGGAGGGGTAGCCGGAGAGGCCGCCCTTGCCGCGCAGTTTGGAGAAGTCCTTTCTGCCGGTGAGGAGTTTGTGGACGTACGCCTGATGGCCCGTGTCCCACAGGATGCGGTCGACGGGCGAGTCGAAGGTCCGGTGCAGGGCGACGGTCAGCTCCACCAC
Source organism: Streptomyces sp. NPDC088124 (assembly GCF_040685895.1). Classification (NCBI taxonomy): domain Bacteria; kingdom Bacillati; phylum Actinomycetota; class Actinomycetes; order Kitasatosporales; family Streptomycetaceae; genus Streptomyces; species Streptomyces sp. NPDC088124. Next base: position 145,281 of record NZ_JBFBJB010000019.1, on the reverse strand, counting down.
CCCGAGGTTGGGCCCCAGATGCCCCCCGGTCCTCGCCACCGCCTGGATGAGGAACGTTCTTATGTCCGCGGCCAGTTCATCGAGTTCGCTCGCCGTCAGCGCCTTGAGATCGTGCGGCCCCCGGATGCGCTCCAAGACAGACACGCGCTGCCCCCTCTCGGATTCGTTCAGCTCACGGTGCCGGCGGGAGCCCCCGAGGCCACCCCGGCGTCCTTCATGGATGCGACGGTCCTCGCCGCCCCCGTCGATCAGTTCCAGTGCTTCATGGTTCCGTCGACCGCGCCGGCCCCGGCGCCTCCCCGCCGACCGCCGCCGGCCAGGCCTGGATACGGCACGCCGCCCGGCGCTCCGCGACCGCCCGGACCGGCATGACCACGGGAGGCCCGGCGCGACCGGCTCTCCCGTGGCCATGCCGTCACCGCGTCCCGACGACCGTTTCACGGGCCGCCCGCAGGGACTCCTTGAGGGAGCCCATGGTGGCGAGGACGGCGGTCGGCTCGTAGCCGCAGTGCGCCATGCAGTTGGCGCAGCGCGGGTCCTTGCCGCGGCCGTACTTGCTCCAGTCCGTCTCCTCGATGAGCTGGCGGTACGTCGGTACGTAACCGTCGCTCATCAGGTAGCAGGGGCGCTGCCAGCCGAAGAGTGAGTAGTTGGGGATGGCCCACGCGGTGCACGGGAAGTCGGCCTTGCCCTCCAGGAAGTCCAGGAAGAGCGGCGAGTGGTTGAGTCGCCAGCGCGCCCGGTTGCCGCCGGCGAACGACTTCTTGAACAGCTCACGGGTCTGTTCGACGCCGAGGAAGTGCTCCTGGTCGGGGGCCTTTTCGTAGGCGTAGGCGGGCGAGATCATCATCTCGTCCACCTTCAGGTCGTCATTGAGGTAGTTGAGCACCTCGATGACGGTCTGGGGGGTGTCGGTGTTGAAGAAGGTGGAGTTGGTGGTGACCCGGAAGCCGCGCCGCTTGGCCTCCTTGATCGCGGCCACGGCCTCGTCGAACACGCCTTCCTTCGCCACCGATTCGTCGTGCCGCTCGCGCAGCCCGTCGATGTGCACCGCGAAGGCGAAGTAGGGCGAGGGCGTGAACTTCTCGATCTTCTTGCGCAGCAGCATCGCGTTGGTGCAGAGGAAGACGTATTTCCTCCTGGCCACCAGTTGCCGGACGATCTCGTCGATCTGGGGGTGCATCAGCGGTTCGCCGCCGGCGATGGAGACCATCGGTGCCCCGGACTCCAGTACCGCTCCGACGGCCTGGGCCACGGGCATGCGCTGCTTCAGCACCCCGGCCGGGTGCTGGATCTTGCCGCAGCCCTCGCATGCCAGATTGCAGGCGAAGAGGGGTTCCAGCTCGACGATGAGCGGGAACTTCTCACGCCTGCGGAGCTTCTGTTCGAAGAGGTACGTCCCGACCCTGATGGTCTGACGGAGTGGCATGGCCATCTAGCTCACCTCCTGGGGAGCAGCAAAGAACGGTGCCATTCATAGAAAGCTGGAAGGACGGCACGAAGAACACGGAAAGCCGATATTCCACCGCGCACTGTGCCGATTCGGACGAGCTCATGCTCTGGAGCGTCCACGACCACCCGGACGGCCGCAACCGGGCGGGGCCCGGCGGCCACGGCGCACCGCAGCGTGGCGGCGGACTCCATGTCCACCGCGAGCGCCCCCGTGGCGCGCAGCGCGACCCGCTCCTGACCGCGTACGACGTGGTCGGAGCCGGTCAGCGGCCCGGTGTGGACGGTGCGTCCCGGTACGGCCCGGGTCAGCGCGTCCACCAGGAGGGCGGTGCCCGTGCAGGGGGTGGCGCCGTCCGGGTCGCGGGTCTCGTCGGCGACGATCAGGTCCCCCGGGTTCATCCCCGGGGTGAGCCCGGCGCAGAATCCGGCGGCGATGACGGGCGCGTCCGCGTGCCGGGACTCGCCGAGCGCGCGGACCACGGCGCGCTCGGCGTTCCTGGGTCCCATGCCCGTACGGAGCACGGTGACGGGTCCCGCCGCCCCGCCCCGCCCGGAACCGCGCAGCGCGAGGCGCTCGATGCCGAGCGCGCAGGCGATCAGCAGCGGCGTACGGGGACCGGTGGGCGGCCCCGCGGACCGCTCCATCAGACGCCCTGTCGGACGCCGGCGTGGTGGGTGAGTGCCTTCGGTTCCCCGTGGAGATAGCGGCCGAGCGCCGTCAGCGGGAAGACCTGCCGGTAGAGGTGGTAGTTGATGGAGAAGTCCCACGGGAAGCCGGTGCCCGTGAAGTACGGCTCGTCCCACGAGCCGTCCTCCCGCTGGCTCCCGGCGAGGGAGGCGATGCCCCGTTCGACGGCCTTGCTGCCGTGCTCTCCGGCGGCGAGGAGCGCGAGGAGCGCCCAGGCGGTCTGGGAGGCGGTGGTGGCGCCGTGCCCGATCCACTCCTCCTCGCGGTAGGAGCGCAGGTCCTCGCCCCAGCCGCCGTCCTCGTTCTGGACGGATTCGAGCCAGGCGACCGCCCGCCGGATCGCGGGATGGGAGGCCGGCAGTCCGGCGGCGGTGAGGGCGGGGACCACCGCCCCGGTGCCGTATACGTAGTTGACGCCCCAGCGGCCGAACCAGGCGCCGTTGGTCTCCTGTTCGGCGAGGAGCCACTCGATGCCGCGCCGGGTGGCGGGGTGGTGGGACTTGCCCTCGTAGGCGAGCATCTCGACGACGTGCGCGGTCACGTCGGCGGACGGCGGGTCGATGACCTCCCCGAAGTCGCAGAAGGGCAGCCGGTTGGGGAACAGGCTGGTGTTGTCGGCGTCGAAGGCGCCCCAGGCCCCGTTGCGCGACTGCATGCCGAGGTTCCAGCGGGCGCCGCGGGCGACGGCCGCGTCGACCCGGTCCTGGTCGGGGTGGCCGACGCGGCGCAGCGCGAGGATGACCTCGGCGGTGTCGTCGATGTCGGGGTAGTTGTCGTTGTGGAACTCGAACGCCCAGCCGCCGGGGGTGAGTCCGGGTCTGCGCACGGCCCAGTCCCCCGGGCGGACGATCTGCTCGCCGATCATCCAGTCGGCTGCCTTGACCAGGGCGGGGTGGTCCGGGCTCAGGCCCGCGTCGGCGAGCGCGATGGTGGCGAGGCAGGTGTCCCAGACCGGGGACTGGCACGCCTCGATCATCCGGGCGCCGTCCTCGCGCCAGACGGCGAAGCGGTCGAGCGATTCGAGTCCGGCCCGCATGATCGGGTGGTCGAGGTCGTAGCCGAGCAGGTGCAGGGCGATCACCGAGTAGACGGCGGGCGGCTGGATCCCGCCCCAGCAGCCGTCGTTCTCCTGCCGCTCGATGATCCAGCGTGCCGCGGCGTTCATCGCGGTGCGGCGCAGCAGGCGGGGCGCGACGCGGTGGTAGGCGTGCAGGGCCTTGTCGATGCGCTGGAACGCGCCGTCCCAGCTCGCCACGGGGGCGAGCGCCCGGCGCGGGCGGGGGCGGGCGGCGTCCGTGTGGAGTTCGTCGAGGGCGAAGGGGGCGGGCCGTACGGGCCGTTTCGCCGAGACGATGGTGAGGGGCACGATGGTCTGCCGCGCCCAGCAGCCGAAGTCGTAGATGTTGAGCGGGAACCACTTGGGCAGGAAGATCAGTTCGGGCGGCAGTTCGGGGAGGTCGTCCCACTTCCACCAGCCGAACAGGGCCAGCCAGACGCGGGTGAAGACCCGGCTCGCGGCGATCCCGCCGTGTTCGCGCACCCACTGGGAGGCGCGCGCCATGTGCGGGTCGTCGGGCAGGTCCCCGGCGAGCCGCAGGGCGACATAGGCCTCGATGGTGGCGGAGAGTTCGGGCGGGCCTCCGTAGAAGGTGGCCCAGGTGCCGTCGGCGCGCTGTTCGCCGCGGATGAAGAGGGCCGCGGCCTCGGTGGTACGGGGGTCCTGCACGCCCAGGAACTGACGGAGCAGCAGATCCTCGGCGTCCATCGTCACGTTGGTGGCCAGATCCCCTTTCCACCACCCCTGGGCGTCCTGCCGGCCGAGCAGGTGCTCGACGGAGCGTGCGGTGGCCCGCTCGGCGGCGACCCGCAGGTCACCGCCCGCGGCGGGGAGGGTGGTGGTGTCGGTCGGTCCGCTGGCCGAGGCTGCGCGGGGTCCCATGGCCCCGGTGCTTCCGTCGGTCGTCGCTGTCATGGCTTCCCCTTCGTGCAGTGGTGTTCTTCTGCTGTGCCTGGGGTCTCCGTCGTCCGGTGCCGGTGGCGCAGGACGGCGACTGCGGTCATATGGGAATGGTGATCATCTCTTTCGTACGACGACGAAGTCCGCGAGCGCGACGAGCTGCGCGCGGATCTTTTCCGGCATGTCGACCCGGTCCAGGGCCTCGATGGCGACGGCGTGCTGCCTGCGCGCCTCCTGGGAGGTCCACTCCCGGCCGCCCGCCTCCTCGATGAGCGCGGCCCTGGTGGCGAACTCCTCCTCCGAGAAGTTCTCGAAGTCGTTGCTCTTGACGTCGGTGGCGAGGAGTTCACCGAGCCGTACGGAGGCCGGTCCGCCGGCGGCGAGCGCGGCGACGACCGGCAGGGACTTCTTGCGCTGGCGCAGGTCGCTCCAGGTCTGCTTCCCGGTGGCCTCGGGGTCGCCCCAGATGCCGAGCAGGTCGTCGACGGCCTGGAAGGCGAGTCCGAGGTGGTGCCCGTACGACTCCAGGGTGTCGGCCGTACGGTCGTCGGCGCCGCCGAGGACCGCGCCGATGGAGACGGCGCAGGCGAGCAGCGCGCCCGTCTTGTTGCCCTCCATCTCCAGGCACTCCTGGACGGTGACCCGCTCACGGTGCTCGAAGGAGATGTCCTGCGCCTGACCGTCGATCAGCTTGCGGGTGGCGGTGGTCAGCCGGCGGGTCGCGCGGCCCGCCTCGACCGTGCCGAGCTCCAGCAGCACCTCGTTGGCGAGCGCGAACAGGGCGTCGCCGACGAGGATGGCCTGCGCGGGGCCGTGCATCTTCCAGACGGTGTCGCGGTGGCGGCGCTGCTCGTCGCCGTCCATGAGGTCGTCGTGGAGCAGCGAGAAGTTGTGGACCAGTTCGACGGCGACGGCGCCGGGGACGCCCTTCTCGGGGGCGGCGCCGGCCGCTTCCGCGGAGAGCAGAGCGAGCGCCGGCCGGACGGCCTTGCCGCCGTCACCGTCGGCGGGGCGGCCCTGGGCGTCGATCCAGCCGAAGTGGTAGGCGGCGACGGTGTCCATGGGGGTGGCCAGCCGGTCGACGGCGGCGCGCAGGACCGGCGTGGACAGGCTCCGTCCCCGCTCCAGCAGCGCGTGGACGTCCGCGGTGTCGACAACCGGGTGGGCCGGGGGCACAGTCGGCACGGTCTCTCCTCTTGTTCCAGTACTCGTCGGTGCAGTACTCGGGCTCATGCCGCCTCCTGCAAGGGGTGTTGATGGCGGTGCCCGAGTGCGGAGAGAGCCGCGCCCGCGGCGTCGAAACCGCTGCGTACAGCTCCTTCCATCGTCGCGGGCCAGCCGGTGGCGGTCCATGCGCCGGCCAGGAAGAGGCCGGGGGCGCGGGTGCGGGCCGCGGGTCGCAGCCGGCCCACTCCGGGGGTGGGAGCGAACGTCGCCGTCCGCTCCCGGGTGACGAAGAAGTCCCGTACCTCCGCGCCGCGGGCGGCGGGCAGGAGGCGTTCCAGTTCCGGGAGGTAGCGCTCGCGCAGTGCGGAGACGGGGGTGTCGATCTCGTCCTGGGCGGCGGACTGGGAGACCGCCAGGTACTGGCCGTCGGTGAGTCCCGAGGCGTCGGTGCGGTCGAAGACCCACTGGACGGGCGAGCCCAGCGCGGCGAAGAACGGGCGGCGCAGCACCCGGCGGCCGTACACGACATGGAGGTTGACGATGGGCGCGTCGGCGATGTCCAGCAGCCGGCCGGGGTGGTCGAGCGCGCCTTCGGGCAGCAGGGCGTGCGCCGCGCGCTGGGGTACGGCGAGGACGACGGCGTCCGCGTCGAGCCGTTCGCCCGCCACGTCGACGTGGAAGCCGCCGCCGTCGGCGCGGGAGACCGCGCCGCCCCGGGTGCGCAGTTCGGTGCGTACGCCCGCCGAGTCGAGGGCCTTGCGGGCCAGGGTGTCGTGCAGGTCGCCGAGCGGGACACGGGCCCAGCCGATGTCGGCGGCGCCGGGCTCGGAGAGCAGCCCGGTCTTGAAGACCATCGCGGCGAGCGCCAGGGAGGCGTTCGGCGCGGTGGCGTTGAGGGTGGCCACCCCGACGAGGTCCCAGAGGGCTTCGACCGTACGGGCCGACTGTCCGTGGCGGTGGAGCCAGGTGGCGAAGTCGGTGCCGTCCAGCGCGGGGTCGGCGAGGTCGAGCCGCTGGAGGGCGAGGGCGGCGCGGGCCACGGAGGCACGCTCGGCGAGCGAGAGGTGCGGGTACGTGGCGAGTCCGGGCGCGAGGTGCAGCGGTACGGGCAGTGCGGTGCGGCGGATCCGGCCGAGGCGGGCGCGGGCACCGTGGCGCCCGCCGACGTCCAGGACGGGTACGTCGAGCCGGTCCTGGAGCGGTGCGAGCGCCGCGCCGTCCACCCGGTCGAGGAACCAGCGGTACGCGGTGCAGCAGCGCAGGTAGACGTGCTGGCCGTTGTCGACGGTGAGGTCCCCGCGGCGGAAGGAGAAGGCGAGTCCGCCGAGGCGCGGCCGGCCTTCGAGGAGGGTCACCCGTACCCCGGCGTCGGCGAGCTGGAGGGCGGCGGTGATCCCGGCGAGCCCCCCGCCGACCACCACGGCGTGGCGGGCCCGGTTTCCGTCGGCCGTTGTCATGCGTTCCCCCTTGCTGCCGGAGCCGCCGGGCGGTTCGGTCCCGCCGGCCCCTCCGCAGTCAGGGACGCGTCATGTTCAGGCAAGGTTGAGCATCCTTCATGCGGATATGTGTGCGAAGGCGCGGGGACGGCCGCGGTGCTCCCGCACCGCGTCCCGGGCCCCCGCATCAGCCGCGCCTCCTGACGGCCTGGCGGGAGACGGTCCTGGCGTCGAGGCCGGAGAGACCGCGGACGGCGACGTACGCCTTCTCGTGGCCGGGCAGCGAGACCCGGCCGCGGAGCACGGCGCCGGGGTCGCGCTCGATGCGGTCGAGGAGCCGGCGGTAGATGCCGGCCATCGCCGCGACACAGGCGCCGCTGCGCCGGTCGAGCATCGGCAGCAGCCGGTACCCCTCGGCGAAGAGCGCGCGGGCGCGGCGGACCTCGAAGTGGACCAGTCCGGCGAAGTCCGCGCCCGGGGCGGGGGCGGTGCTGTGGAACCCGGCGGAGCAGCCGAACTTGGCGAGGTCGTCGGCGGGCAGGTACGTACGGCCGTTGGCGGCGTCCTCGCGGACGTCCCGGAGGATGTTGGTGAGCTGGAGGGCGAGCCCGAGCGTGTCGGCGTACTCGGCGGCGCGCTCGGTCCCGGGAACGCCGGGCGCGGTGCCGAAGACGCCGAGGGAGACCCGGCCGATGGCGCCCGCGACGCACCGGCAGTAGGCCTTGAGGTCGTCCCAGGTCTCGTACGTGTCGCCCCTGACGTCCATCAGGACGCCGTCGATCAGTTCGTCGAGCCCGCCGAGGGGCACCGGGAAGCGGCGCACCGTGTCCGCGACGGCGACCGCGACGGGGTCGGTGTCGTCGTCGTCCACCTCGCCCGCCCTGACCCGGTCCAGCAGCGCCCGGGTCTCCTCCAGCCGGGCCTGCTTGGCCTCGGGTGCGAGCGTGCCGTCGCCGATGTCGTCCACCCTCCGGGAGAAGGCGTACAGCGCGGACATGGCCTGCCGCTTGCCGGTCGGCAGCAGTCTGATGCCGTAGGCGAAATTACGGGCCTGCTGACCGGTGACGGCCTCGCAGTAGCTGTAGGCCGCCAGTACCGGCGCGGACATGGGCGTCTGTCCCTCCACGTTCCGGCTCACCCCTCTCTGTGCGCACTTCGCAAGACAGCTCCCACTTCACGCAGCAGACGCGGCTTGGTGGGTTTGGGCGGACCGGGGAGCACATCGTGCCCGGCGGCCGCGATCGAAGCGAGGGCGGCGCGCCCTCCGGCGACGAATCCCGCGAGGAGCAGGCGGAGTCTGCCGTGCACGCTGCCCACCAGGGAGGTTCCCTCGTCCAGGAGCAGCCGGGCGCGCTCCGCCTCGTGGGCGACCAGGGAGCGCACGGAGGCGTTCGCGGTGGGAGCGGCCAGGTCCGCCTCGGTGACATGGAACCGCTTCATGTCCTCGGCGGGGAGGTAGATCCGGTCGCGGCCGAGGTCCTCGGCCACGTCCTGGAGGTGTTCGACGATCTGGAGCGCCGTGCAGACGGCGTCGGAGCGGCGCAGCCGCTCGGGGCTCGCGGTGCCGGTGATCCCGAGGACGAGGCGGCCGACCGGGTTGGCGGAGAGCTCGCAGTAGGAGAGCAGGTCGTCGTAGGTCTCGTACCGCCGCACCACCTGGTCCTGGCGGTTGGCCTCGATCAGCCCGAGGAACGGCTCGGGGGGCAGGGAGCGGCGCCGTACGGTCGGGGCGAGGGCGCGCAGCAGCGGGTGGCCGGGGGCGGGGCCCCGGTCGTCGAAGACGCGCCGCAGGTCGGTCTCGAAGGCGTCGAGCACGGCGGTCCTGTCGTCGGCGAGCGCGGGGGCGACGCCCAGGTGGCGGGCGTCGGCGCCGCCGGGGGCGAGATCTCCGTCGCCGATGTCGTCGACGAGGCGGGCGTACCCGTACACCGCCATCAGGTCGTCGCGCCAGGCGCGCGGCAGGAAGAAGGGGGCCACGGGGAAGTTCTCGTCCGCGGCCTTGTCGAGCGTGGTGCGCGAGGGATCGTCGGGGCGCACATCCGGGGTGGCCGTCACTGCGCGCTACCCGTTACGGGGACGGCGGAATCCTCGCGGAGCTGGAGATTTTCCGTCATTGCCGTCACATCTCCCGTTCTACACTGCTGACCCAATACATCCCATTTCGGACACGCCGCCCGCACCTCCGAGTACAGAAGGCCCCGTGGCGGCCGGGTCGCACCGTGGGCATCGCCCCACTTGCCGCGAATCGGCCCGGCCCAGCTTACGTTGTACAGCCAAGAGGAACACGTCGGGGTGTTGGTCGCACTACGAGAACGCGGCAATACACGCCAACCTTCCCTCGACCCACCGGACTTGACCGATCTTTGACCAACAGTGATCGGTTCGTACCATGACAATGCCCCCGCCTGATCACTCCGGCGAGGGCGTTGACAGTGCTCCCGGGCGTTCCCGGCCTACTTGCCGGTCTCCTTCTCGTACGCCTTGATGACCTCGTCCGTCGGACCGTCCATCAGCAGCTCGCCCTTCTCCAGCCACAGCACACGGTCACAGGTGTCCCTGATCGACTTGTTGCTGTGACTGACCAGGAAGACCGTGCCCGCCTCCTTGCGGAGCTCGCGGATCCGCTGCTCGGAGCGGATCTGGAACTTGCGGTCGCCGGTGGCCAGAGCCTCGTCGATCATCAGCACGTCGTGGTCCTTCGCCGCGGCGATGGAGAACCGGAGCCGGGCCGCCATGCCCGAGGAGTACGTGCGCATCGGGAGCGTGATGAAGTCGCCCTTCTCGTTGATGCCGGAGAAGTCGACGATCGACTGGTACCGCTCGCGGATCTGCTCGCGCGACATCCCCATGGCCAGACCGCCGAGGATGACGTTGCGTTCGCCGGTCAGGTCGTTCATCAGCGCGGCGTTGACGCCCAGCAGGGACGGCTGGCCGTCGGTGTAGACCTTGCCGCTCTCCGCGGGCAGCAGCCCCGCGATGGCGCGCAACAGCGTCGACTTGCCGGAACCGTTGGTGCCGATCAGGCCGATCGCCTCGCCGCGGTACGCGGTGAAGGTCACACCCCGCACCGCGTGGACCTTGCGGACGCCCCGCGACTCCCCCTTGTCGCGGCGGAGTATGCGGCTCAGGGCCGCGGTCGCGCTGCCCTTGCCGCCGCCACCGCCGTTGACGCGGTACACGATGTGCACGTCGTCGGCGATGACCGTGGGAACGCGTCCCTGCTTGTTGTCCTCAGCCACGGCCGTACCGCTCCTCAGCCTTCCAGAAGTACACGAAGCCGACGACGCCCAGCAGCAGCGCCCAGGCCAGCGCGACGAGCCAGACGTGCGCGGGCAGGTTCTCCGAGCCGTACCCGTCGATCAGCGCGAACCGGACCAGATCCATGTAGACCGCGGCCGGGTTGTACTGGAGCACGTCGGCGATCCAGCCCGGCTGGTCCTTGAGCATCACCGGGATCGAGAACATCACACCCGACGCGTACATCCACGTACGCATCACGAACGGCATCAGCTGCGCGAGGTCCGGGGTCTTGCTGCCCAGCCGCGCCATGATCAGCGCCAGACCGGTGTTGAAGAGGAACTGCAGCGCCAGCGCGGGCAGCACCAGCAGCCAGCTCAGGCTCGGATAGCTGCCGAAGATGACCGCCACGGTGACCAGGACGACCATGGAGAACAGGAGTTGCTGAAGCTGCTGGAGGGAGAAGGAGACCGGCAGCGACGCCCGGGGGAAGTGCAGGGCCCGGACGAGCCCCAGATTCCCGGAGATGGCACGGACCCCGGCCATCACCGAACTCTGGGTGAAGGTGAAGACGAAGACGCCCGTGACCAGGAACGGGACGAAGACCTCCTGGGGAATGCCCCGCTTGGTCTGGAGGATCAGCCCGAAGATCAGGTAGTACACCGCCGCGTTCAGCAGCGGGGTCGCCACCTGCCAGAGCTGTCCCAGCTTCGCCTGGCTGTACTGGGCCGTGAGCTTCGCCTGGGAGAAGGCCAGGATGAAGTGCCGACGGCCCCAGAGCTGCCGGACGTAGTCGCGCAGCCCTGGCCGGGCTCCGCTCACCGACAGGCCGTACTTGGCGGCGAGCTCCGCCGCGGACAGACCGTCGTCGGGCGACGGGGGGGCGCTCACAGCGATCGCACCCTCATGGGTTGTGTCACTCACAAGTTGAAACTTTCGTGTTCAAGATGCGCAGCCGGTCGGGCACGGGCACATGGGCCGGGCCCCGGGGGGATAAGCCCGATGCTCTCAGAACTGAGCTTGTCAGATCACAGGCGGTCGGCCCAGCCGGGTCAGCCGCCATACCGTACGCCACTTCATCGGGCGCCGCGGACCGCACGGGGTCGCCCAGCCTTCCCGGAACCCCCCGAACCAGGCTTTCAGGGCGGGCAGGGACGGCCGGCGTACCAACGTGAGCAGCAGCCATACGCCGAGATACAGCGGGACGACGGGGGCGGGGAGGTTACGGCGGGCCAGCCATACCCGGTTACGGGCCACCATACGGTGGTAGACGGCGTGCCGGGACGGCGGCGTCGTCGGGTGCGCGAGCACCATGTCGGCGCGGTAGTCGATCATCCACCCCGCGTCCAGGGCCCGCCAGGCGAGGTCGGTCTCCTCGTGGGCGTAGAAGAAGTCCCCGGGCAGCGGGCCGACCTCCGCGAGGACCCTTGTCCGTACGGCGCTGGCGCCGCCCAGGAAGGTCGTCACGCGGGAGGAGCGCAGCGGGTCCGAGGCGCGCAGCCGGGGCACGTGGCGGCGCTGGGTCAGTCCGGTCTCCGGATCGGCGATCCGGAAGCTGACGATGCCGAGGGCGGGGTCGGCGGCGAACGCGTCCCGGATCAGCGCCGCCGTGTCCGTCCGGGGCAGCAGCCCGTCGTCGTCCAGGAAGAGCAGGACGTCCACGTCGGAGCCGGCGGCGCCGAACGCTTCGATGCCGACGTTGCGGCCGCCGGGGATACCGAGGTTCTCCGGCACCTCCACGGTCCGTACACCGGGCGGAACGGCGCCCACCGGGGCGCCGTTCCCGACCACGACGATCTCGACGGGATCACCGTCCTGCCGGACGACTGAGTCGAGCAGCGCACGCAGATCGCCGGGGCGGTCACCCATGGTGATGATCACCGCGCCGAGGGTCTGCCCGGGCCGCGTGTCGCTCACCTCAGCCTGCTGGACGCCAGGATGGAGACCAGGTGGAGCAGGGTCTGGAGCAGGGCGATCCCGGCGAGGACCGCGATGCCGAGCCGGCTGAAGAACAGGTCGCCCCGGACCGCGTCCAGGATCGCCAGGAGAAGGATGAGCAGGGACGCCTCGATGCCGAGGATGAGCCGGTGGAACTTGAGCGCCGCGGCGGCCCTGCGGGCCAGCGCCATACCGGACGAGCGCGCCTCGGAGGCCGACTCCTTGACCGGGGCCATCCCCTGCTGGTGCCGGGCGACGCCGACCAGGTCGGTCTCGGCCTTGACCAGGATGGCGCCGAGGGCGGCGAGTGTACCGAGGAAGGCCCACAGCCAGTCGATCCGTCCGGTGCCCCACAGGTCGGCGCCGCGCAGCCCGAAGCCGACCAGGACGGCGGCGTCGCACAGGTAGGCGGCGACCCGGTCCAGGTAGACCCCGGTCATCGAGTACTGCTTCTTCCAGCGGGCGATCTCCCCGTCGACGCAGTCCAGCAGCAGATAGAGCTGGACCGCCAGCACGCCGAGCACCGCGCCGGCGATCCCCGGCACCAGGAGGGCGGGGGCGGCGAGGGCACCGGCGACGGTCATCACGTACGTCACCTGGTTGGGAGTGACCCGCGTGTTCACCAGATACCGGTCGACCCGCAGCGAGACTTCCCGCATGTACAGGCGCCCTGCCCAGTGTTCGCCGCTGCGGCGGTCTTTCACCCCCTCCGGGTGGACGACCGGGCGGAGTTCAGCTACTGAGGGTCGAGGCATAGTCGGCGTACGCGTCCCTGATCTGGTCGGTGGACAGGTCGAGGTGCTCAAGGATGGTGAAACGGCCCGGCCGGGTCTGCGGCGCGTAGGCGACGGCCCGTACGAACTCGTCGACGGTGAAGCCGATCTCCTCGGGCAGCACCGGCAGCCCGTGGCGCCGCAGCACCTCGGTGAACTGCAGTGACTCCTCCTCCGCGCCGCGCAGCCGCATGGCGAAGGCGGCACCGAAGCCGACCTGTTCGCCGTGGAGCGCGGAGCGCTTGGGGTAGAGGAGGTCGAAGGCGTGGCTGATCTCGTGGCAGGCACCCGATGAGGGGCGGGTGTCGCCGCTGATCGACATGGCGATGCCGGAGAGGACCAGCGCCTCGGCGAGCACGGTGAGGAACTCGTCGTCACCGACCCCGCCGGGGTGGCGCAGCACGGCTTCGCCGGCCGTACGGGCCATGGCGGCGGCCAGTCCGTCCACCGGCTCGCCGTTGACCCGGTGGGACAGCTCCCAGTCCGCGATGGCCGAGATGTTGGAGACCGCGTCACCGATGCCGGAGCGGACGAAGCGGACCGGTGCGTCCCGGATGACGTCGAGGTCGACCACCATGGCGATGGGCGTCGGGACGCCGTACGAGCCGCGGCCGTTGTCGTTGTCGAGGATGGAGACCGGCGAGCAGATGCCGTCGTGCGAGAGGTTGGTGGCGACGGCCACCATGGGCAGCCCGACCCGGGCCGCCGCGTACTTCGCCACATCGATGATCTTGCCGCCGCCGAGGCCGACCACGGCGTCGTACCGCTTGCCCTTGATCTCGTCGGCGAGCCGGACCGCCGAGTCGATCGTGCCGTCGGCCACGGCGTACCAGTCGGCGTCGGGGAGCACCGGCGCGAGCTTCTCGCGCAGCGCCTGGCCCGAGCCGCCGCTGACGGCGATGGAGAGCCTGCCCGAGCTGGAGATCCGCTGGTCGGCGAGGAGTCCGGCGAGGTCGTCCATGGCGCCGGGCCTGATGTCCACGACGACCGGCGACGGGATGAGCCGGGTCAGTACTGGCACGCGATCTCACGGCCCTTCGCGAGGTCGTCGTGGTTGTCGATCTCGACCCAGGGGATGTCTCCGACGGGCGCGACGTCGAGGGTGAAGCCGCGGTTCACCAGTTCCTGGTAGCCGTCCTCGTAGTAGAGGTCGGGGTCCTTCTCGAAGGTGGTCCTGAGCGCGTCCGCGAGATCGGCTGCGGCCTCGGGCTCGATCAGGGTGACGCCGATGTACTCGCCGGTGGCGGTGGCCGGGTCCATCAGCTTGGTGATCCGGCGCACGCCGCGCTCACCGTCGGTGATGACCTTCATCTCCTCGTCCGCGAGGGACTTGACCGTGTCGAGGGCGAGGATGATCCGCCGGCCCTCGCCGCGCGCGGCGAGGAGCGTCTTCTCGACGGAGACGGGGTGGACGGTGTCGCCGTTGGCGAGGATCACGCCGCGGGCCAGGATGTCCCGGGCGCACCAGAGGGAGTAGGCGTTGTTCCACTCCTCGGCCTTGTCGTTGTCGACCAGGGTGAGCGTCAGCCCGTACTTCCGCTCCAGCTCGGCCTTGCGCTCGTACACGGCCTCCTTGCGGTAGCCGACGACGATCGCGGCCTCGGTCAGCCCGACCTCGGCGAAGTTGCCCAGGGTCAGGTCGAGGACGGTGGTGGTGCCCTCCCCCGCCGGGTCGACCGGCACGAGGGCCTTGGGCAGCGTGTCGGTGTAGGGGCGCAGACGCCGTCCTGCTCCGGCTGCGAGTACGAGGCCGATCATGCGGGTTCTCCTTCGTCGTGTACGGCGGGGGCTCCGGAGGACACCCAGAACCGGATGGACTCCACGAGCGCGATCAGCGCCACGACGACGGCGATCACCGTCAGTGCCGGCGGGAAGTCGAGTGCGCGGGTGGAGAGGACGGCACACAGGGTGACCAGCAGGGTGCGGCCCTCGTGTCCGCCGAGCGCCCGGACGAGCCACCGGGGCGGGGCGCCGGTGCCGCCGCGGATGCGGTACACCGAGTCGTAGTGATGGTAGGCGACCGCCGCCACCAGCCCGAACGCCGCCGGGAGCGCGCCGGGTACGTCGGCGCGGACCGCGAGCACCAGCACGGTGCCGTACTCGGCGGCGCGGAAGACCGGCGGAACGAGCCAGTCGAGGGCGCCGCCCATCCGGCGGGCGACGGCGAACCCGGAGGTCAGCACGTACACCAGGGCGCCGAGGAGGAGCACGGGGCTGTCGAACGGGGCGAACGCCGCGCAGGCGGTGACCGCGGCGCCGCCCGCGAGGGCGACGAGGAAGGGCACGGGACCCGGGAGCGCGCGGGCCGGGCGCCGGAGCACCCGGGCGACGAGCTCGGCGAGCGGCCCCGAGTCGGCGAGGTCGGCGAGCGCGCGGGCGGCCCGGTCGGTGCGGACGGCCTTGCGGGTCACGGAGCGCAGGACGCGGCCCGCCGTCGTGTAGCAGGCGGCGAAGGCACAGCCGACGAGGAGCGCGTAGAAGACGATCCGGGGCGTGGTCAGGGCCGTCAGTACGGCGATCATCGCCCAGCGCTCACCGATCGGCAGCACGATCATGCGCCGTACCCAGACCGTCCAGCCGACGCTGTCGAGCCGGGTGGAGAGCGCGGAGGTGGGGGTGCCGACGACGGCCTTGCCGTTGCCGGACGCGGCGGCACTGTCGGCGTTGGCCTCGTTGAAGGAGAAGTCCACGACATGCCGGCAGGTCTGGAGGACCATCGCGGCGAGGGCGAGTGCCCAGACGTCGTCGCCTCCCCGGGCCGCGCCGAGGGCGAGGCCCGCGTAGTACGCGTACTCCTTGGCGCGGTCGAAGGTCGCGTCGAGCCAGGCGCCCATCGTGGAGTACTGGAGCGAGTAGCGGGCGAGCTGCCCGTCGGTGCAGTCCAGGACAAAGGAGAAGAGCAGCAGCGCCCCGGCGGCGACAAAGCCGCCCCGGGTGCCGGTGGCCGCGCAGGCCGCCGCGATCAGGGCGGTGACCAGCGACGCGGTGGTGACCTGGTTGGGGGTGAGGCCCCGGCGGGCGCACCAGCGGGCGAGGTAGCGGGAGTAGGGGCTGACGCAGAACGTGGTGAAGAAGCCGTCGCGGGCCTTCACCGCGGAGCGCAGCCGTACGGCCTCGTCGTCGACGGCGGCGACGGCGGCCTCGGCCCGCTCGCGGGCGGGCGCGTCGGCGGGGACGGCGGCGACGAGTGAGCCCAGCTCGGGGCGGGTGACGGTGGTGCCCCCGGCGTCGAGCGCGGTGGCGACCCGGTCGGCCAGGGGCGCGTCGGCGGGGAGGGACGCGGCGTTTCCGCTTCCGGCGATGGCGGGCTCGGTGGCCGTACCGGCGGCCGTGCCGGTAACCGTGCCCGTGGCCGTGTCCGTGGCGGGCTCGCTCGCGGCGAACGCCGTGGCGGAACCCGGACGCGTCTCGGCGGCGGCGCCCCCGCGGCGGGGCCCGGGTGCCCCGGCGTCCCCGGCGACGGCCGTGAGCGCGCTCAGCAGCGCGCCGCGGGCCTCCGGCCGGGCGGTGAGCGCCCCGGGGACGGCGGCGGCGGGGAAGCGCGGGTCGGTCAGGGCCAGCCGCAGGGCATGGACATGGCCGATGAAACGGGCGTCGACGAGTGCGACACGCTCCGTCGCGGGGGCCGCGGCGAGCAGGCTCCGGGCCTCCTCGGTGCCGGGCGCGGTCCGTACGTCAAAGCCCAGGGACCGCAGATCGCCTTCGAGCGGCGATCCGGGTACCGGAGCACCGGTGAGGATGGCGGTCGACAGACGAACTCACTCCTTGACACTGACAGGGTCGGATGTGCGGCGGCGGGCCCCGGGATCCGGGGGGCGGCACGTCGGCAGAGGCTATCGGATGAACAGAAGGGCGAGTTCATCGCCCGTTTACGCCCCGTTCCGCCCGGGACAGCCGCCCCGGACACCCTCATCGGGGCGGGAAGGGCGCCACGAAGAGATCATCATGGTCGATCCGGGGGTTGCCCCACAAACCGCGACGGCCGCCGGCACCAGCCGGAGCACCCGCGGGAGCACGGACGGGAGCCCCCGTCGGCCCGCGCCTGAGCACGAGCCCGAGCACGAGCCCGAGCACTAGGGTGACCGCATGACATGGCTGATCACAGGCGGGGCGGGGTACATCGGGGCCCATGTGGCGCGCTCGATGACGGCGGCGGGCGAGCGGGTCGTCGTGCTGGACGATCTGTCGACCGGCTTCGCCGAGCGGCTGCCGGAGGAGATCCCGCTCGTCGAGGCGTCGCTGCTGGACCGGGAGGCCGTCGACAAGGTCCTGGCGGGGCACGGGGTCACCGGTGTGGTGCATCTCGCGGCGAAGAAACAGGTCGGCGAGTCCGTCGAGCGGCCGCTGACGTACTACCGGGAGAATCTGCACGGGCTCACGGTGCTGCTGGACGCCGTCGTGGCCGCGCGGGTGCCGCGCTTCCTCTTCTCCTCCTCCGCGGCCGTGTACGGGGTGCCCGATGTGGAGTTGATCACGGAGCACACCCCCGCCGTGCCGATCAATCCGTACGGCGAGACCAAGCTGGCGGGCGAGTGGCTGGTCCGGGCGACCGGGCGGGCGCACGGAATCTCCACGGGTTGTCTGCGGTACTTCAACGTGGCGGGCACGGCGCTGCCGGAACTCTCCGACGTCGGAGTGTTCAACATCATTCCGATGTTCTTCGACCGGATCAGCCGGGGCGAGGCCCCGCGGATCTTCGGCGCCGACTATCCGACACCGGACGGCACCTGCATCCGCGACTACATCCATGTCGCCGATCTCGCCGAGGCCCATCTCGCCGCCGCGCGCCATCTGGCCGGACACCCCGGCGGCCACGACCTGACGGTGAACATCGGCCGCGGCGAGGGCGTCTCGGTGCGCGAGCTGGCCGCTCTGGTGGCGGAGGTCACCGGTGACCGTACGGAACCGGTGGTCGAGGCGCGCCGCGCGGGGGACGCCGCGCGGGCCGTCGCCTCCGTCGAGAGGATCACCTGGGAGCTGGGCTGGACGGCCACCCGCGACGTGCGCGCGATGGTCGAGTCGGCGTGGGCGGGCTGGCGGCTGCGCCGTCCCGATGCGCAGGACGGGTGATCCCGCCGGCCCCGTCGCCCCCTCACCGCACCGCTCTGACCTGGCATCATTTCCGCAGGTCAGAGCATATGACAACGGTGTTCAGTGCCGTGTTGCCCGATACCCCCCACCCGTAGTTCACTGACGGCGTCGGTACTCGTCCAGACGACCGGGAGGCGTCCTCATGGGGGCAGGGCACAACCACGGACACACGCACGGAGGACCACCCGCGGGCACGGCGACCGCCGCCTACCGCGGACGGCTGCGGATCGCCCTGGGGATCACACTCTCCGTGATGGTGGTGGAAATCATCGGGGGCGTTGTCTCCAACTCCCTCGCGCTGGTCGCCGACGCGGCCCACATGGCGACGGACGCGGTGGGGCTCGGCATGGCCCTGCTGGCGATCCACTTCGCGGCCAGACCCGCCGACGAGAGCCGCACCTTCGGCTACGCGCGGGCGGAGATCCTCGCCGCCCTCGCCAACTGTCTGCTGCTGCTCGGTGTCGGCGGCTATCTGCTCTACGAGGCGGTGGACCGCTTCATCTCCCCGCCCGAGACCAAGAGCGGGCTGACGATCATCTTCGCCCTGATCGGCATGGCCGCCAACCTCGTCTCCCTCTCGCTGCTGACGCGCGGGCAGAGCGAGAGCCTCAATGTGCGGGGCGCCTATCTGGAGGTCCTCGCGGACACGCTCGGCTCGGTCGCGGTACTGATCTCCGCGGGGATCATCCTGGCCACCGGCTGGGAGCTCGCCGACCCGATCGTGGGGCTGCTGATCGGGCTCATGATCGTTCCGCGTACGGTGAAGCTGTTGCGGGAGACCGTGAACGTCCTGCTGGAGGCGGCGCCCAAGGATGTGGACATGAGTGAGGTACGCGCGCACATGCTCGCCCTGCCCGGGGTGGCGGACGTCCACGACCTCCACGCCTGGACGATCACGTCGGGGATGCCGGTCCTCTCCGCGCACGTGGTGGTGGACCAGGACGCGCTGGACGCGGTGGGGCACGAGAAGATGCTCCATGACCTGCAGGGATGCCTCGGCCATCACTTCGATGTCGAGCACTGCACCTTCCAGCTCGAACCCCGGGGCCACGCCGAGCACGAGGCGAAGCTCTGCCACTGAGCCGGCGGCGGCGCACACCGTGGGGGTGGGCATGGAACGGACATGCCGAACGGACATGCCCACCCCCCGAAGTGCGGACACCGGTCTTTTGCGTACGGCAGACTTGGCCACCGAGGCCCGAAGCGAAGGATGGTTATGCCGACCACACCAGTCACCGCAGCGAACAGCTCGTCGACCGCCGCACAAGAAACGATCATGCTGGAGCTGGTGGACGAGGACGGCAACACCATCGGCACGGCCGAGAAGCTCTCGGCACACCAGGCACCCGGCCGGCTGCACCGGGCGTTCTCGGTCTTCCTCTTCGACGAGCGGGGACGGCTGCTGCTCCAGCGCCGCGCGCTGGGCAAGTACCACTCCCCCGGCGTCTGGTCGAACACCTGCTGCGGCCATCCGTACCCGGGTGAGGCACCGTTCGCCGCGGCGGCCCGCCGTACCCACGAGGAGCTGGGCATCTCGCCCTCGCTGCTCGCGGAGGCCGGCACCGTCAGCTACCACCACCCGGACCCGGCCTCGGGGCTGGTCGAGCACGAGTACAACCACCTCTTCGTCGGAATGGTGCAGGCGGCGCCGCGGCCCGATCCGCAGGAGGTCGGGGAGACCGCGTTCGTCACCCCGGCGGAGCTGACGGAGCTGCACGGCTCGGCGCCGTTCTCCGCCTGGTTCATGACGGTGCTGGACACCGCGCGCCCGGCGTTCCGGGAGCTCACGGGGCCGGCCGCGGGCTGGTGACCCGGCCGGGGCCCTCCGGGTCCCCCGGGGCCTCCGGGTCCCCCGGGGCCTCCGGGTCCCCCGGGGCCTCCGGGCCCGCCGGGTCCCCCGGGGCCTCCGGGGCCGCCGGGGCCGCCGCATCCGTCCGTGGTGCCGGTTCCGCCCGGTCGAAGGGGAGCACCGCCCAGACGGTCTTCCCGCCCCCGGCGGTGTGCTCGGCCCCGAAGCCGCCGCCCGCCTCCCGGGTGATCTCCCGCACCAGCAGCAGCCCGCGTCCGCCGGTCCTGGCGGGGTCGGTCTCCAGTGCCGTGGGCCGGTAGGGATGGTTGTCCTCGACCGACACCCGGATCCACCTGGTGCCGACGGCGACCTCCACGGCGATCTCGGGCGAGAGCAGGGCGGCGTGCCGTACGGCGTTGGTGAGCAGTTCGGAGAGGACGAGCAGCACCCCCTGTGCGGTATCGCCCCTGACCGGCACGCGCTGCCGCTCCAGCAGCTCGCGCACGGTGCGCCTGGTCCGGGGCACGGAGGCGTCGAGCGCCGGGACGGTGAAGCGCCAGACCCCTTCGTACGACCGGGTCCTGACCGGAACACTTCCGCGGCTCTCCATTTCCGGGCTCCCGCCGTCGGGTCGAGCGGTGCCCACCACCGCTCCTCGTCGGGTGCCGAGTCTTGGGCAGGGAAGCGGTCCACACCGGACCGCTGAACAAAAGTCAGCCTTTATTGACGGAGCGCGATCGTCTCGGAGCCGGGATGCTGCACACGCGCTCGGTCCTGATCGCTCCCTGTCGGTCCGAGACCGGCTCGCGGCGCTCCGCCCGAGCACGGGGATAACATCCGGCTCATGGAGCCCCAGCTGGTGCACACGGTCGAGAACGGCACGGCGACCGTGGTCATCCACCACCCCGCCAGGCGCAACGCGATGACAGCACCGATGTGGCGGGAACTGCCGCCGCTGCTCGGGCGGTTGGCGGACGACCCGGCCGTCGGGGTGCTGGTGCTGACCGGGGCGGGCGACACCTTCTGCGCGGGCGCCGACATCTCCTCCCTGCGGGGGCCGGGTCTGCCGGGCGGCACCGGCCCGGCTGGGGAGGACCCGCAGGCGCTGGCCGTACGGGCCGAGGAGGCGCTCGCGGCCTTCCCCCGGCCCACGCTCGCCGCCGTACGGGGCCACTGCGTGGGCGGAGGCTGCCAGCTCGCCGCCGCGTGCGATCTGCGATTCGCGGAGGAGGGCGCCTCGTTCGGGGTCACGCCGGCGCGGCTCGGGATCGTCTACCCGGAGTCCTCCACCCGGCGGCTGGCCGCGCTGGTGGGGCCCGCCACGGCCAAGTACCTGCTGTTCTCGGCGGAGTTGATCGGCACGGAGCGCGCGCTGCGCACCGGGCTCGTGGACGAGGTGCTGCCCGCCGGGCAGTTGGCCGGGCGCGTCGCCGAGTTCACCCGGATCCTGCTCTCGCGTTCCCGGCTGACCCAGGCGGCCGCGAAGGAGTTCGCCTCGGGCCGCGCCGGACGCGCCCCGTACTGGGCGGAACAGGCACGCGGCAGCGGCGACGCCGCGGAGGGGGTCGCCGCCTTCCTGGAGCGCCGCGCACCGGAGTTCACCTGGCCGGCCGGGTCATGAGGTGATCTATGCCCTGCGGCCCTTGGCGCGCAACTCCGCGACCAGGTCCGAGGGGGCCTTCGCGGGCGAGCCCGCGTCGAAGGGAGGCTGCGGGTCGTACTCCGTCAGCAACTGGACGGACTGTGCGAACCGGTCGTCCACAAGCGAGGCGGTCAGGGTGAGCCCCATGTCGATCCCGGAGGAGACACCGGCCGATGTCACGTACTTGCCGTCGGTGACGACGCGTTCGCCGGTCGGCTCGGCGCCGTACGTCCGCAGCATGTCGAGAGCGAGCCAGTGGGAGGTGGCCCGGCGCCCGGTGAGCAGCCCCGCGGCGGCGAGGAGCAGGGAACCGGTGCAGACGGAGGTGGTCCAGGTGGTGGTGGCGTCCACCGCGCGCAGCCAGTCGAGCAGCGGCTCGTTCGTCATGTGCGCCCGCTGGCCGGGGCCGCCGGGCACGACGAGCACATCCGGGGCGGTGACCTCGGCGAGCGTCTTCCGCACGACGAGTGAGAGCGATCCCGAGTCGTTGTTCACGGGTCCGGCGTCTTCGGCGACGAAGACGGTCTCGACACCGGGGACGCGGTGCAGGATCTCGTACGGACCGACGGCGTCCAGTGCGGTGAAGCGGTCGAAGAGGAGGATGGCGATCTGCATGCGGGGCCTGGCTTTCCGGTCGACAGATTTCAACAGATTTGAGACAGGGATGCGGCGGGGTCAGGGCAACGGGGCCACGCGGAAGCGGCGGCGGTATTCGGCGGGGGCCGTGCCCAGGGTCTTCACAAAGGCGCGGCGCATGGCCTCCGGGGTGCCGTAGCCGCAGGAGCGGGAGATCTCCTCGACCCCGTCGCCGCTCTCCTCCAGCAGCCGCCTGGCGTGTTCGAGCCGTACGCGCTCCACGTAGCGGCCCGGCGTCGTGCCGGTCTCGGAGCGGAAGGCACGCGCGAAGTGGCGGGGCGAGAGGCGGGCCCGTCCGGCCAGCGCCTCGACCGAGAGATCGGCACCGGGGTGCTCGCTGATCCAGCTCTGCACCGCCAGCAGCGGCTCGCTCCGCGCGGTCTGGGCGGCGAGCTGCGCGCTGAACTGCGCCTGGTTGCCGGGGCGGCGCAGGAAGACCACGAGACGGCGGGCGACGGCGAGCGCCACGTCGCGGCCGAGGTCCTCCTCCACGAGGGCGAGCGCCAGATCGATGCCGGAGGTGACCCCGGCGGAGGTGGAGATCTCACCGTCGCGTACGTAGATCGGGTCCGGGTCGACGTGGACGAGCGGGTGGTTCCTGGCGAGGAGTTCGGTGGCGCCCCAGTGGGTGGTGGCGCGGCGCCCGTCGAGCAGCCCGGCGGCGGCGAGCAGCAGGGCGCCGGTGCAGACCGAGACCAGGCGCCGCGCCCCGGGCGCCCGCTCGCGCAGCCAGTCGACCAGCTCCGGATCGGGGTTCCGGGTGCCCGGGCCACCGGGCACGAGAAGGGTGTCCGGGTCGGGCGCGGCGGCGAGCGTGGTGTCCGGGACGAGCGTGAGCCCGCTGGAGGTGCGGACCGGCGCGGCGTCGAGTGCGGCCGTACGGATCCGGTACGCGGAGGGGTCGCCGACCGCGGCGGCCGCCGCGGCGAACACCTCCACGGGACCCGTCACATCGAGGCTCTGCACCTGGTCGAGGAGGACGACCAGAACGGATCGCTCTGTCATGGCACTCATCCTGCGCCCGGCCGCGGACGTCTGCAATGACGAATACCCCGCCTTTCCTGCCACGGCCGTACGGTCCGATACCGCGCCCGCGGTCGTACTCACCACCCGGTCCTGCCCGCCGATGTCGGTGCCACCTGCCACAATGCAGGCGCCGGACCCCAGAACAGCGGAGCGTGATCGTGACGACGTCCATCGAAGGCAGGATCGCCGAGGAAATCGGCGTACGCGAGCGGCAGGTGAAGGCAGCCGTCGAGCTGCTCGACGGCGGATCGACGGTGCCGTTCATCGCGCGGTACCGCAAGGAGGCCACCGAATCGCTCGACGACGCGCAGCTCCGCACCCTGGAGGAGCGGCTGCGCTACCTGCGGGAGCTGGAGGAGCGGCGGACCGCGATCCTGGAGTCCGTCCGGGAGCAGGGCAAGCTGGACGACGCCCTGGAGGCGCGGATCAGGGCCGCGGACACCAAGGCGCGGCTGGAGGACATCTATCTGCCCTTCAAGCCCAAGCGGCGGACGAAGGCGCAGATCGCCCGCGAGGCCGGTCTCGAACCGCTGGCGGACGGCCTGCTGGGCGACCCCTCGGTGGAGCCGCTCGCCGCCGCCGCCGCGTTCGTCGACGCGGACAAGGGCGTCGCGGACCCGGCCGCCGCGCTGGAGGGCGCGCGCGCCATCCTCACGGAGCGGTTCTCCGAGGACGCCGATCTCATCGGCGAGCTGCGCGAGCGGATGTGGACGCGCGGCCGGCTCGCGGCGCGGGTACGGGACGGCAAGGAGGAGGCCGGCGCCAAGTTCGCGGACTACTTCGACTTCGCCGAGCCCTTCACGCAGCTGCCCTCGCACCGCGTGCTCGCGATGCTCCGCGGCGAGAAGGAGGACGTCCTCGATCTGGTCCTGGAGCCCGAGGAGCCGTCGGAGCTGCCGGGCCCCAGCCTGTACGAGAACATGATCGCGCGGCGCTTCGGGATCGCGGACCGGGGCCGCCCCGGCGACAAGTGGCTCGGGGACACGGTCCGGTGGGCCTGGCGTACCCGGGTGCTGGTGCATCTCGGCATCGATCTGCGGCTGCGGCTGCGGACGGCGGCCGAGGACGAGTCGGTGCGGGTCTTCGCGGCGAACCTCCGTGACCTGCTGCTGGCCGCGCCGGCCGGGACGCGCGCCACGCTGGGGCTCGACCCCGGGTTCCGTACGGGCGTGAAGGTCGCCGTGGTCGACGCGACGGGCAAGGTCGTCGCCACCGACACGATCTACCCGCACGTTCCCGCGAACAAGTGGGACGAGTCCCTGGCGAAGCTGGCGCGGCTGGCCGAGCGGCACTCGGTCGACCTGATCGCCATCGGCAACGGCACGGCGTCCCGGGAGACCGACAAGCTGGCCGGCGAGCTGTGTGCCGCGCACCCGGAGCTGAAGCTCACGAAGGTGATGGTCTCGGAGGCGGGCGCCTCGGTGTACTCCGCGTCCGCGTTCGCCTCGCAGGAGCTGCCGGACCTCGACGTGTCGATCCGCGGCGCGGTCTCGATCGCGCGCCGACTCCAGGATCCGCTGGCGGAGCTGGTGAAGATCGACCCCAAGTCGATCGGCGTCGGCCAGTACCAGCACGACCTGTCCGAGGTGAAGCTCTCCCGCTCGCTCGACGCGGTCGTGGAGGACTGTGTGAACGGGGTGGGGGTGGACGTCAACACCGCGTCGGCGCCGCTACTCTCCCGGGTGTCGGGCATCGGCGCCGGGCTCGCCGAGAACATCGTCGCGCACCGCGACGCGAACGGTCCCTTCCGGTCCCGGCGCGCGCTCAAGGACGTGGCCCGGCTCGGCCCGAAGGCGTACGAGCAGTGCGCGGGCTTCCTCCGTATCCTCGGCGGCGACGACCCGCTGGACGCGTCGAGCGTCCACCCCGAGGCGTACCCCGTGGTGCGGTCCATGGTGAAGTCGACGGGCGGCGAGGTCGCCTCCCTGATCGGGAACGCGACGGCGCTGCGGTCGCTGCGCCCCGCGGACTTCGTGAACGACTCCTTCGGGCTGCCGACCGTGACGGACATCCTGCGCGAGCTGGAGAAGCCGGGGCGGGACCCGCGGCCGGCGTTCCGCACGGCCACGTTCAAGGAGGGCGTCGAGAAGCTGGGCGACCTGGTGCCGGACATGGTGCTGGAGGGCGTGGTGACGAATGTCGCGGCGTTCGGCGCGTTCGTGGACATCGGGGTGCATCAGGACGGGCTGGTCCATGTGTCCGCGATGTCGCGGAACTTCGTCAAGGATCCGCGTGAGGTGGTGAAGCCGGGCGACGTGGTCAGGGTGAAGGTGATGGACGTCGACATCCCGCGGAAGCGGATCTCCCTGACGCTGCGCCTGGACGACGAGGCGGGCGCCGCGAAGCCGGAGCGGGACCGGTCGGGGGGTGGTGGCCGGCCGCCGCAGCAGCGGGGGGCCGGCCGGGGTGAGCGCGGTGGCCGGGGCGGCGGCGGGCGGAGCGGCGGCGGGCGCCAGGCCTCGTCACCGCCCCCGGCGAACAGCGCGATGGCCGACGCCCTGCGGCGGGCCGGGCTGACGGACCCGAAGGGCGGCGGCGGGAACGGCCGGCGGGGCTGACGCATGAGGCACCCCGGCGGGCCCGGAGGCCCGGCGGGGTGCCGGGCCCCGGGCTCGGCACCCCGCCCCGGAGGCCCGTGGACCGCTCCCCGTCCCGGCGCCCCGTCCCCTCAGATTTCCGTGACGCGGCCCGCCGCCACATCGAGACGGCGGGTCGTGCGGACCGCGTTCAGCATTCTGCGGTCGTGCGTCACCAGCAGGAGCGTCCCGTCGTAGGAGTCGAGAGCCGACTCCAGCTGTTCGATCGCGGGCAGGTCCAGATGGTTCGTCGGCTCGTCCAGGACGAGGAGGTTCACGCCCCGGCCCTGGAGGAGCGCGAGGGCCGCGCGGGTGCGTTCGCCCGGGGAGAGGGTGGTCGCGGGGCGGAGCAGATGGTCCGACTTGAGGCCGAACTTGGCGAGGAGCGTACGGATCTCGGCGGGCTCGGTGTCGGGGACGGCCGGGCGGAAGGCGTCCAGCAGGGTGCCCGGGCCGTGGAAGAGGGCGCGGGCCTGGTCGACCTCGCCGACGAGCACACCGGAGCCGAGGGTGGCGTGCCCCGTGTCCAGCGGGAGCCGGCCGAGGAGCGCGGCGAGCAGGGTGGACTTGCCGCTGCCGTTGGCGCCGGTGATGGCGACGCGGTCCGCGCGGTCGATCTGGAGCGTGACGGGGCCGAAGTGGAAGCCGCCACGGGTGACTTCGGCGCCGTTCAGGGTCGCGACGACCGCGCCGGAACGGTCCGCGGAGGCGATCTCCATCCGCAGTTCCCACTCCTTGCGCGGCTCCTCGACCACGTCGAGGCGTTCGATCATCCGCTGTGTCTGGCGCGCCTTGGCGGCCTGCTTCTCGGTGGATTCCGTACGGAGGTTGCGGCCGATCTTGTCGTTGTCGGTCGCCTTGCGCCGGGCGTTCTTGACGCCCTTCTCCATCCAGGAGCGCTGGGTGTGGGCCCGGGTCTCCAGGGCCGTCTTCTTGTCCGCGTACTCCTCGTACTCCTCGCGGGCGTGGCGGCGGGCCCGCTCGCGCTCCTCCAGATACGCCTCGTAGCCGCCGCCGAAAAGGGTGATCTTCTGCTGGGCCAGGTCGAGTTCGAGGACCTTGGTGACCGTACGGACGAGGAATTCGCGGTCGTGACTGACGACGACCGTGCCGGCGCGCAGTCCGGAGACGAACTTCTCCAGGCGTTCGAGACCGTCGAGGTCCAGGTCGTTGGTCGGTTCGTCCAGCAGGAAGACGTCGTACCGGGAGAGCAGCAGGGAGGCGAGGCTCGCGCGGGCCGCCTGGCCGCCGGAGAGGCTGGTCATGGGCTGGTCGAGTCCGACGGTCAGGCCGAGCGAGGCCGCGGTCTCCTCGGCGCGCTCGTCGAGGTCGGCGCCGCCGAGGCCGAGCCAGCGCTCCAGACCGGCGGCGTAGGCGTCGTCGGCGCCCGGCGCGCCGTCGACGAGCGCCTGGGTGGCCTCGTCCAGGGCGGTCTGCGCGGCGGTGACGCCGGTCCTGCGGCCCAGGAAGTCCCGTACGGTCTCCCCCGCGCGGCGCTCCGGCTCCTGCGGGAGGTGGCCGACGGCGGCGGTGGGCGGCGAGAGACGCAGCGCCCCGTCCTCGGGTGTGTCGAGTCCGGCGAGCAGCCGGAGCAGGGTGGACTTCCCCGCGCCGTTGGCGCCCACGAGCCCGATCACGTCGCCGGGCGCGACGACGAGGTCGAGCCCGGAGAAGAGCGAGCGGTCGCCGTGTCCCGCGGCGAGGTCCTTGGCTACAAGTGTGGCAGTCATCAGAGCGTCCGATCGTAGCGGAGTGCCGGTCGCGGCAGGCGCGCCGGAGCGGCGCGTCCGGGGCCGTCCGCGGCCGTCCGCGTCCGTCCGCGGCCGTTGCCGGGGGGAGGGCCGCCCCGCGGGTGAGCGCGGTACAGCAGGGTCTCCTCCGCAACGCGGGGGCGTCCAGCGGATATTGAGCGGCGGAGGGCGCTCCTCCGGACTTATAGGGTCGGTGCATGAGCGGCGGAACGTGCGATGTGATCGTGGTCGGTGGTGGGGTCATCGGGCTGACGACGGCGGTGGTGCTGGCGGAGAGCGGACGGCGGGTGGGGCTGTGGACGCGCGATCCGGTGGCCAGGACCACGTCGGCGGTGGCGGGGGCGCTCATCTGGCCGTACCGCATCGAGCCGGCCCGGCAGGTCGGTCCCTGGCTGGAGCTGTCGCTGGAGCGGTACGAAAGGCTCGCGGCGGACGCGGAGCGGACCGGGGTGCGGATCGTCCCCGGTCTGATGGCGCACACCCGGATCGAGGGGCTGGGGAGCTGGGCCTCCCGGGTGCGGGGGCTGCGTGAGGCGCGCCCCGGTGAACTGCCCGAGGGGGTCGGCCAGGGGTTGCGGGCCGAGGTTCCGCTGATCGACATGCCGGTCTATCTGCGGTATCTGAAGGCGCGGCTGCGGGCCGCGGGCGGCACGGTCGAGCGGCGCTCGGTCACGGGTTTCGGCGAGCCGGCCGCCATGGCGCCCGCCGTGGTGGACTGCACGGGGCTGGGCGCCCGGGAGCTGGTGCCGGACGTGTCGGTCCATCCGGTGCGCGGACAGGTGGTGGTCGTGGAGAACCCGGGCGTCGAGGAGTGGTTCGTGGGGGCGCTCCCCGGCGCGCACGAGATGACGTACGTGATGCCGCAGCCGTACGGGGTGCTGCTCGGCGGGACGGCGACCGAGGGCTCCTGGGATCTGGGCCCCGACCAGGAGGAGGCCGACGCGATCGTGGCGCTCTGCGCGCGGGTGGTGCCCGCGCTGGCGGGCGCGCGGGTGCTGGAACACCGGGTGGGGCTGCGGCCGGCCCGCCCCCGGGTGCGGCTGGAGGCCGTACCGCTGCCCGGCGGTGGGCGGCTGGTGCACAACTACGGGCACGGCGGCGCGGGCGTCACCGTGGCCTGGGGGTGCGCCGAGGAGGCCGCGCGGCTCGCCGTCGGCTGAGCGGCGCGCCCCGGGCGGCCGGGGTCCGGGGCGGCCGGGGTCCGGGGCGGCCCGGACCCGGGAGGCCGGACCCGACGCGCCCCGCGGGTCCGGCCTCCCGGCTCCCGGGGTCAGCAGGCGGCGGGGGTGGCCGCGGTCAGGTGGTAGTCGGCGCGCTCGTCGAGGAGCAGCGCCGCCAGCGCCCGCTGGGACTGGCGCAGCGGCACGAACGCGCCCTTCCCCACGGGGACGGACACCACGCCGTGCAGGGCGAGTTCGTCCTTGACCTCCGCGTACTGCGCGGCGTCGAGCCGGTACCCGCAGGGCGGGTCCTGGATGATCCGGTCGGGGGCCGCGGGGTCGTTGTCGGCGCCTCCGAGATAGATCGGGCCCCGGTCCTTCAGCCCGGCCAGCCGGGCGGCGGCGGTGGCCGCCGCGATCCGGGTCCGGCGCTCGTCGGTGAAGGTGAACAGGCCGCCCAGGGAGTCGAGCTGGCTGGTCACCCGGCGCCGCTGGTTGAGGGACGGGTCGGCCTTCTCGGCGTCGGTCAGCGCGTTGACGCGGCTCTCGATGAGCAGGCCGACGGAGTGCTTGACGCCCGCCGCGTTGCGCAGGATGCGTTCCTGGCCGTCGCCCGCGGTCTGCCGGATGGGGTCGCCGGTCACCGGGTCGGTCCAGATGCCGTACGTGCCGATGGTGTGACCCGCGGCCGTGGCCGCGGGGCGTACGTACCGCTCGGACAGGCTCCGCGACGCGTCGTGCACGCCGGGGGCGGTGTTGAGGTTGCGCGGCCAGAGGTCGAAGAGGTCCTTGTCGTAGTAGGGCGGGGTGGCGCCGTACTCGTGGAGGTCGTAGATGATGTCCGGGCCCCGGTCGCGGATGACGGCGGCCATGGCGCGGGCCTCGGCGGTGGTGAGTTCGATGTGGTCGCGGTTGATGTCGACGCCGTCGGAGTTGCCGCGAGTGTCGGCGGCGCGGCCGTCCGGGTTGGCGGTGGGCACGACCAGGACGCTCGTACGGTCCAGGAAGCGCCGCGTCGCCCGGTCCTCGGCGTAGGCGAGGTCACGGACGGTGGAGAGACACGCCTCGCGTCCCGACGGTTCGTTGCCGTGCTGGCTGCACACCAGCAGGACGGTGACGGGGGCGCGCCGGGCGCCGAGTTCGACGAGCTGGAGCGGGCGGCCCTGCCGGGTGGTGCCGATGGTGCGGAGGGAGACGCGGTCGCCGCCCCGGGCGACGGCGGAGAGGAACTCCTGCTCCTGCGGCTGAGTGGTCCAGTCGGCGCCGTTGTTGGTCTCGAAGCCCGTACGGGGCGCGTCGGACGCGACCGACGATGCCATGCCCGGGGCCGGTCCGGCAGCCGGGGGCGCGGCGTGCGCGGGGACCATGGCGGTCGGCAGGACGAGGGCCACCGAGGACGCGGCCAGGACCAGGGCGCGTACTGCGGCCTTCAGGGCGGGCTTCATTTCCGTCGTCGTCCTCATCGGATGCGGTCTCCCGGGATCGGAGGGGTCGGGCGGGGCTCGGTCACGCCGGCGGTGAGGGGCGTGCGGGGCGCGGAATGCGGGGGCGCGGCGCCGGTGGTGGCGCGGGCGAACGCCTGGGCGCCGCCGACGAACGGGACGTGCGCGGCCGTGCGGGTCAGGTCGACGGTGAGCGTGGGGGTGGTGGACGGCGGTTCGATGAGCCCCTGGTCCGTACCGGCGACGATCAGCGCGAGCCGGTGCCCGGCGGGGACGACATGGTCGGTCGCGGCGAGTTCGAGGGTGATCGTGTACGGCGTGCCCGGGGTGAGCGGGCGGCCCCGGTCCGGCGACGCGTAGGTGCCCAGATCGGCCCAGCCGCGGCTGACGATGTTGTACTCCACGTCCGCGGTGCGGGCCGCGGTCTCCCGGTAGCAGGAGCTGTCGGCCGTGGTGCTCGGGCCCCAGCAGGTGCGTTCGGTGAGGGTGGTGATGCCCTCGCCGGAGGCGCCGTAGTCCCGGATGGTGTCGGGGCCGAGATCGACCAGGACCGCGGAGAGATGGGCGGTCGAGGTGGACGGGGTGGCCGTGACGGTCACCCGGGAGGAACCGGACAGTCGCAGGTCCTGGCTGAGGGCCCGGGTGACGAAGCCGGTCTTGCCGGGGGTGGACCGGTCGATGTCGGCGGCCCAGTCGTACTCGCCGAGGCTCCGGTCGTCGGTGAAGGTCTCGGTGGAGCCGGGCGCGGCGGGGGTACGGCCGAGCGTGCCGACGCCGGGCTGTGCGCCGCTCGCCGGGCGCAGGGTCGTGGCGGCGGTGGTGCGCGGGGGCCAGACCCGGTCGGTGGTCCACCGGTCGGGGGCGCGTTCGATGTCCGCCATGGGCTCGCGGTCGATGCCGTTCTCGTAACCGAGGAGGTAGTGGTCGAACCAGCGGTGCAGGGTGGTGACCCAGGTGGCGCGGCGGAAGTCGAACGGGTCGACGTGGCCGGTCTGGGAGAGCCAGATCTTGCGCTCCACTCCGGCGTCGGCGAGCGCGTCCCACCACTGGCCGAGGTGCTTCGTACGGACGTTGAGGTCCTGCATGCCGTGGACGGCGAAGACGCTGGCCTTCACCTTGGCGGCGTTCCGCACGTAGTCGCGCTCGGTCCACAGCGGGGTCCAGTCGCCGCTGCGCGGGGCGCCGTCGACCAGCCGCTGCTGGACCGCCTGGCAGCGGGCGCGGGCCTCGGGGCTCTCCACGTAGTCCGAGAGCCAGGCCGGGCTCGAACGGTTGAGGGGCGCGCCCTGCGCGAAGTAGTAGTCGTACCAGGAGGAGATGGCGGCGATCGGGACGATCGTCCTGAGTCCCTCGACGCCGGTGGCGGCCACGGCGTTGGCGATGGTGCCGTCGTAGCTCTTGCCGATCATGCCGGTGGCGCCGGTGGTCCACTCCGCCCGGACGGGGTCGGTGCCGGTGCGGCTGCCGTAGGCGCGGGCGCGGCCGTTCAGCCAGTCGACGACGGCTTTGGCGGACTGGACGTCGGAGCGCCCGCCGGTGTCCACGCAGCCGTCGGAGCGGTTGGTGCCGGTCAGGTCGACGGCGACGAAGGCGTACCCCCGCGGGACGAAGTAGTTGTCGTAGTGCAGGGGAAAGCCGGCCGGGTCGCCGTTCGCGTCGTAGGTCTTGCGCTGGCTCTCGTTGCCCCGTCCGCAGCAGGAGTAGTAGGGGCTCGCGTCCATGATCACGGGGATCTTGCGGCCCTGGAGGGCCGGCTCGCGGGGGCGGACGATGTCGACGGCGACGCGGTCGGCCTCGCCGTCCTCGTCGGCGTCGAGGCCGGTGTCGACCCAGACGGACTCCCGGACCGCGTCCTCGTACGAGTAGACGGGTCGGCTCTCCCGGACCCGCTCGGCGCCCACCCCGGGCGGGGCGCCCGGCTCCGCGCCCTGGGCCAGGGACGGGGTGAGCAGGACCCCGAACAGCGCGACGGAGGCCGCCGCGGCGAGCACGCGGCGCGACCTTCGTCCGTACGAACTGCGGGCACCCCGCGACCGGATCTCCATGGGGCGGAAGCTACCCCGGTCAACTCCCGTTCAAAAGAGGGCAGTCCTGGGATCGGGGAGACATCAGGAGGACACCGGAGGCACGACCGGGGGGAATGCCCGGGAAGGTCGGGGGAACGTCAGGGGCCACGGGCGCATGGGAGCGCTCTCAGCGGCCATGGTCAGCGGCTAGTCTGGTGGTCCGTCCGGCCGCCGCGCCGCGCCCCCGCGCGGGCGCCGCTGCCGCGCGGTCCGCCGTATCCACCGACGAGGAGCGCACGTCGTGTCCGAGCCGCCCCCTGGGGCACGCCCCACTCTGGAAGCCGTCGCGGCGCGCGCCGGTGTCTCCCGGGCCACGGCCTCCCGGGTCGTCAACGGCGGCGCGGGGGTACGCAGGCCGCTGGTCGACAAGGTGCGGCGGGCCGTCGACGAACTGGGGTACGTCCCGAACCACGCGGCCCGTTCCCTGGTCACCCGGCGCACCGGCGCGGTCGCGGTGATCATCGCGGAGCCTGAGATCCGGATCTTCTCCGATCCGTTCTTCTCCCAGCAGATCCGCGGCATCAGCAAGGAGCTGACCGCGCACGACACCCAGTTGGTGCTCCTTCTGCTGGAGGGGCCCGGCGACTACGACCGGATCGCCCGCTATCTGGCGGGCGGCCATGTCGACGGCGCGCTCGCCTTCTCCCTGCACACCGACGACCCGATACCGGCGATCACCCGGCGGGCCGGGATCCCGACGGTGTACGGGGGCCGGCCGGGCTGGACGTCGGCCGGAGACCAGCAGGCCGTGCCGTACGTGGACGCCGACAACCGCGGCGGTGCCCGGGAGGCCGTGCGCTATCTGCGGGAGCTGGGGCGGCGGCGGATCGCGCACATCGCGGGGCCGCTCGACCAGACCTCGGCCATGGACCGGCTCGACGGCTACCGGGACGTGCTGATGGACGAGGATCCGGCGCTGCTCGCGGAGGGCGCGTTCACCGAGGAGAGCGGGGCGCGGGCGATGGCGGAGCTGCTGGACCGCCGCCCCGGTCTGGACGCGGTGTTCGCCGCGAACGACCTGATGGCGGCGGGCGCGCTCAGGGTGCTGAAGGAGCGGGGCCGTGCGGTGCCCGGCGATGTGGCGGTGGTGGGTTTCGACGACATGGACGCGGTGGTGGGGACCACGGACCCGGCGCTGACGACCGTGCAGCAGGACATCGAGGGGCAGGGGCGGCTGATGGCGCGGCTGCTGCTGCGCGGGCTCGACCGGGACCGGGAGGGCTCCGCCACGCCCACCTCGGTGATCACACCGACCACACTGGTGCGGCGGGACTCGGCCTGAGCCGTACCCCGCCGCACCGGTGGCTCCACCGGCGGCGCGTCCGCCGGTGGACCGGAAGCGTCCGCTACTTCGTCGCGGTGGACCGGGCCGGTACGTCGAGTGTCGTACCGTCCGAGAAGGTGACGGTGGTGGCGGTGGCGCCGAAGTTGTGCGCCGCGTAGACCCGTACCCCGTTCCTGCTGAAGACGGCCGAGGTGGGCAGGGAGCCGGTCACCGTCGCGTCGGGGGCGCCCAGCGCGTCCAGTGTGGCGATCCAGTGGTAGGTGTGGGCCCTGGACTCGCCGGCCTCCGGTGTGTAGCCCGCGCCGCCCGCGTCCCACTTGGCCTTGGCGGCCGCGGGGTCGGCGAGCGCCTCGAACTCCCAGAGGATGTCCCGCCATTCGACGGCGGGGCCGCCGTTCTCCCGTTCCATCTCGGCGAGATTGCGCCTGATGGCGTCCTTCTCGCGGGCCAGGTGGAGCGAACCCCCGGTGACGGGGAGGACGTTGATGCCGTGGATCTCCTCCGGGTTGGCGGTCCACCAGGTGGAGTACGCGGCGCCGCTGCCCCAGACCATGCCGACGGTGTCATGGCCGTACGAGG
Organism: Streptomyces sp. NPDC088124; assembly: GCF_040685895.1. Classification (NCBI taxonomy): domain Bacteria; kingdom Bacillati; phylum Actinomycetota; class Actinomycetes; order Kitasatosporales; family Streptomycetaceae; genus Streptomyces; species Streptomyces sp. NPDC088124. The sequence continues at coordinate 111,590 of NZ_JBFBJB010000019.1, read as the reverse complement.
ACGGGAAGACCTCCTGGTCGGCGTCGAACCAGTACTGGGCGATCGCCTCGGACTCGGTGGCCAGCAGATAGCTGCCCAGGTCGCGCAGCCGGGTGTCGCCGGTGGCGGAGCCCCACAGCACCAGGGCGGCGCTGAGGTTGGTGGACTCCGAGGACGACTCCTGGTTGTTGCCCGCGGCGAAGCCCTGGTGTCCGGAGGCCCAGCTGTGGCCCGCGTACACGTCGAAGCCACGCAGGAAGGGGAAGTCGGCGTCGGTACGGCTGGGGTTGGCCGCGTCGCGCACGAGTGTCTTCACCATCGAGCCCCAGTTGGAGTCGGCGGCCCACGCCTGGTCGTACTGGGCGACGATCGCCGCGGCGTAGACGTAGTAGCTGTAGTGGAAGTGGTGGTCGTTCAGTTCGGTGTCGCTGCCGTAGGACGCCGGGTAGCCGATGAGTGTCTTCCACTGCCGGTCGTAGCTGAACTCGCTCGCGCCGCCCGCCGTGAACCACTCCTCCAGCCTGCCCTTGAGCAGGCCGAGCAGCTTGTCCCGCGTCGCGCCCTCGCCGATCTGGTCGGCCACGGGGACCAGTTGGGCGAGGCGGCCCAGCGCCTTGCCGGTCCAGTACGTGTCGGTCGCGCCGGAGAACGGATCGGCGGCGTTCGCCGCCTCGTCCAGATACCCCTTGAGCCGCGCCCGGTCCACACCGCCGGCCGCGGGCAGCGCCGGCAGCACCCCGGAGGCCTGCTGGCTCGTGGTGAAGGAGGTGGCCTCGCGGACCTTCATCGTGCCGCGCGGTGAGACGTAGGTGTACGGGGTGAGCGCGTCGGTGGTGTGCAGCCACTGGTGCCGGTAGAGGGCCTGGAGGGTGCCGGTCTCGGTGCCCTCCTGCGGCTGGGTGGTGAGCCGGTAGGTCGCCCTGACCGTACCGGCGTCGGTGCTCCAGCTCACCTCGGAGCCGGTGACGAAGCTGTACGCGTACTTCCGGTACGTCGCGAGCGCGTCGGTGGAGGGCAGGAGGGCGAGGGAGAAGTAGTCCTTGGCGCCGAGCCCCGCGGTGACCGTGGAGCCGGACACCGACCAGTCGCTGCCGGTGGGCGCGAACAGGGCGTAGTGGTGGCCCGCGACGGTGATGCCGAGGACGTTGCCGTCGTCGGCGAAGACGGTGGGCGCGCCGGCGGTGGTGATCCGCGCGTCGCCGCCCGAGCCCTTGGCGTAGACGAAGGGCAGCCCGTGGCCGATGGTGGTCCGCAGGGTGCGGGCGCCGTCGGACCAGTAGGGCGTGACCGTCCAGTCGGACCAGGAGTCGGCCTTGGTGTCGGGCGAGTTGAGCCCGGTCAGGCCCAGGGTGAGATCGGCCTTGTGGGCGTACTCGTACTGGCGGCCCTCGCCGACGATCGCCGGGGTGGTCGGGTAGCCGACCTCCAGTCCGCCCGAGGTCGCCTGGTAGGTGAGGGGGTGGCCGTACATCGGCGTGGAGTACGGGTTGTCGCCGTACCGCTGGAAGGCCAGGGAGGACCACCAGTCGTTGGTGGGCACCGGCTCGTTCCGGGCGGCCTCGGTCACCTTCGGGGTGACGGGGGTGCCGGTGTTGGTGGTCGGGCCGGACGTGCCGGGTGGCCGGGTGTCCGAGTAACTGCCCGCTCCGGCGGGGATGTCGGCGGCCACGGCCGGGGAGGCGGCGGGGCCGAGGCCGAGCGCGGCCAGCGTGCTGACCAGGACCAGCGCGGCGGCTGGTCTGGCACGGGAGGAGACGGACATGTAGGGCACCTCGCGGGGGGAGTTGTGGGGGTCTGTGGGGGTCTGCCTGTGTGGGGACTGTCTGTGGGGGCTGTCTGCGGGGGTCGCGTGGGGAGCCACGCGGTAGGGGGTGGCCGCCGGGGCGACCGGGCTGCCGGGAGTACCGGCGGTGGCCGCCGGGGCGACCGAGAGAGCGCTCTCAGATCCCAGGCAACGTAAAACTCCTGAAACAGAAGTGTCAATACGTTGGACACGGAGGCGAGTTACCGCTCAACGGCATCTGTTTTGCGTTCGAGTCTTGACGGGGATGGGCGCTCCGGGGCACGCTCCACCCCAGATTCTGAGAGCGCTCTCAATCGGCTCTCGTGTGTACTCCGAAGCCAAGGGAGGCTTCTCATGCCCATCGCCCGAGCCGCCAGCAGGGCCGCGGTCCGTCTCGGTGCGGTCGTGCTCTCCGGGGCACTGCTCGTCGCCTGCGGGTCCGGTTCCTCGGGGGGAACCTCCGACAGCGCGGGAGGCAAGGTCACGCTGACCGTCGACCTCTTCGGATCGTTCGGCTACCAGGAGGCCGGGCTCTACGCGGAGTACCAGAAGCTCCACCCGGACATCACGATCAAGCAGAGCGACACCCAGGAGGAGCCCGACTACTGGAAGTCGCTCCAGACCCGGCTGGCCGGCGGGGGCGGTCTCGCCGACGTGCAGGGCGTGGAGGTCGGGCGGATCGCCTCGGTCACCCAGCAGCAGTCCGACAAGTTCGAAGACTTGAAGCAGTACGGCGCGGACACGCTCAAGGACCAGTTCGCCGAGGCCAAGTGGTCGGCGGCGACGACCCAGGACGGCCGGATCCTGGGGCTCGGCACCGATGTCGGGCCCGAGGCGATGTGCTACCGCACGGATCTGTTCAAGAAGGCGGGGCTGCCGACCGACCGTGCCGAGCTGGCGCAGAAGTGGTCCACCTGGGAGGGATACCTCGACCTGGGCAGGGAGTACATGGCCAAGGCGCCCGCGAAGAGCGCCTGGCTGGACAGTGTGGGCAGCCTCTACTCGATCATGATCGGCCAGGAGAAGGAGCGGTACTACGACGCCTCCGGCAAGCTGGTCTACGAGCAGAACCCGGCGGTGAAGACCGCGTGGGACACCTCGGTCGAGGCCGCGGGCGCCGGGCTGAGCGCCAAGCTCGACCAGTGGTCGCCGCAGTGGAACCAGGCGTTCGCGGCGGGCTCGTTCGCCACCATTCCGTGCCCGGCGTGGATGCTCAGCTACATCAAGGGCCAGGCGGGGGACGCCGGTTCGGGCAAGTGGGACATCGCCAAGCTGCCCGGCGGGGCCGGCAACTGGGGCGGCTCGTACCTCTCCGTACCGCGGGCGGCCGAGCACAAGAAGGAGGCGTACGAGCTGATCAAGTGGCTCACCGCACCCGAGCAGCAGGCCAAGCTCTTCCGTGATCAGGGCCTCTTCCCGTCGTCCACCGGCGCCATCGCACAGGTCGCCGACGCGAAGGACCCGTACTTCTCGGACGCCCCGATCGGCCAGATCTTCGGCGACGCCGCCAAGGCCGCGCCCGTACAGGTCCTCGGCGTCCACGACGCCAATGTCGCCCAGCAGATCACCAACGCGCTGAGCGGGGTGGAACGCAAGGGCACCCCGTCCGCGAAGGCGTGGTCGACGGTGAAGAAGGGCGTCGACAACGTCATCGGCTGACCCGGCCCCCGGCCGGTCCCGGCCCCCCACCGACCGGGGCCGGGACCGGCCGGGACCGCTTCCCCCTGGCTCCGGCACTCTTCTCCCTCCCCCCGCTTGCGAAGGCCGATCCATGACCCTCACCGCCACCGCGAAGGCGGCGCCGCCGCCCGCGCCGGGGCCCCCGGCGTCCCGGGTGACCGCCGTCCGCCGCTCCTGGCGCGCGTTCTCGCCGTACGCCTATCTCGCCCCGTTCTTCACGCTGTTCGCCGCCTTCGGGCTCTTCCCGCTGCTCTACACGGCGTATGTCTCGCTCTACCGGGTGGAGTTGCAGACGCCGGGCGACATGGAGTGGCGCGGCCTCGGCAACTACGCGGCGATCTTCGCCGACCCGTACTTCTGGACCGCGCTGCGCAACACCTTCACCATCGGTGTGCTCTCCACCGTGCCGCAACTGGTGATGGCGCTGGGGCTGGCCCATCTCCTCAACTACAAGCTGCGCGGCCGCACTTTCATCCGTACGGCGATGCTGCTGCCCTACGCGACCTCGGTCGCCGCCGCGACCCTGGTCTTCGCCCAGCTCTTCGGCCGCGACTTCGGTCTCGTCAACTACGTGCTGGGGCTGGTAGGCATCTCGCCGGTGGACTGGGGGACCGGTACCGTCGCCTCGCAGATCGCCGTGTCGACCATCGTGATCTGGCGCTGGACCGGATACAACGCGCTGATCTACCTGGCGGGCATGCAGTCCATCCCGAACGAGCTGTACGAGGCCGCCGAGGTCGACGGCGCGTCGCGCTGGCGGCAGTTCCTCCACGTCACGCTGCCCGGGCTGCGCCCGACGATCGTCTTCACCGTCGTCGTCTCGACCATCGGCGCCACCCAGCTCTTCGGTGAGCCCCTGCTCTTCGAGGGGTCCATCTCCGGCGGCATCTCCCACCAGTACCAGACGCTCGGTCTCTACCTGTACGAGCAGGGCTGGGGCTTCTTCCACCTGGGGCGGGCCGCCGCGATCGCCTGGGTGATGTTCCTGGTCATCCTGGTCCTCGTCGGGGTCAACAGCCTGATCGCGCGCCGCCGTTCGCGTAAGGAGGCCGGCCGATGACCACACTCACCGCGCCGCCGACCCCGCCGTCCCCGCCCGCCGGGGAGGAGCGGCGGCCGGCGCCCGCCCGGCGCCGGCGCCGCGCCGGACGCACGATGCACGGCGGCAAGCTCTCGTACGCGATCCTGACCGTCGCGCTGCTCTTCTCCGCGTTCCCGTTCTACTGGACGATCGTCGCGGCCAGCCGCTCCAACGCCGATCTGGCGAAGGTGCCGCCGACCCTGCTGCCGGGGCCGCACCTCATCGACAACTTCCAGGCGGTGCTGGAGGAGGCCGACATCGGCCTGGCGCTCCTCAACTCGCTGATCGTCTCGGGATCGATCACGGTGGGGACGGTGCTGTGCTGCACACTGGCCGGCTTCGCCTTCGCCAAGCTGCGCTTCCGCGGGCGCGGTGCGCTGCTCGCCGTCACCGTCGGCACCATGATGATCCCGCCGCAGCTCGGGGTGATCCCGCTGTTCATGCTGATCGCCGAGCTCCAGTGGGTCAACCAGCTCCAGGCCGTCATCCTGCCCGGGCTCGTCTCCGCGTTCGGTGTGTTCTTCATGCGGCAGTACCTGGTGCAGTCGCTGCCCGACGAACTGATCGAGGCCGCCCGGGTCGACGGCGCCTCCACCGCGCGCATCTTCTGGTCGATCGTGGTGCCCATCGCCCGGCCGGGGATGGCGGTACTCGGGATGCTGACCTTCATGGCCGCGTGGAACGACTTCTTCTGGCCGATCATCGCGCTCTCCTCGCAGAACCCGACCGTCCAGGTGGCCCTGCGCCAGCTCGGCGGCGGCTATGTGCACGACCAGTCCGTGATCATGGCGGGCACCCTGCTCGGCACCCTGCCGGTGCTGCTGGTCTTCGGCCTGCTGGGCCGGCAGATCGTCGGCGGCATCATGCAGGGCGCCGTCAAGGGCTGAGTCCGGGTGCCCGGGGCCCGGACCCGGGTGCCCGGGGCGCGGGCCCAGGGTCCGGGTTCAGGCGCCACGGGCGCAGGCCCAGGGTCCGGGTTCAGGCCCCGCGCACCGTCCCCCACCACCGCACCACCCCCACCCTCACTGTTCCGTCGCTCACTCACGGGAGCCCCTCTTCATGACCGCTGTCGACGCTCACCCCCAGACCGCCGTGACGGCCCGCTTCCCCGCCGGCTTCCGGTGGGGTACGGCCACCGCCGCGTACCAGATCGAGGGCGCCGCCGCCGAGGACGGCCGTACCCCGTCCATCTGGGACACCTTCAGCCGCACGCCCGGCCGGGTACGCAACGGCGATACCGGTGACATCGCCGCCGACCACTATCACCGGATGGAGGAGGACGTCGCACTCCTCAAGGAGCTGGGCGTCACCGACTACCGCTTCTCGGTGTCCTGGTCGCGCGTCCAGCCCACGGGGCGCGGCCCGGCCGTACAGCGCGGCCTCGACTTCTACCGGCGGCTGACCGACGCGCTGCTGGCGGCGGACATCAGGCCCGTCGCCACGCTCTACCACTGGGACCTGCCGCAGGAGCTGGAGGACGCGGGCGGCTGGCCGCAGCGGGACACGGCGGGGCGGTTCGCGGAGTACGCGCGCCTCGTCGGCGAGGCCCTCGGCGACCGGGTGGCCACCTGGACCACCCTCAACGAGCCGTGGTGCGCGGCCTTCCTCGGCTACGCCTCCGGGGTGCACGCCCCCGGCCGTACGGACCCGGCCGCCGCGCTGCGCGCCGCCCACCACTTCAATCTGGCCCACGGCCTGGCCACCCGGGCGCTGCGCGACACGACACCACGCGGAACCGAGGTCTCGCTGACGCTCAACCTGCATGCCCTGCGGCCGCTCACCGACACCCCGGCCGACCTCGACGCGGTGCGCAGGATCGACGCCGTGGGGAACCGGATCTTCCTCGATCCGGTCTTCCACGGGCGGCTGCCGGAGGACCTGGTCGCCGACACGGCCGCTCTGACGGACTGGTCGTTCGTCCGGGACGGCGACCTGGAGACCGCCGCGGCACCCATCGACTCGCTGGGGATCAACTACTACTCCCCCACCGTCGTCGCCGCGGGCTCCTCGGAGACGCCCTCGCCGTGGCCGGGCGCCGAGGGCCGGGTGCGCTTCGTACCGGCTCCCGGGCCGCGTACGGCCATGGACTGGCCGGTCGACGCGGACGGGCTGTACGAACTGCTCACCCGGCTCCGCGACGAGCTGCCCGGCACACCGCTGATGGTCACCGAGAACGGGGCGGCGTACGACGACTACGCGGACCCCTCCGGCGCGGTCCACGACCCCGAGCGCGTGGCCTACCTCCACTCCCACCTCGGCGCCGTCCACCGGGCGATCACGGACGGCGCGCAGGTCCGCGGCTACTTCCTCTGGTCGCTGCTGGACAACTTCGAGTGGGCGTACGGCTACAGCAAGCGGTTCGGCGTCGTCCATGTCGACTTCGCGACGCAGCGCCGTACGGTCAAGGACAGCGCGCGCTGGTACGCACAGGTCATCGGGCGCGGCGGCCTCGGCTGAGACTTCCGGCCGCCCCTTCCCCGCCCCCCATGGCGCTCACCCCCCGGATCTCCCCGTCCGGGGGGTGAGCGCGTTCCGGGGCCGGTCCAGGGCGACGGAGGTTTCCACGCGGTGTCTTGACAGTTTCGTACGCCGGTCCCAGGATCCTCGACAACGTAATTAACTATCTAGTGCGTTAATTAGCGCCCCACGGACCCGGCGAGCCGGCCTGCCGTCATCCCCCTTCATCCCCAACATCCCCGTCATCCCCGTCCCCCTCTGCCGCTGCCATCCCCTCCCCAGAGGAGCACGCGTGTCCGCTCACTCGCTCGACGCCTCGAAACCGTCCCCCACGCCGCAGGGCAAGCCCCGGAAGGCGGCCGTGGCCGCCTGGGTCGGCAGCGCGCTGGAGTACTACGACTTCTTCATCTACGGCAGCGCCGCGGCCCTGATCTTCCCCAGGGTCTTCTTCAACCCGGACCGTCCCGCGACCGCGACCCTGATCTCCCTCGGCACCTTCGGGGTGGCGTACGCGACCCGGCCGGTCGGCGCGTTCTTCCTCGGGCACATAGGCGACCGGCTGGGCCGGCGCCGGGTCATGGTGCTGACCCTCGTCCTGATGGGCATCTCCACCTTCCTGATCGGGTGTCTGCCCACGTACGACCAGATCGGGGCCGCCGCGCCGGTCCTGCTGGTCCTGATGCGCATGCTCCAGGGGATCTCCGCCGCGGGCGAGCAGGCCGGCGCCAGCTCGATGACGCTGGAACACGCGCCGGAGCACCGGCGCGGCTACTACTCCAGCTTCACCCTCAACGGGACGCAGGCCGGACAGATCCTCGCCACCCTGGTCTTCATCCCGGTCGCCGCGCTCCCCGACCACCAGCTCTACACCTGGGGGTGGCGGATCCCGTTCCTGCTCAGCGCGCTCGTCGCGGTGGGCGGCTATCTGATCCGGCGCAACCTGGAGGAGACCCCCGTCTTCCAGCAGGAGTCCGCGCGCCGGGCCCCGGCCGGGCTGCCGCTCGTCCATCTGCTGCGCGAGCACTGGGCCGATGTGCTGCGCGTCGTCGCGGCGGCCACCATCGCGACCGTCTCCACCATCTTCACCGTCTGGGCGCTGTCGTACGCCACCAGCGACGCGGTCGGCATGGACAAGACGGCGATGCTGTGGGTCGGTGTCGCCGCCAACGCCGTGGCCCTGCTCGCCATCCCGCTGTGGGCGAGGCTCTCGGACCGGATCGGCCGCAAGCCGGTCTTCCTGATCGGTTCGCTCGGCTCCGGGGTGATGATCTTCGTCTATCTGTGGGCGATCTCCACCGGCTCCTACCCGCTGGTGCTCCTCGCCGGCATCGGCTTCTTCGGTGTGGTCTACAGCGCGGCGAACGGCATCTGGCCCTCCCTGTACGGGGAGATGTTCTCCACCCGGGTCCGGCTCTCCGGCATGGCGATCGGTACGCAGATCGGCTTCGCCGTCGCCGGGTTCGCCGTCAGCTTCGCGGCACAGATCGCGGGACCCGACGGGGACGACTGGGTCGGCGTGGCGGTCTTCACGGCCGCCTTCTGCGTACTCAGCTCGCTCGCGGTGGTGACCGGCCGGGAGACGTTCAAGGTGCCCACGACGGAACTCGGCGCCCGGCGGGACGCGTCCGGCGGGCGCTCGCGGGCCACGGAGTCGGTCTCGGCCTGAGCACCGCCCCCCGCCCCGCCCTTTGACCCTGGTCCGCACCGCCCCGCCCGGACTCGTCCGGCCCGACCGAAATGATCACGATGCCGAACTCGTCCGACCGGACCCCGGAGAACTCCGTACTGGTCCTCAACGGCCCCAATCTCAATCTGCTCGGCCTGCGGGAGCCGGCGGTGTACGGCACCGACACGCTCGCCGACATCGAGGCGCTCTGCCACACCACCGCGGCTCCGCTCGGCCTGCGGGTCGACTTCCGGCAGAGCAACCACGAGGGTGTCCTCATCGACGCCGTGCAGGAGGCACGCACCGCGCACCGCGGCATCGTGATCAACCCGGCCGGCTACAGCCACACCTCGGTGGCGCTGCGCGACGCGCTCGCCGCCGTGGACCTCCCGGTCGTGGAGGTGCATCTGTCCAACATCCACCGGCGCGAGGCGTTCCGGCACCACTCGTACGTCTCGGCCGTCGCCGACACCGTCATCTGCGGGGCCGGGGCGCACGGTTACGCGCTGGGCCTCGCGCAGCTGGCCCGGCTCGTGGGGGTACCCCGATGAAAACACCGCCGACGCTGCCAACACCGCCCAGACTGCCGACACCGCCCACACCGCCCATGCCGCCGGAGCCGCGGTCCTCCTACCTCACCGGGCTGATCGGCGCGGGCATCGGCCCCTCGCTCAGCCCCGCGCTGCACGAACGGGAGGCGGACCGGCACGGGCTGCGCCTGCTCTACCGCACCATCGACATCGACGAATTGGGGGTCGGTCCCGAGGCGGTCGGCCAACTGCTGCGGGCGGCAAGGGCGCTGGGCTTCGACGGGCTCAACATCACCCATCCGTGCAAGCAGTTGGTGATCGAGCACCTGGACGAGGTGGAGCCGGCCGCGGCGGCGCTCGGCGCGGTCAACACCGTGGTCCTCCGCGACGGCCGGGCGATCGGCCACAACACCGACGCCACCGGGTTCGCCCGGTCCTTCGCCCGGGGCCTGCCGGGGGTGGCCACCCGGCATGTCGTGCAGCTCGGCGCGGGCGGGGCGGGCGCCGCCGTCGCGCACGCGCTGCTCACGCTCGGCGCGGACCGGCTCTCCCTCGCGGACACCGACCCGGTGCGGGCCACCGCGCTCCGCTCCGCGCTGAACAGCCGCTTCGGCGCCGGGCGGGCGAGCGTCGTCGCGCTGGAGCGGCTCGGGGCGCGGCTCGCCGGCGCCGACGGGCTCGTCCACGCAACCCCCACCGGCATGGCCGGGCATCCGGGGCTGCCGCTGCCCGCCGGGCTGCTCCGGCCCGGACTGTGGGTGGCCGAGGTCGTCTACCGGCCGCTCGACACCGAACTGCTGCGGCTGGCACGGGAGATCGGCTGCCCGACGCTGGACGGCGGCGCCATGGCCGTCTTCCAGGCGGCGGACGCCTTCCGGCTCTTCACGGGACGGGAGCCGCACGCGGAGCGGATGCTCGCCGATCTCGCCGACCTCGTCGGCGCTCCCGCGGCACAGCCCACCGCGTGAGCCCACCGCGCGGGCACCGTCCGGGGCGGGCGGACGGGTGCGGTGGCGGCCGGGCGGGGCACGGGTGTCTCGATAGACTGGGACGCCCGACGCACCGCGCCCGGCCCATGCCCGACGCCGACGCCACGAGGAGCCGTATGGCAGCCGCTGTCCCCCCGCCGCCCCCGCCCGCCACACGGACCCGGGACGCGGCACGGACCCGCGAGGAGATCCTCGACGCGGCGACGCGGGAGTTCGCCCGGGTCGGCTTCGCGGGTGCCCGGGTGGACGAGATCGCCGCGCACATCCACACCACCAAGCGGATGATCTACTACTACTTCGGCAGCAAGGAGCAGCTCTTCACCACCGTCCTGGAGCGGGCGTACGGGGTGATCCGCGCGATCGAGCAGCGCATCGACGTCGAGCACCTCGACCCGGAGTCCGCGATCAGGCGGCTCGCCGAGGTCACCTTCGACCACCACGAGGCGCACCCGGACTTCATCCGGCTGGTCAGCATCGAGAACATCCACGAGGCCGAGCACATCAAGGCCTCGGCCACGCTCGGCTCGCTCAACTCCCCGGCCATCGACGTCATCCGCCGGATCCTGGAGGAGGGCAGGGCGAAGGGCGTCTTCACCGCCGAGGTCGACGCCCTCGACCTGCACGCGATGATCAGCTCGTTCTGCTTCTTCCGGGTCTCCAACCGGCACACCTTCGGCACCCTCTTCGGCCGTGACCTCACCGCCCCGGACCGCCGCGAGCACTACCGCACCATGCTGGGCGACATGGTCATCGCCTACCTGACGGCAGACGCCTGACAGCCGACGCCTGACGCCTGACACCTCACGTGACACCTCACATGACACCTCACGCCCGACGCCCGGTGGGCCCTACGCGTCCCGGAACGTCTCGCCCCGCTCCGCCTTCGCGACCAGCGCCGCCGGCGGCGTGAACCGCTCCCCGTACAGCTCCGCCAGCTCGCGGGCGCGCGCGACGAAGCCGGGCAGCCCGCCCTCGTACCCGTTGACGTACTGGAGCACGCCCCCGGTCCACCCCGGGAAGCCGATGCCCAGCACGGAGCCGATGTTGGCGTCGGCGACCGAGGTCAGGACGTTCTCCTCCAGGCAGCGGACGGACTCCAGCGCCTCGGCGAAGAGCATCCGCTCCCGCATGTCGCGCAGCGGCACATCGGTGTCGCCCGTGCCGAAGTGTGTCCGCAGCCCCGGCCAGAGTCCGAGGCGCGCGCCGTCCTCGCCGTACTCGTAGAAGCCCGCGCCGCCCGCGCGTCCGGGGCGGCCGAACTCGTCCACCATCCGGTCGACGACCTCGTCGGCGGGGTGCCCGGTCCAGTCGCCGCCGGCCTCCTCGACGGCGCGCCGCGCCTCCGCGCGGATCCTGCGGGGCAGGGTGAGGGTCAGCTCGTCCATCAGGGCGAGGACCTTGGCCGGGTAGCCGGCCTGCGCGGCGGCCTGTTCGACGGAGGCGGGCTCCAGCCCCTCGCCGATCATCGCGACGCCCTCGTTGAGGAAGTGGCCGATGACACGGGAGGTGAAGAAGCCGCGCGAGTCGTTGACGACGATCGGGGTCTTGTTGATCCGGCGCACCAGGTCGAAGGCGCGGGCCAGTGCCTCGTCCCCGGTCTGTCCGCCCCTGACGATCTCGACCAGCGGCATCCGGTCGGCCGGCGAGAAGAAGTGCAGTCCGATGAAGTCGGCCGGGCGCGACACGCCTTCGGCGAGCACGCCGATGGGCAGGGTGGAGGTGTTGGAGCAGAGCAGCGCGTCGGGGGCGACGGTCTCCTGGAGCTCCTGGAACACCTGGTGCTTGAGCGCCGTGTCCTCGAACACGGCCTCGATCACCGCGTCGCAGCCGGCCAGGTCCGCCGGGTCCGCGGTGGGGGTGATCCGGGCGAGCAGCGCGTCCCGGTCCGCCTCGGTCGTACGGCCCCGGGCGAGCGCCTTGGCGAGCCGCTTCTCCGCGTACGCCTTGCCCCGGGCGGCGGCTTCCCCGGAGACGTCCTTGAGGACGACGTCCAGACCGGCGCGCGCGCAGGAGTAGGCGATGCCCGCGCCCATCATCCCGGCGCCGACCACGGCGACCTTGCGGACCTCGCGGGGCGCGATGCCCCGGGGCCTGCTCGCACCGGAGTTGACGGCCTGGAGGTCGAAGAAGAACGCCTGCATCATGTTCTTGGCGGTCTGTCCGGTGACCAGCTCGGTGAAGTAGCGCGCCTCGATGGTGCCCGCGGTCGCGAAGTCGACCTGCGCGCCCTCGACGGCCGCCGCGAGGATGTTGCGCGGCGCCGGGTAGGGGGCGCCGGCCAGCTCCTTCTTCAGGTTCGCCGGGAACGCGGGGAGGTGGGCGGCCAGGCGCGGGGAGGCGGGCGTGCCGCCGGGGATCCGGTACCCCTTGGCGTCCCAGGGCTGGTGCGATGCGGGGTGCGCGTCGATGAAGGCGTGCGCGCGGGCCAGCATCTCCTCGGCGGTGGCGGCGACTTCATGGACCAGTCCGGCGTCCAGCGCGCGCCGCGGGGAATACCGGGTGCCCTGGAGCAGGACCTTCAGGAGGGCGTCGGCGATGCCCATGAGCCGTACGGTACGGACGACCCCGCCGGCCGCGGGCAGCAGTCCGAGGGTGACCTCGGGCAGCCCGATCCGGGATCCGGGGGCGTCGAGGGCGATACGGTGGTGGCAGGCCAGCGCGATCTCGTAACCGCCGCCCAGGGCCGCGCCGTTGAGGGCGGCGACCACCGGTTTGCCGAGGGTCTCGATCCGGCGCAGGGCATGCTTGACGGCCAGGGACTCCTCGAAGACCCGCTGGGCGTCGGCGGGCCCGAGCGTGATCATGTCCCTGAGGTCGCCGCCCGCGAAGAAGGTCTTCTTGGCGGAGGTGACGATGATGCCGCGGATGGTGTCCCGCTCGGCCTCGGCACGGTCGGCGACGGCGGTGACGGAGTCCCGGAAGGCCTGGTTCATGGTGTTGGCCGACTGGCCGGGGTCGTCCAGGGTGAGGGTGACGACGCCGGTGGCGTCCCGCTCCCAGCGAATGGCGGACGCGCCGCCGGTCGCGGTGGCGGTCGCGGTGGCGCTCGGCGCGGCGGGGGTGCTCGGCGCGGCGGGGGTGGGCTCGCTCATGCTGCTGCTCCGTAGAGGGAGAGAAGGGGGAAACGGCCGGTCAGAGACGCTCGATGACGGTGGCGACACCCATGCCCCCGCCGACGCAGAGCGTGGCGAGGCCGTACCGCTGGTCCCTGCGCTCCAGTTCGTCGACGAGGGTGCCGAGGATCATCGCGCCCGTGGCCCCGAGGGGATGGCCGAGCGCGATGGCGCCGCCGTTGACGTTGACCTTGTCCAGGGAGAGCCCCATCTCGTCGACGAAGCGCAGGACGACCGCGGCGAACGCCTCGTTGATCTCGACCAGGTCGATGTCGTCGATGGTCAGTCCGGCCTTGGCGAGGGCCTTGCGGGTGGCGGGCGCCGGACCGGTCAGCATGATGGTCGGCTCGGATCCGGAGACCGCCGCGGAGACGATCCGGGCGCGCGGCGTGAGCCCGTACCGCTCCCCCGTCTCCCGGGATCCGACGGCGACGAGGGCCGCGCCGTCCACGATGCCGGAGGAGTTGCCCGCGTGGTGGACGTGGTCGATCCGCTCGACCCAGTGGTACTTCTGCAGAACGACGGCGTCGAAGCCGCCCTTCTCGCCGATCTCCGCGAAGGACGGCTTGAGCGCGGCGAGTGACTCGGCGGTGGTGCCGGGGCGCGGGTGTTCGTCATGGTCGAGGACGGTGAGTCCGTTGCGGTCGCGTACGGGCACGACCGAGCGCGCGAAGCGGCCGTCCTTCCAGGCCGCGGCGGCCCGTTCCTGGGAGAGCGCGGCGAACTCGTCCACGTCGCGCCTGCTGTAGCCGCCGAGGGTGGCGATCAGGTCGGCGCCGATGCCCTGGGGCGCGAAGCCGGTGGCGAAGCTGGTCATCGGGTCCATCGCCCAGGCTCCGCCGTCGGAGCCCATCGGCACGCGGGACATCGACTCGACGCCGCCCGCGAGGACCAGGTCCTCCCAGCCGGAGCGGACCTTGGCGGCGGCCAGGTTGACGGCTTCGAGGCCGGAGGCGCAGAAGCGGTTCTCCTGGACGCCGGCGACCGTGTCGGGCAGTCCGGCGGCGATGGCCGCGATCCGGGCGATGTCCGAGCCCTGGTCACCGAGCGGGCTCACCACGCCGAGCACGATGTCGTCGACGGCGGCCGGGTCAAGTCCGGGCAGTCGGCGGCGCAGCTCGTGGATGAGGCCGACGACGAGATCGATGGGCTTGGTGCCGTGCAGGGCCCCGTTGGCCTTGCCGCGGCCGCGCGGGGTACGGATCGCTTCGTAGACGAACGCTTCGGTGGTCACGGCGGCTGCCTTCCGTTGCGGGTGGACGGGAAGAGCGGGCGGGAAGAGCGGGCGGGAAGAGCGGGCGGGCGGGGAACGGACGGGGGACGGGTGGCTCAGGCCGGACCGGACCGTTCGACCCCGCCGGGGCTTTCGGGCGCGCCCGACGGATCGGACGGATCGGACGCGTCGGGCAGGCCCCAGTCGCGGGCGACCTCGGCACTGTGCGCCCCCGGGTGCGCGGGCGGGCGGCGTACCGACCCCGGTGTGGCGGAGAAGCGGGGCGCCGGCGATGGCTGGACGAGGCCCGCGTGGTCGGTGAAGGTGCCCCGGGCCGCGAGGTGCGGGTGGCCGGGCGCCTCGCGCAGGGAGAGCACGGGGGCGACGCAGGCGTCGGAGCCCGCGAAGACGGCGGTCCACTCCCGGCGCGTCCGTGTCCTGAACCGGGCGGCCACGGCGTCCCGCAGTTCGTCCCAGCGCGCGAAGTCCCTGCGGTCGGGGATCTCGCCGGCCAGCCCGAGCAGTTCGACGAACTCGTTGTAGAAGCGCTTCTCCAGCGCGCCGACCGCCATGTATCCGCCGTCGGAGGTCTCGTACGAGCCGTAGAAGGGGCTGCCGCCGTCCAGCAGGTTGGCGCCGCGCCGGTCCTGCCAGCCGCCGGCGCCCATCATGGCGTGGATCATGGTGGTGAGATGGGCGGTGCCGTCCACGATCGCCGCGTCCACGACCTGCCCGGCGCCGTCCGGGGTACGGGCGTGCTGGAGCGCCGCGAGGACGCCGATGACGAGGTAGAGCGCGCCGCCCGCGTAGTCCCCGAGCAGGTTGGCGGGGAGCGCGGGCGGCTCCTCCGCCTTGCCGATCATGGAGAGCGCGCCGGAGACGGCGATGTAGCCGATGTCGTGTCCCGCGCGGTCGGCGAGCGGTCCCTCCTGGCCCCAGCCGGTCATCCGGCCGTACACCAGCCGCGGATTACGGCGGTGGCACTCCTCCGGGCCGATGCCCAGGCGCTCGGCGACGCCGGGGCGGTACCCCTCGATCAGGATGTCGGCGCGCTCGACGAGATCGAGGACGCGGGCCGGGCCGTCCTCGGCCTTGAGGTCGATGAGCACGGAGCGCTTGTTGCGGTTGGTGAGGTCGTACGCCGGATCGATACCGAGCCCCGCGCCGCCGGGCCGGTCGACCCGTACGACATCGGCGCCGAGGTCGGCGAGCGTCATCGCGGCGAAGGGGCCGGGCCCGATCCCGGCCAGCTCGACCACGCGTACACCGGTCAGCGGACCGTCCGTCGTGCCTGTCATCCGGCCCCCAGCGGTGTGGCACCACCGATGGGACACCGGTGATGGTGAGAGATCGTGTCCACTCCGCCCAGGCGCCCGGCGGAGTACGGCAGAGCAAGCGCTTAGCCTTGTCCCGAGCCTATGCCGTACCCGGGGTGTTCGGCCAAGCGGGTGCCGCGCGGATCAGGAGGCGGCGGGGGCGGGCGGCAGGTGGACGGTCATGATCAGGTGGCAGGTTTCGGTGCCGGCGCCGCGGTAGGCGTGGGGGGCGTCGCCGTCGAAGGTGGCGGTCTGTCCGGCTTCGACGGCGTGCTCGGTGCCGTCGACGACGAGGGTCATCCGGCCGGCGGTGACGCTGACGGTCTCCACGACTCCGGCCTGGTGGGGGTGGCTGGGGTACTCCTCGTCGGGTTCCAGCCGCCAGCGCCAGACCTCGACGGGCGCCGGGCCCGAGGTCGTCAGCATGAGCCGGGCCTCACCGCCCCGTTCCCCGGTCCACAGCGGCGCGACGGCGTCGGCGGCGACGATACGGACGCGGCCTTCGGCCGACCCCTCCAGCAGGGCGGACACCGAGACGCCGAGGGTGTCGGCGAGCCGGACCAGGGTGGCGAAGTTGGGGTTGCCCTGGGCCTTCTCCAGCCCCACCAGGGCCCCCTTGCTGACCTGGGCGCGCCTGCCGAGCTCGTCGAGGGACAGGCCCGCGCGGGCGCGGGCCGTCCGGACGTTGTGCGCGAGTGTCCGCAGGGCCGCGGCCGTCTCGGCCATCTGATCACATCCTCACTCGCCGCCTGACCATTCGAATGCACCGTGCGGTCGGTTGATTGACATAGTTCGGTCGACCTGCTGTACGGTTCGGTCGTTCCATTGGGATGATAGAGGGTGCGGGAACGCGGCCCGTCCCCCGCACCGCGCTCACGCGCATCTCACACCCCACACACGCCCACCCGCAGCAGGCACACAGCACGCACGAAACGGAAATCCCGCCCATGACCACCTTCCGCCTCACCCCCGCCGTCGCGGACGCCTTCCCCGGCGCCCTCATCGCCCTGGTGACCGCCACCGGCCTGCGCGGCCGGGAGCCGTGGCCCCACACCGCCGCCGCCCTGGCCGAGCTGGAGCAGGGGCTCACCGACGGCACCTGGCACCCCGCCGACGAGACCGACCCCCGCATCGAGGCGTGGCACACCGCCTACCGCTCCTTCGGCACCAACCCGCGCCGCATCCGCCCCAGCGTCGACGCGCTCGGCCGCCGGCTCGCCAAGAAGGGCGCGCTGCCGCGCATCGGCCCGGCCGTCGACTCGTACAACGCCGTCTCCGTACGGCACGCCCTGCCCGCGGGCGCCTTCGACCTCGACCGGGTCACCGGCGACATCGAGATCCGTCACGCGGACGGCACCGAGTCCTTCACCCCGCTCGGCGAACCCGACACCACCGAGACCCCCAAGCCGGGGGAGGTCGTCTACGCGGACACCACCGGCGTGCTGACCCGCCACTGGAACCACCGCGACGCGCACCGCACCCGCGTCACCGAGGACTCCGCCCGCGTCGCGTTCCTCCTCGAAACCGTCGACGCGGACCGGGACGGCGACCTCCTCAAGGCCGCGGCCGAGGAGCTGCACGGACTGCTCGTCCCGCACAGCGACAAGACCGAGGTGTACTACCTCGGCCCGGCGCAGCCGCGGGTCACCATCTGAGACCGCCGTCCGGGCCCGCGACCGCCGCGCGCAGCGCCTCACGGCAGAGCGCGTCGGCCCGCCGGGTGGTCTCCGGCAGGCGGTAGTCGGGGCTCAGCCGCAGCGTGTGGGCGCAGGCGGTGTCGAGGTCGACGCGGTGGCCGACCGAGACGAACACCGGCTTCACGCCCGCCCGGGTGCGCAGCGCGCGGCCGACCTCCTCGCCGTCGTCGGCGAGGAGCGGCGCCCAGTCGCCGCGCCGGTCGCCGGGGTCCGCGTACGAGAACGTGAACGGGTTCTTCGCCACCCCGATCACCGGGTATCCGGTGACCACGCCCAGATGGGAGGCGAGGCCGAACCGGCGCGGGTGGGCCCGGCCGTACCCGTCGCAGACGATCAGCCCGGGCCCGGCGGTGAGCGAGCCGAGCGCGGCGAGCACGGTCGGGATCTCCCGGAAGGCCAGCAGGCCGGGGACGTAGGGGAAGGCCACCCGGCCCACGGCGGTGGCCCGGTCGACCACGGCGAGGGTGGCGGCGTCGAGGACGACGGCCGCGGCGGCCACGATGTCCCGCTCGTCGTCGTAGGCCACGTCCACGCCGGTCACCAGTCCCGTGCCGGGCGGCGGGCCTGCCTCGTCGAGCACGACGCGCCCGCGCAGTTCGTCCTGGACGGCGCGTGCCTCGGCCTCGTCGGCGGGCGTCCTGATCGTCGTCATGATGACCACACCTTATGCGGCGGCCACTTGGCCGCCCCGGCAGCCGCCGGCCGCCCGGACGGGCCGCCGGCGCGACGGCCACCGGGGCGGTGTGACACAGATCACCGCACGGTGACACAGCTCACTCCGAATTCCGAGCACGTATTGAGCCGCTCCACCGTCTTTCCCTTTAGGGGAGGGCCGCACCCGGTTCCCTCTCCCGTACGAAGCGGTGCGACGTCCGTACCGAACCCGTAGGGATGAGCCCGGCGCAGTCCGGATCCGACGAAGGGGAGCAGGCCATGTCGCCCGTCATCGAACAGGCCGTGCAGGCCCGGCTGGTCTCGCCCTCTCCGCGGATGGAGACCGTCCCCGCGATGCTCTGTTACGACCGGGCCGACCCGTTCGCCGTACGGATGGAGTTCCCGCCCCCGGCGACGCTCGAAGGCACCGAGGTCACCTGGGAGTTCTCCCGTGAGCTGCTGGCGAAAGGGATGACCGAGGCGGCGGGCGTCGGCGACGTGCGGGTGCGGCCCTTCGGCTACGGCCGTACGGTCCTGGAGTTCCACGCGCCCGAGGGCACCGCGATGGTGCATCTGCGCACCTCGGAGCTGCGCCGGTTCCTGGAGCGCTCGCAGGGCCTGGTCCCGGCCGGCCGGGAGCACCTCTATCTCGATCTGGACCACGATCTGACGGAACTGCTGCGCGACGCGCGCTGAGGACGACGCCCGCCCGCCCGCGGCCCCGGCTCCCCGCGGCCCCGGCTCCCCCTCCGGCCTCCCCCGGTCCCGCCCCGACGGGCAGCGCTCCCGCCTGCGCCGCGGTTAATTCCTTTGACCGCCGCCGGAGGGCCTCGTACCGTGTCCCGTGGTCCTGTTGTCGTCGATCGGAGTGGACCGTTGCGCATCTGAGGTCCTGAGACACCGTGACGTACAGCCGTGCTTCCTTCCGGCTGTCCGCCTCGTGTGTGACCTCGGCTGCCGAGCCGTCCCCCGACCTGGACTTCCCTCCTTCTCGCGGTGTCTCCATCCGTTGCCCTGCCCCCCTGAACCCCGCAGCAACCGGAGACGTGTATGCCCGCCGCCCCCGCCCACATCACCTGCACCGCGCTCTCGTTCGCCTGGCCGGACGGGACGGAGGTGTTCCATGACTTCCAGCTCTCGATCGGCCCCGGCCGGACCGGGCTCATCGGTCTCAACGGATCGGGGAAGTCCACCCTGTTGAAGCTGATCGCGGGCGAACTCGCCCCGGCCGGGGGCCGGATCGCGATCAGCGGCGACATCGGCTTCCTCCCCCAGACCGTGACGCTCGACACCACCCTGCGGGTGGACGAGGCGCTCGGTGTCGCCGAGGCGCGCGCCGCGCTGCACGCCATCGAGGCGGGCGACGCGAGCGAGGAGCACTTCACCGCGGTCGGCGACGACTGGGACGTGGAGGAACGCGCCCAGGCCACCCTCGATCACCTCGGTCTCGGCCGGCTCGGCCTCGACCGTACGGTCGGTGAGATGTCGGGCGGCGAGTGCGTGCTGCTCGGCCTGGCCGCGCTGCTGCTCGCCCGGCCGGACGTGCTGCTGCTGGACGAACCGACCAACAACCTCGATCTGCACGCCCGGCGGCGGCTCCACGACGCCGTCGACTCCTGGTCCGGCGCCCTGGTCGTGGTCAGCCACGACCGTGAACTCCTGGAGCGCGTCGACCAGATCGCCGATCTGCGGGACGGCGAGGTGCGCTGGTACGGCGGCGCCTTCTCCGCCTACGAGGAGGCGCTCGCCCAGGAACAGGAGGCGGCGGCCCGTATGGTGCGGGTCGCGGAGGCCGACGTACAGCGCCAGAAGCGCGAACTCTCCGACGCCCAGGTCAAATTGGCCCGGCGCAAGCGATTCGGCCAGAAGATGTCGGACACCAAGCGCGAGCCGAAGATCGTCATGAACGGGCGCAAGCAGGCGGCCCAGGAGTCCGCGGGCAAGCACCGGATCCTGCACACCGAGCGGCTCGCCGAGGCGAAGGAGCGGCTGGACGAGGCGGTGGAGGCGGTACGGGACGACGACGAGGTCCGGATCGACCTGCCGGGCACCGTCGTCCACCCCGGAAGCGGCGTACTGACCCTGCGCGACCTGCGGCTGCGGTACGGGGCCGAGGTCAGCGGCGAGTACGCGATCCACGGCCCCGAACGGATCGCGCTGGTCGGCCGGAACGGCGCGGGGAAGACGACGCTGCTGCGCACCGTCGCCGGGGAGTTGCCGCCGGAGTCCGGCGAGGCGCTGGTCCATGTCCCGCTGCGCTTCCTGCCGCAGCGGCTCGACGTGCTGGACGACGCGCTCACCGTGGCCGAGAACGTCGCCCGCTTCGCGCCCGCGGCGACCAACCAGCAGATCAGGTCCCGGCTGGCGCGCTTCCTCTTCCGGGGAGCGCGGGCCGACCAGCGGGCCGGGACCCTCTCGGGCGGCGAGCGGTTCCGGGCCTCGCTCGCCGCGCTGCTGCTCGCGGAACCGGCGCCCCGGCTGCTGCTGCTCGACGAGCCGACGAACAACCTGGACATGGCGTCCGTCCGCCGGCTCACGGCGGCGCTGGAGTCGTACCGGGGCGCGGTGATCGTGGCCAGTCACGACGTGCCGTTCCTGGAGTCGATCGGCATCACCCGCTGGCTGCTGCTGGACGGCGAGCTCCGGGACACCGACGCGGAGGAGGTGCGGGCGGCGGGACACGGGTGATGATGGGCGGGCCGGTACCGGCCCGGGCCCGCCGGCCCGTCGCCGGACCGGTGGCCGGACCGTCACCGGTCCGGCCCCGTCGCACCGGACGATACGGAGGAACACCCGTGCCCCACGGAAAAGCTCTGATCCGACGCCCGAGCCCGCGCCTCACCGAAGGGCTGGTCACCCATCTCGAAAGGACCCCGGTCGACTCCGCGCTCGCCGTCGAGCAGTGGGAGCGGTACGGCGCGGCGCTGCGCGCGCACGGCTGGGAGACCGTCGAGGTGGCGCCGGCCGACGACTGCCCGGACGGGGTGTTCGTGGAGGACACGGTCGTGCTGTTCCGCGATGTCGCGCTGATCTGCCGCCCCGGCGCCCCCTCCCGCCGCCCCGAGACCGCCGCGGTCGAGGAGGAACTGGTCCGGCTCGGCCGCACGGTCACCCGGATACGGGAACCCGGCACGCTGGACGGCGGCGATGTCCTCAGGACCGGCGACACCGTCTACGTGGGGCAGGGCGGCCGGACCAACGCGGCGGGGGTGGCGCAGCTCCGCGCCGCCTTCGAACCGCTCGGGGCGCGGGTGGTGGCCGTACCCGTCACGAAGGTGCTGCACCTCAAGTCCGCGGTGACGGCACTGCCCGACTCCACGGTCATCGGTTTCGACCCGCTGGTGGACGACTGGTCGCCGTTCCCGCGCCGGCTCTCCGTGCCGGAGGAGCCGGGCTCGCACGTCGTCCTGCTCGGCGGCGGGAAGCTGCTGATCGCGGCGAGCGCGCCGCGGACCGCCGAACTGCTGTCGGATCTGGGCCATGAACCGGTGCCGGTCGACATCAGCGAGTTCGAGAAGCTCGAAGGGTGTGTGACCTGCCTTTCCGTGCGGCTGCGGGAGCTGTGAGGGGGCGCGGGAACGTGGACGACCTGAGGTGATCACGAGGTGATCCAGGGGCCGGGCTTGGCCACTCGCTTATTCGGGCCTTAACCTACGGTGTCGTAACCTACGAACCCGTAGGTAAAACTCCCGTCCCCCTGGAGCACCCGTGTCGATCACCTCTCCCCACCTCGGCAGTTCGTCGGAAGCGTGGACCGACGCCCGGCTGCTGTACGCGCTGGAAGAGGTGGTGGAGAAGGAACTCAACCGCCATCTCAAGGTCGCCAAGGACTGGATGCCGCACGAGTACGTGCCCTGGTCGGACGGCCGTAACTTCCCCGGCATCTTCGACAACGGCGAGGCGTGGGAGCCGGCGCAGTCGAAGGTCACCGACATCGGCAAGATCGCGCTCGTCGTCAATCTGCTGACCGAGGACAATCTCCCCAGCTACCACCACGAGATCGCCAGCCTCTTCGGCCGCGACGGCGCCTGGGGCACCTGGGTGCACCGCTGGACCGCGGAGGAGGGGCGGCACGGCATCGTGATGCGCGACTACCTCCTCACCTCGCGCGCCGTCGACCCGGACAAGCTGGAGCAGTTCCGGATGGCGCACATGGCGGAGGGCTTCGAGTCCGACAACCGCCACTCGATGCTGCACTCCGTCGCGTACGTCGCCTTCCAGGAGCTGGCGACCCGCGTCTCGCACCGCAACACCGGCCACCAGTCGGGCGATCCGGTCTGCGACCGGATGCTGGCGCGCATCGCCACCGACGAGAACCTGCACATGGTCTTCTACCGGAATCTGCTGGGCGCGGCCTTCGAGATAGCCCCGGACCTGACGATGCAGGCCGTGCGCGACGTGGTCGTCCAGTTCCGGATGCCCGGACACGGCATGCCCGGATTCGAGCGTGCCGCCGCGCAGATGGCCATCGGTGAGATCTACAACATGCGCATCCACCACGACGACGTGCTCCAGCCCGTGCTGCGCTTCCTGAAGGTCATGGAGATCGGCGGTCTCGGCCCCGAGGGTCTGAAGGCGCAGGAGGAACTGGGCCTGTACATGGGCGGGCTGGACTCCGAGGCGAGCAAGTTCGACGAGAAGCTCGCCGCCCGCAAGGCCCGGATGGCGGCGCGCGCGGCGGGCTGAGGTCCCGCGGGGCCCGACCTCACATGCCCGCGGGCGGGTACTGCCGCCCGCGGGCGTGTGAGGGGGCGCACGGCGCCCGATGGGGCGTACGGCTGAAGGCGCGCGCCGGTGCGTCGTACCCTGTGCCGGATGAAGCCTGTTACGCGCCTCTTCCTCATAGGCGCCCCTCTCCTGGTCGGCGCCGTGGTGTTCTTCGGCGGCGGCGACGGCGGCTCGGCGGTGCTCGCCGACCATCCGCCGGAGTATCCCGAGCGGAGCACCGCCCCCGCTCCGCTCCTCTCCGCCGACGCGGACGAGCTGGAGAAGGCGGAGAAGCAGATCGAGAAGCTGCCGCCGGGCCTCGCCGCTCCAGAGAAGAAGGAGATCGCCGCGCGGCTCGTCGCCAGCGCGGAGAACTCCACACTCGACTGGCGCGGCCAGTACGGTGCCATCGAGGACATCGGGGACGGCAACGGCTACACGGCCGGGATCATCGGTTTCTGCTCCGGGACCAACGACATGCTGCACCTCGTGGAGTCGTACACGAAGTCCCATCCGGACAATCCGCTCGCCTCCTACCTCCCGGCGCTGCGCGCCGTGGACGGCAGCGACTCGCACGAGGGTCTCGACCCGGGTTTCCGGGACGCCTGGGCGCAGGCCGCGGAGTCGGCGGACTTCCGTGCCGCGCAGGACAGGACCCGCGACACGCTGTACTTCGACCCGGCCGTCCGGCTGGCCAAGATGGACGGGCTCGGCACCCTCGGCCAGTTCGTCTACTACGACGCGATGGTCCTGCACGGCCCGGGCCTCGACGCGGAGGGCTTCTACGGCATCCGGGAGGCGGCCATGAAGAAGGCGAGGACGGCGGCCGAGGGAGGCGACGAGAAGGCGTACCTCTCCGCCTTCCTGGACGCGAGCCGGTCCGTGATCAAGACGAAGTCCGTCACGGCACAGCGCGACTCCTCACGGATCGACACCGCGCAACGTCTCTTCCTGCGGGACGGCAACATGGATCTGCGGCTGCCGCTGCGCTGGCAGGTGTACGGGGAGACGTTCCGCATCGACGCGGTGTGAGCGGCCGGGTGCGCGGCCGGCGCGCGTTCAGCCGCTGCGGCGCCGGAGGTTCTGCCGCTCCTTCTCGGAGAGCCCGCCCCAGACCCCGAACCGCTCGTCGTGGTTGAGCGCGTACTGCAGGCAGGCTATCCGCCCCTCGCAGGCGCCGCACAGCCGCTTGGCCTCACGGGTGGAGGAGCCGGGGGCGGGGAAGAAGAACTCGGGCCCGGTCTGGGCGCACAACGCGCTCTCCTGCCAGGAGAGTTCGTCGGTCGTGGTGGTACTGGTGGTGATGTTGATCGGCATGTCGCACAGGTTGCCCGCACGCGATAAACGAATGATTGACGAACCGTCAACGCCTCACCGGACGGGTCCTGTTCATCGCGGTCCGGCACCTCGATGGCGGCCGGTCCCGTACGCGCCGTGGGGCCGGGCTCCCGGCCGACCGTCACCGTAGGGTGGCATTCGGTGACCGAGAAGTACAGCGGCCGGCACGGCGCGTCGGCCGCCCACTCGGATCCGGGCCGGGCCGCACGCACCCGCCGTCAGCGCATCGCCTGTTCGGCGAACGCGCGGAAGGCGCGGGGCGGGCGCCCGGTGACGCGCTCGACGGTGCCGGTGGTGCGGTCCTCCGCCCCCTCGGCGATGGAGAGGTCGAGACCGGCCAGCAGCGCGGCGAACTCCTCGGGCAGGCCGGCGGCCAGGCGGTCGCGCAACTGCTCGAAACCGAGCGACCGGTGGGTCACGGGCCGGCCGGTGACCTCGGTGATGACGGCCGCGACATCGTCGTAACCCAACGCCTCGGGGCCGGTGATGACCAGATCGCCGGAGGGCGCGGGGTCGTCGGTCAGTGCGTGGACGGCGACCGCCGCGATGTCGTCGGCGTCGACGAAGCCGACACGGCTGCCGGTGGTGCCCGTGGCCCCGGTGACCAGGATGGTGCGGTCGGTCCCGTACGGGGAGTGGCTCATGGCAGGCTCCATCTTCCACAATCCGGACCGGAAGCCCGATGAAAAATATGGACCGCCGGTCCGTTTGGCAACGGGGCTCCGGGCCACGGAAATGCCGGACCGCGCAGATGCCGGGCGGGAGCGCAAGCGAGAGCGGGAGCGGGAGCGGTGGAGAGTGGGAGCGCGGCGAGTGGGCAGCGGAGACACACGGAGTACGGGGACCGGGGCACCGCGCAAGGAGCGCACGGACGCGGTGCGCAACCGGGAGGCGGCCCTGGCCGCGGCCGACACCCTGTTCGCGCGCAGCGAGAGCCCGCGCAGCGTGTCCATGGACGAGATCGCGGCGGCGGCCGGGGTCGGCAAGGGCACGCTCTTCCGACGCTTCGGCGACCGCACCGGGCTGATCCGGGTGCCGGCCGAGGCGCGGATCGCACCGCTGCGGCAGGCCGTCGAGGCCGGGCCCGGACCGCTCGGGCCCGACGCCCCGCCGCGCGACCGGGTACTGGCACTGCTCGACGCCGTGCCGCGGTTCAAGCTGGACAACCGCCATCTGGCGCCGGCCCTGGAGGAGGCGGGCAGCGGCAGCCCGTACGACGCGGGCCACTACGCGTGGTGGCACGGCACCCTCGAAGGGACACTGCGCCGGCTGCCGGCCGTCGCCGACAGCGGCTTCACCGCGCACGCCCTGCTGGCCGCCACGCGCGCGGATCTCGTCGAACACCTCGCCGGTCAGGAGGACATGACCGGCGAGGAGATGAGTGAGCGCCTGGCGGCCTACGCCGCGCGGGTCCTGGACGCCTGAGGCGGCGCGCCCCGGACCAGGCGTCAGTGGCCCGAGTGGTCGGCCTTCGCGCCGCTCTTCGCGTCGGCCTTCGGATCCGCCTCGGCGCCGGCCTTCGCGCCGGCCTTCGCGCCGCTCTTCGGATCGGCCGACGCGGCCGGATGATGCGGTTCGTACCCCGGGATCGTGCCGTCCGCCTTGGCGACCAGGAAGAGGCCGGCCATGCCCATGTCGGAGTGGCTCTGGACATGGCAGTGGTACATCCAGGCGCCCGCGCCCCCGCGTTCGCCCGCGATGACCTGGAAGCCGAAGGAGTCCGCCGGGCCCGTGATCTTGTTGTCGATCACCCGGCTGGGGTCGTCGGGGCCGGTGAGCAGGCCCGTTCTGTTGTCCGCCCAGCGGTGCCCGTGCATGTGGAACGTGTGGTAGAACTCGCCGTGCGTGATCATGATGATCTCGACGCGATCGCCCACCGTCGCCTCGAAGTTGGGGCTCTCCGCGCCGGGCTTGTTGTTGATCGACATGTCGTTGAAGACGATCGTGAACTGCTTGTCCGGCAGGATGTCGCCCTTCCTGCGGACCACGACGGGACCGTACAGCCCCTTGCGGATGCCGCCCGTGCCGTGGTCCGTGCCCACGACATGGTCGTGGTAGTGCCAGTAGCCCGCGCTGCCCTGCTGCCAGGTGCCGTCCTTGCGCCTGCCGGGGGCGTGGGTGCGCCAGGTGTACGTACGGGTGCCGCCCGGCTCGACATGGCTCCGGCTCATCCGGGTGCCGTCGTTGGCGATGTCGTAGTCCACGCCGTGCGGGTGGAGACTGACGTCGACGTCGCAGTTGTTCTCGAAGTCGATGTGGAGGGTGTCGCCCTCGTTCAGCTCGATCAGCGGCCCCGGGATGGTGGCCTTGCCCTTCTCGAAGCCGTACCCCATCTGGCCGTTCGGCAGGTTCTCGGCGTACAGGCTGATCCGGCGCACCTGGCCGCCCGCCGGAGCGGTTCTGGGCGGGGTGTCAGCCGCCGAGGCGGCCGGGGCCGAGGCGGCGGCGACCGACAGCGAGGTCGCCCCGGTCGCGGCGACCGCACCTCCCGCCAACAGCCGCCGGTTGAAGCTCCTTCGGTCCATGGCCATCGTGAACTCCCCAGTGCCGTAAGGACGTTTGCGGGGCACATGAGACCCCGGGGACGGCCACACGGTAGACCAGCGACCGCCGTTTATCCACACTCAGGACAAAGTTGGTGGGATTGCGGTCGTACCTATTGGCGTACTGACGAAAGAGGTCTAGTTTCAGGCGCTGTTGCTGTGCCCACAAGACCGTGTCCGAAGACTGTGTCCAGAGAGGGGTGGGTGAACAGATGCAGCCTGCACCGCATCACCGGTCGAGATTCCCGGGACCGACGAGAACGACGAGTCCGAAGAGGGCGAGAAGGGCGAGACGCGGCGTTGCCGCGGCCCTGGCGGCCGGTGCCCTGGCGGCGTCGCTGCTCGGCTCCAACGCCGCGACCGCGAGGCCGTATCCCGAACCGGCGCCGACAACGTTGTCCCTTCCGTCGCCGCCCGGCGGCCAGAACGTGAGGGTGCTCGTCTTCCACGCCTCGGCCACCGAGGAGTCGCCGGTCGTCAACGCCGGTATCGAGGCCATCGAGTCGATCGGCCTGTCGGGGCCCGCGGGCGAGCGGTTCACGACCGTGGCCACGGACGACGCCTCGGTCTTCACCAACGCCACCAAGCTCGGCAGGTTCAACGCGGTCGTCTTCCTCACGGGCGGCGGCGACGTGCTCGACCCCGAGCAGGAGGCGGGCCTCGAATCATTCATGAACGCGGGCGGCGGCTTCCTCGGGATCCACGAGGCGGCCCGTACCGAGCCGTACTCCGACTGGTTCACGGGGCTGATCGGGGCCCGGCCCACGGGCGCCCCGAGCAGCGTGCAGCGGGCCACCGTCGAGGTCGGCGACCGGATCAATCCGGCCACCAAGAACCTGCCGCTGGAGTGGAAGCGGCCCGACAAGTGGTTCAACTGGTCGGCCAACCCGAGCGGCAAGGTGCACACGGTGGCCCGGGTCAGGGAGGCCAGCTTCAAGCCGGCCACCGGGGCCAACGGGGCCGACCACCCGATCTCCTGGTGCCGTGACTACGCCGGCGGGCGGTCCTTCTACACCGGCATGGGCGGTACGGCCGAGTCGTACGCCGAGACGGACTTCCGCGACCACCTGCGCGGCGCCCTCAACTGGACGACGCGGATCTCCCGCGCCGACTGCAAGGCGACGATCGACTCCAACTACACGGCGGAGCGCGTCACCCAGCCGAACCAGGCCGGTCAGCAGGACCAGATCGGCGAGCCGCACGGCATGGTCACCACGCCCGACGGGCGCGTGCTGTACATCGGCCGCGGCGGCGGCGACAACGCGGCCCCCGTGGTCACCGACTGGAACAACCCGGACGTCGGCAAGGGCCTCGGCCAGGTCCACGTCTACGACCCGAAGACGAAGAAGGTGACCCTCGCGGGCGCCCTCACCGTCTTCGGCAACAAGGGCGGCGGCGGCGAGCTGATCAAGGTCGAGGAGGGGCTGCTCGGGATCGAGCTGGACCCCGCCTTCGCGACCAACGGCTGGGTGTACCTGCACTACACACCGCACTCACAGCTCAACCGTGACACCCGGATGGCCGAGCGGCGCGTCTCCCGCTTCACGCTGGACAGCGCGACGAACAAGCTGGACCTCGCCTCCGAGAAGGTCCTGCTGAAGTGGCCGGTTCAGGTGAACAGCTGCTGCCACTCCGGCGGCGGCATGGCCTGGGACTCCAAGGGCAACCTGTACATCGCGACCGGTGACAACAACTCCTCCGGTTTCAGCGAGGGTTACTCCGGCAACAACCCGGAGCCCACGTACAAGGGCGTCGCCTTCGCCGACGCGCGCCGCACCGCGGGCAACACCAACAACCTCAACGGGAAGATCCTGCGGATCCACCCGGAGCCGGACGGCACCTACACCCTGCCCGAGGGGAACCTCTTCACCGGCAAGGAGCAGGCCGAGGGCGGCGGCAAGACCCGTGGCGAGATCTATGTGATGGGCGTGCGCAACCCCTCCCGGATCTCGATCGACCGGAAGACCGACACCCTGTACGCCGGCTGGGTCGGCCCGGACGCCGGGGCGCCGAGCACCACGTGGGGTCCGGCGAAGTACGACACGTTCTCCGCGATCACCAAGGCGGGCAACCACGGCTGGCCGTTCTGCATGGGCAACAACCAGCCCTACCGGGACCGTAACCTGCCCGACCCGTCCAAGCCGCTGGGGTGGTACAACTGCGCCGCCCCGAAGAACGAGTCGCCCCACAACGACGGCCTGGTGAACCTGCCGCCCGTCACCGGCAACACCATCTGGTACTCGCCCCAGGGCGGCGCCCCCGACTTCCCGCGTGACGCCAACGGCATCCCCAGCTACAAGGCCGAGGAGAGCACCTTCCTGCTGCCATGGCTCAAGGGCGGCGGCCAGGCGACCATGAACGGCCCGGTCTACCGGTACGACGCGCAGAGCACGAGCGCGGCGAAGTGGCCGGAGTACTGGGACGGCAAGTGGTTCGTCGGCGACTTCTACGACGCGACGGACAGCCCGCGCCACGCGGTGGTGACCGATCCGAAGACCGTGGGCAAGGGCGGGCTCCCCGTGCACGCCGAGACCCTGAAGAAGATCATCCCGGTCGGTCAGGGCGGCATCCGCAACCTGATGGACTGGAAGTTCGCCCCGGACGGCTCGCTCTACGTCCTCGACTACGGGCGCGGCTTCTTCACCTCCGACTCCCAGTCCGCGCTCTGGCGCGTGACGTACAAGGGCGGCGAGCCGACCCCGGCCGCCGGTGACCTGGCCAGGAAGGCGGCGCAGTGAGACGCGAGTTGAGACAACGGCCGGGGCGCCGGGCGGCCCACCGGTCGCCACGCCTGTGGACAGCCCTCCTGGGCGCGTTGCTGATGGTGCTGGGGCTGACCTCGACGGCGGCCGTCGGGCAGCCGTCGAGCGGCGCCGGCGACGACAGGCGTCCGGACGCGAGCACGGCGGCGGCCCAGGTGCTCACCTGGACCGCGGGCAACGCCATCGACAAGTACCTGAGCTTCCCGACCACCGCGGTGGCCGGGCCGACCACGATCGTCTTCGAGAACAGCGCGGCCACCGGCAACACCCTCGGCATGCCGCACACCCTCACCTTCGACGTGTCGGATCCCGAGTACAACAACGACGTACCGCTGAACATCCTGGCCAACCCGACTGACGCCAACGGCGGCAAGTACACCACCGAGGTCAACCTGACCCCGGGCAAGTACCGCTTCTCGTGCGTCATCCCGGGACACGGCCAGATGACCGGCATCCTCACCGTGACCGAGGCGGGCGGCGGTGACGACACCACCGCTCCCACCACCTCCGCCAAGGTCGAGGGCCAGCAGAACGCCGACGGCGCGTACGTCGGTTCGGCGAAGGTGTCCGTGACTGCGACCGACGACGGATCCGGGGTGGCGACCACCGAGTACGCGGTCGGCGCCGACGGCCCGTGGCAGCCGTACACCGCCCCGGTGGTGGTCGACCAGGTCGGCGAGCACACCGTCAGGTACCGCGCCACGGACAAGGCGGGCAACGCGTCCGAGGAGAAGTCGGTCGCGTTCACCGTGGTCGCCCCGCCGACCGACGACACCACGGCGCCGGAGACCTCGGCGACCGTGAGCGGTGACCAGGACGAGGCGGGCGACTACCTGTCGATGGCCACGGTCACCGTCACCGCCTCCGACACCGGTTCGGGCGTCAACACCATCGAGTACGCGCTCGGTGCCGACGGCGCCTGGCAGCCGTACACCGCCCCGGTGATGGTCCACGAGGTCGGCACGCACACGGTCCGCTACCGCGCCACCGACAAGGCGGGCAACGCGGCGGCGGTCAAGTCGGTGTCGTTCACGGTGGTGGAGCCGCCGGTCAAGGACACCACCCCGCCGGTGACCGGAGCGGTGGTGACCGGCGACAAGAACTCCAACGGCGCCTACATCACCAGCGCGAAGGTGACGCTCACGGCGACCGACTCCGAGTCGGGTGTGGACCGGATCGAGTACTCCCTCGACAGCGGCCCCTACCTCGCGTACACCACCCCGGTCATCGTCGACCGGGTCGGCTACCACGCGCTCTCCTACCGGGCGACCGACAAGGCGGGCAACACCGCGCAGGCCAAGCAGGTCTCGTTCACCGTCGCGCAGGGCGGCGGCGTACCGGCCCCCAACTGCCCGGAGTTCGACGAGCGGCTGACGGTCATCGTGGGCACGGTCGACTCGGGCGTGCCGAACCGGCTGACCCGTAACCGGTGCACGATCAACGAGCTGATCGAGGACGAGAAGGAGTGGACCTCGCAGGCCCTCTTCCTCAAGCACGTCGACAGCGTGCTCGACAAGCTCCTGACCGACAACGTCATCGACGACCGGGAGTTCAGGAAGATCACCAAGGCCGCCAAGCAGTCGAAGATCGGCACCCCCGGGCAGACCGAGGGCTACCGCCCGCTCTTCGACGGCACGGCCGAGTCCCTGGCCAAGTGGGAGCAGGTCGGCGGCGGCAAGTTCGCGCTGAGCGGCGACGGCGCCATCACCAGCAGCACCACCGTCGCGGGCATGGGCATGCTGTGGTTCCCGCAGCGCCAGTACGGCGACTTCTCGCTGAAGCTCCAGTTCCGTGACGACGCCCCGGGCAACGGCAACGCCAACGGCGGTGTGTTCGTACGGTTCCCGAACGTCCACAACCACCCGGAGGAGTCCCGCCCCGAGTGGGTCGCCATCAACTACGGGCACGAGATCCAGATCCTGGACCGCCCGGACGGCGACATGTACAAGACCGGCTCGATCTACGGCTTCGACCGCGTGGGTCTGGGCGGCGCGGGCGTCACCCCGAAGGGCACCTGGAACGACTACGAGATCCGGGTGGAGGGTCAGCACTACACGATCCTGCGCAACGGGGTGCTGATCAACGAGTTCGACAACGTGGGCGGGCAGACGTTCTACCCCGAACGCGCCGGTGACCCGGGCACGGACGGCCGGCGGTACGCCACCGGTTATGTCGGGCTCCAGGTCCACGGCACGACGGACGTCATCTCGTACCGCGACATCCGCATCAAGGAGCTGTGACCGCCGTAGCGGCCCGCTGACGGTGCGTCCCCTCTCGGCAGGCGCTCCCTCCCTGCGTGGAGTGCCTGCCTCGTGAGGCAGGTAACCCCGCCCGATGTGTATCGGGCGGGGTTACCTCTTCCCCAAAGGGCAGCGAACAGTACCCTTCCTGCCCTTGCGGTCGAGCACGCTTGCTGCATACACATGTAGCGTAGATCGCATAGGCTTATCAGAAGGTTTCGTCGCATGCATGCACAGGATTCAGTCAAGGCTCCGGACAGGACGAAACCGCAGCCCTCCGCTTCCCGTACCCCATCGAGCGCACCGCGTCCGGCGGCGTTCTCTCCCGGAGCCGCCCTCACGCCGGGTGTGGTGACGGCGCTTCAGCAGAGCGCGGGGAATGCGGCCGTTTCGCTCGCTGTGCAGCGGCAGACACACGGTGCGGGCCATGGACGATCCGCGCCCGCGCAGCGAGCCTTCGGCACCGGCGTGCAGCGCGCGCCGGACCGCGAGGAGCACTCTCGGGAATACACCCATGTCGCCATCGACAAACAGGACAAGGGCCTCGAACAGCTACGCCTCTCGCTCAATACGAGCGGCCTGAAGACAGCCGCGAGCCTCGACATAAAACTCTCCGAAGGCAGCGAGAAAATGGGGCACCACAAGCATGTCTTCATGTGGGATGCCACGGTCAAGGGGCTCAAGGGCGTTACGGGAATCGTCGAGTCCCTCGCAAAGGACAGCACCGTCAACGTAAAAATCCGAATGCTGGATCTGAGCCAGCCCGGAGTGTTCTCGAAAGGCAACTTGAAGGGTGACCGGCCCGAGGGGCTGGGCGGCAAGTCGACCAA
Organism: Streptomyces sp. NPDC088124; assembly: GCF_040685895.1. Classification (NCBI taxonomy): domain Bacteria; kingdom Bacillati; phylum Actinomycetota; class Actinomycetes; order Kitasatosporales; family Streptomycetaceae; genus Streptomyces; species Streptomyces sp. NPDC088124. The sequence goes on along the minus strand of NZ_JBFBJB010000019.1, from coordinate 79,012 downwards.
CGGCGCGTGGGCGCACGAGGGCGACATCCCCCGCAAGTACCTGTTCATCGAAGGACTCGACCAACCCAACCAATCCGGCTTCAAGGACTGGCTCGCCGGTAAGGGATGGCCCGACGACCACGCCGCACAGTTCCAGCGCGATTCCGATTAGTCCTCGCCGCGTTCACGAACTCTCGCGCTTCGCGCGGCTCGGCTGCACCCGCTTCGGCTCCCCCGGCATCTTCGGGTAGTCCGGCGGGTACGGCATGTCCCCCAGCCCGTGGTCGCGTTCGTACCGGTCGGCGAGTTCGAGCAGCCCGTCGAGCCGGTGCGGCCGGTCCGCCATCTCCGCGTGTACGTCGCCCACTTCGGCGTAGCGCACCGGCATCGTCGCCAGGTCGAAGTCGTCCGGCGTCACATCGTCCAGCTCCTCCCAGCGCAGCGGCGCGGAGACCGGGGCGTGCGGGCGGGGGCGTACGGAGTAGGCGGAGGCGATGGTGCGGTCCCGCGCGGTCTGGTTGTAGTCGACGAAGATCCGCTCGCCGCGCTCCTCCTTCCACCACGCGGTGGTCACCCGGCCGGGCATCCTTCGCTCCAGCTCGTGGCCGACGGCGATGGCACACCGCCGTACCTCGGTGAACGTCCAGCGTGGCTCGATCGGCACGAAGACGTGCAGCCCCCGTCCGCCGGAGGTCTTGGGCCAGCCGCGCAGCCCCTGTTCCGAGAGGAACGCGTGGAGTTCGTGGGCGGCCCGCACCGCGTCGGCGAAGCCGGTGCCGGGCTGCGGATCGAGGTCGATGCGCAGTTCGTCGGGGTGGTCGGTGGCGTCGCGCCGCACCGGCCAGGGGTGGAAGGTGAGACAGCCCAGATTGGCCGCCCAGAGGACGGCGGCCGGCTCCGTCGGGCAGATCTCGTCGGCCGAGCGTCCGCTGGGGAACTCGATCCGGGCGGTGGGGATCCAGCCGGGGAGGTTCTTCGGGGCGCGCTTCTGGAAGAAGGACTCGCCGTCGACGCCCTCGGGGAAGCGCTGCAGGGTGGTCGGACGGTCGTGGAGCGCGCGGGTGATGCCCGGCGCCACGGCCAGGAAGTACCGCGCGACGTCCAGCTTGGTGTAGCCGCGCTCGGGGAAGTAGACCTTGCCGGGGCTGGACAGCCGTACGGTCCTGCCGCCCGCCGCCAGCTCCACCGCCGCACCCGTGCCTGCGCCCATGGGGACCACGGTAGGCCGGGCCCGCGCGGAGCGCATCACTGGACGGGGTCACGCACCGGCCGCCGGGGGGACACCCCGGGTGGTGCGGGCGGGCACACGCCGGGCGGTACGGGTGGTTCTGTCCGACAATCGGTCCATGGACCTGCCGGTGATGCCGCCCGTGAGACCGATGCTCGCCAAGTCCGTGGCCGGTATCCCGCCCGGCATGCTGTACGAGGCCAAATGGGACGGCTTCCGGGCGATCGTGCACCGTGACGGCGCCGAGCTGGTGATCGGCAGCAGGACCGGGAAGTCGCTCACCCGCTACTTCCCCGAGCTGGTCACGGCGCTCCTCGCCGAGCTGCCCGAGCGCTGTGTCGTCGACGGCGAGATCGTGATCGTGCACGGCGACCGGCTCGACTTCGAACTGCTCACGGAACGGATCCATCCGGCGAAGTCCCGGGTGGACCTGCTCGCCGCGCGCACCCCGGCCAGCTTCGTCGCCTTCGACGTGCTCGCGCTCGGCGACGCCTCGCTGCTCGGCGTGGACCAGGCGCGCCGCAGGGAGGCGCTGGAGGCGGCGCTCTCCCCCGCGCGTCCCCCCGTCCATGTCGCGCCCGCCACCACCGACATCGAGGTGGCGCGGGAGTGGTTCGAGCGGTACGAGGGAGCCGGTCTCGACGGGGTGGTGGCCAAGCCGCTCGATCTGCCGTACCGCCCGGACGTCCGGTCCATGTACAAGATCAAGCACGAGCGGACCGCCGACGCCGTCGTGGCCGGCTACCGGGAGCACAAGAGCGGTCCGGTGGTCGGTTCGCTCCTCCTCGGCCTGTACGACACGGCGGGCGTCCTCCAGCACGTCGGGGTCTGCGCCGCGTTCCCCATGCGGCGCCGCGCCGAGCTGGCGGCGGAGCTGGCGCCGCTGCGCATGGAGAGCGCGGAGGGCCACCCGTGGGCGGCCTGGACGGAGGAGGCCGCGCACGAGACCGCCCGGCTGCCGGGCGGTCCGAGCCGCTGGTCCGGGACGAAGGACCTGTCCTGGCTGCCGCTGCGGCCCGAGCGGGTCTGTGAGGTGGCGTACGACCACATGGAGGGCGACCGGTTCCGGCACACCACGCAGTTCCGCCGGTGGCGGCCGGACCGTACGCCGGCGAGCTGTACGTACGCGCAGTTGGAGGAGCCGGTGCGGTACGACCTGTCGGAGGTGCTGACGGGGCGGTGAGTCCAGGAACCGCCGTCAGTCCAGGAACGTGCCGTCCACGTAGACCCAGGCTCCGGCGTGCCGGGCGAAGCGGCTGCGCTCGTGCAGTTCGCCGGGGCGGCCGTCGTCGGTGAAGCGGGCGCGGAAGGTGACCGTGCCGGTGGTGTGGAAGGCGCTGCCCTCGGTGGTCGCCAGGATCTCCAGGCCCTGCCAGTGCGTGCCGGGGTCGAGCTCCAGACGGGCCGGCCGGGTCGCCGGATCCCAGGTCCTGAGCAGGTACGCGGCGTCGAGCACGACGAAGGCGCTGTAGCGGGAGCGCATCAGCAGCTCGGCGGTGGGCGGGGTGGCGCCGCCGCCCACCGTCTCGGACCCGGTGTGGAACCGCCCGCAGCACGAGCCGTACGGAGCGCTCCCTCCGCAGGGGCAGGGCGACCCGCCGGTGACGGGCCGCCCCGCCCCCGAGGACCGGCCGGTCCGGACGGTTCGGCCGGGACGGCGGCGGGGTGCGGGGCGTCGGGCCATGGGATGCGGTACTCCAGGACGGGTTTACGGGCACAGGTACGGATACGGGCGGACTCCCAGCCTAGTGCCAGGGGGTCACCCGGTGCCGTTCGCGGCCTCGGTCCCGGCCTCGGTCCCGGTCCGGGCCGCTTCGGGGAGCTTCGCCGTGTCCACCCCGGAGACCTGCGCCAACTCATGCTTGAGCGCGGTGAGTTCGGCGCCCCCGGCCATATGGTCGGTGAGGGCTTCGAGGCTGACCTCGTCGCGCGCGGAGCTGAGTTCGAGGGTGCCGAGGCGCAGCACCGTGAAGTGGTCGCCGACCATGTAGGCGTGGTGCGGGTTGTGGGTGATGAAGATGACGCCCAGGCCGCGTTCCCGGGCGGCGGCGATGTACTTGAGCACGACCCCGGACTGTTTGACCCCGAGCGCGGCGGTCGGCTCGTCCAGGATCAGCACCCGGGCGCCGAAGTACACCGCGCGGGCGATGGCCACGGACTGCCGCTGACCGCCGGAGAGCGAGCCGACGGGCTGGTCGAGATCGTCGAGCACGATGCCCATGTTGCGCAGTTCCTGGTCGGTCACGCTCTTCATGCGCGGGATGTCGAGCATCCTGGCCGGCCAGCGGCCCCGGGTCAGCTCGGAGCCGAGGAAGAAGTTCCGCCACACCGGCATCATCGGTACGGTGGCGAGGTCCTGGTAGACGGTGGCGATGCCGTGGCCCAGCGCCTCGCGCGGGGTGGTCAGCCGGACGGGCTCGCCGTCGATGAGGAACTCACCCTCGGTGTGCTGGTGCAGCCCGGATATGATCTTGATCAGGGTGGACTTGCCCGCGCCGTTGTCGCCCAGCACACAGCTCACCCGGCCCGGACCGACGGCCAGGTCGACGCCGTACAGGGCGCGGATGTTGCCGTACCTCTTGCCGACTCCGCGCAGTTCGACGACCGGCGCGCCGCCGCCGCGGCCGGTGCTCCCGCCCTGGGCGGTCGTGGTGGTTGCCATGGGGTTCACCTCCGGGTCGCCTGCTTGCGTACCCACAGATTGAGGAGGACGGCGACGAGCAGCATCGCGCCGAGGAAGAACGTGAACCAGTCGGGGTTCCAGTTGGCGTAGACGATGCCCTGGGTGACCATGCCGAACATGAACGCGCCGACCATCGGGCCGAAGGCCGACCCGTACCCGCCGGTCAGTACGCAGCCGCCGATCACCGCGGCGGCGATGTAGAGCAGTTCGTTGCCGATGCCCTCGCCCGACTGGACGGTGTTGAAGGCGAAGAGCTGGTGCATGCCGACGAACCAGGCGGCGAAGCCGACGATCATGAACAGGGTGATCTTGGTGAAGGTCACGGGAACACCGACGGCGCGGGCACTGTCCTGGTTGCCGCCGACCGCGAAAATCCAGTTGCCGTACTTGGTGCGCAGCAGCACCCAGGTGGCCAGGACGCCGAAGACCACCCACCACACCACCGTGATCCGGACGCCGGTCCCGCCGACCGTGAGTTCGGAGGAGAAGACCGCGCGGGCCTGGTCGAAACCGTCCATGTCCCGGATGGAGTCGGTGGCGACGTTGTCGGTGATCAGTTTGGTGACCGCGAGGTTGGCGCCCTGGAGCATCAGGAAGGTGCCGAGGGTGACCAGGAAGCTGGGCAGACCGGTCCTGACGAGCAGGAATCCGTTGAAGGCCCCGACGGCGAGGGAGACCACCAGCGCGAAGACCACGCCCACCCAGACGTTCATGGAGAGCTGGAAGGCGACCATGGAGGCGGTGAGCGCGGAGGTGACCACGGCGACGCCGGCCGACAGGTCGAACTCACCGCCGATCATCAGCAGCGCCACGGCCAGCGCCATGATCCCGATGGTCGACGCCTGGTAGAGCATGGTGTTGAGCGAGTCGAACTGCCGGAAGGTGGGCGCGACGGAGAAGAAGAAGACGTAGACGGCCACCGCGCCGATCAGCGCGCCGATCTCCGGCCGGGCGAGCAGCCGGTGCACCGGCGGGCGCCGCGCGGTGCGGCCGTCCCGGCCACCGGCCCCGGCGGGTCCCGGCGGCTCCGGCGCCGCCGGGGCGGGACCGGCCGCCGGGCTCACCGCCGACCCCGCGCTCATCACCGGGTTCCCTTCTCGGCGAACCGCGCGATCCTGTCGACGTTCGTCTCGTCCACGAACGCCGGTCCTGTCAGGACCGGTTCCGCGCCGCCACCGCTGAAGTTGCCGTTGTTCCTGTACAGCCAGAGGTTGTCGACCGCCAGATAGCCCTGGAGGTACGGCTGCTGGTCCACGGCGAATTTCACGTCGCCGTCCTTGACCGCGCCGGCCAGTTCCTTGTTGAGGTCGAAGGTGGCCACCGCCGCCTTGCTGCCGGTGTCCTTCGCGGACTGGACCGCGGTGAGCGCGAACGGGGCGCCGAGGGTGACGACGTAGTCGATCGAGCTGTCCTGCTGGAGCTTGGCCTCGATGGTCGACTTCACCGACGGCATGTCCTTGCCGTTGACGTAGAGGATCTCGGTCTTGCCCCGGAACGTCTTCTTCACACCCGCGCAGCGCGCCTCCAGGGCGACATGCCCCTGCTCGTGGATGACACAGATGCTGTGTTTGGCGCCCACCTCGTTGAGCCGGTCGCCGAACGCCTCGCCCGTCACGCCCTCGTCCTGGCCGAAGTAGGACAGGAGCCCGAGCTCCTTCCAGTCGTCGAGACCGGCGTTGAAGCCGACGACGGGGATGCCGGCCTGCTCCGCCTTGGCGAGCACGGCCTTCATCGCCTCGGGTTTGGCCGCGGTGACCGCGATGCCGTCGACCTTCTGGTCGATGGCGTTCTGGACCAGGTTGGCCTGGTCGGCGGCGCGCTCGTCGCTGGAGTAGACGAGGTCGACGTTGTCCTTGTCCGCCGCGGCCTGGGCGCCCTTGCGGATGATGTCCCAGAAGGTGTCCCCGGGCGCCGCGTGGGTGACCATCGCGATCTTCATGCGCGGGGTGGTCGCCTTGCCGGTCGTCGCGGAGTCCTGGTTCTCCTGGGCCTTCTTGCCACCGGACTCGCTGGAGCAGCCCGCGGCCAGGAGGACCGCCGCCATGCCGACGGCCGCGGCGGCGAGGGTTCTGCGGGAGCGGGGGGAGCGGATCGTGCGGTTCATCGTCCTGCACCTCACGGAGTGAGTGGGCGGAGAGGGGGCCTGGGCCCACCGGACCGCAACGGAGGGACGCGACGTCGCCGTTGCAGGACTGGAGCAAACTCCAGCCGGGGCCCGGTGTCAATGGTTTGTCAGGACAACACTTCATCTGGACGTCACAGCACGATAACGCCGCGGATACCCGGGAGAGCCGCCGTCCGCCGCCCGCGCCGAATCCGCGACTCCCCGATGTCGCGACTCTCCGATGTCGTGACTCCCCGGTCCCCCGGCTCATGGATCGATCCAGATCGGAACGGTGCCGCTGTGTCACCATGCCTTCCTGCGGACGGGCGTCCGGGTGCCGGCCGATGTCTCCGCCGTCGGCTGCGAAGGGGCGAGGAGCGGTCAGGACTGGACGAGGAGCCGGAACTCGAAGGCGTACCGCGAGGCCCGGTAGATGTGGGTGCCGAACTCGACGGCGCGGCCGGTGTCGTCGTACGTCGTGCGCTGCATCGTCAGCAGCGCGGCACCCTCGGCCTCGTCCAGGCTCTCGCCCTCCGGCGCGGTGGCGTTGCGCGCGCCGACCGTCTGGCGGGCGCTGTGCAGGGTGATCCCGACGGCCCGCATCAGCCGGTAGAGCCCGGTCTCCTCCAACTCCTCGGTGTCCAGGCGCAGCAGGCCCGGCGGCAGGAAGTTACGCATGTACGCCATCGGTTCCGCGTGGCTCAGCCGCAGCCGCTCCAGGGCGACGACCTCGCTGCCCTCGGCGACCCCGAGCGCGGCGGCCACCTCGGCCGAGGCGGGCTCCGTCGTGTTGCGCAGGACGCGGGTGGTGGGGCTCTGTCCGGCCTCCCGCAGGTCGTCGTAGAGGCTGCTCAGCTCCAGCGGGCGCTTGACCTGGCTGTGCACGACCTGGGTCCCGATGCCCCGGCGGCGGACCAGCAGCCCCTTGTCGACCAGCGACTGGATGGCGTGCCGGACGGTGGGGCGCGACAGCCCGAGCCGGCCGGCCAGCTCGATCTCGTTGCCGAGCAGGCTCCCGGGGGCGAGCCCGCCGTGCTCGATGGCGCTCTCCAGCTGCTGGGCGAGCTGGTAGTAGAGCGGCACCGGACTCGACCGGTTCACCGAGAGTTTGAGCGCCGTGGGATCAGGGGTGTTCACGGGGCGAGAATATCCGCCGTAAGGATGACAGGCACCTTCGACGTCAGATTGTTGTGACAATAGGGGATTTCCCCCGTACTGCCCTCGCCGATGACACCCACGACGCCCGTGTCACCCCTGGCACGCTTCCCCCCTGGCCCCGGCCCCGCCCTCAGGGCCGGGGGCGGTGTCCGAGGCGTACGGAGAGCGCGCTCGCGCCCTTGACCGCGAGCTGGGACAGCTCCTTCTCGCGCTCGTCGCTCCAGCGGATCATCGGTACGGAGATGGACAGCGCGGCGACGACCCGGCCCGCCCGGTCCCGTACCGGCGCGGCCACACAGCTCACGTCGGGGTTCGACTCGCGGTGCTCGACGGCGACGCCGTGCTCCCTGATCCCCGCCAGCTCCGCGTGCAGCACCTCGGGGTCGGTGATGCTGTCGGGCGTCATCGCGATGAACTCGTGGCCGTCGATACGGGCCGCCAGCTCGCCCTCGGAGAGCGAGGCGAGCAGCATCTTGCCGACCGAGGTGCAGTGGGCGGGCAGTCTGCGCCCGGCGGCGGACACCATCCGGACCGCGTGCGTGGAGTCCACCTTCGCGATGTAGATGACGTCGGTCCCCTCCAGGATGGCGACATGGACGGTCTCGTCGCAGGTCTCGGCGACCTCGCGGGCGACCTGCCGGCCCTCGGCCGCGAGGTCGAGCTGCTCGGCGTACCGGCTGCCGAGCTGGTAGGAGCGCACGCCGAGCCGGTAGCGGCCGGGCTGTCCCGGTACCGGTGCCAGGTACGAGCGCGCGGCGAGCGTGGTGATCAGCTCGTGCACGGTGGTGCGCGGCAGTTGCAGTTTGCGGATGACATCGGGCGCGGAGAGCGTCCCGTCGCCCTCCAGGAACAGTTCGAGAATGTCCAGGGCCCGCGTCACCGCGGGGACGAGCCGTCCCATGGCCGACCACCCACCCGTCTCGTTCGGTACTTCGGCCATCGGCCGGAATGACGAACACAGGCTAACCGCCGCGCAACCCATTGACACCCCTCGGAGCGTCTGAATACCGTCACGCCACGATTTCGAACGTGTGACGAAATACCGAACACACCCTGGGGACCAGTCTTGCGCATCACGGGAATCAGCACACACGTCGTCGGTACGCCCTGGCGTAACCTCACCTACGTCCTCGTCCATACCGACGAAGGTCTCACCGGCGTCGGTGAGACGAGGATGCTCGGCAGGACGGACGCGCTCGTCGGGTATCTGCGCGAAGCCGAGGCCAACCATCTTCGTGGATCGGACCCCTTCGCGGTAGAGGACCTCGTACGCCGGATGAAGTACGGCGACTACGGACGCGCCGGCGAGATCGTCATGTCGGGCATCGCGGTCGTCGAGATGGCCTGCTGGGACATCAAGGGCAAGGCGCTGGGCGTGCCGGTGTGGCAGCTCCTCGGCGGGAAGGTCACCGACCGCGTCAAGGCGTACGCGAACGGCTGGTACACCACCGAGCGCACCCCCGACGCGTACCACAAGGCGGCCCAGGCCGTGATGGCGCGCGGCTACCGGGCCCTGAAGATCGACCCGTTCGGCACCGGCCACTTCGAGCTGGACCGGGCGGCGAGCAACGAGGCCGTGGCGCTGATCGAGGCGGTACGGGACGCGATCGGGCCCGAGTCCGAGCTGATGCTGGAGATGCACGGCCGGTTCAGCCCGTCGACCGCCGTACGGCTGGCGCGTGAGCTGGAGCCGTTCGCCCCGGCCTGGCTGGAGGAGCCGGTGCCGCCGGAGAACCTGAAGGCGCTGAGCAAGGTCGCCGACAAGGTCGACCTGCCGATCGCGACCGGTGAACGCATCCACGACCGGATCGAGTTCCGGGAGCTCTTCGAGTCGCAGGCCGCCGACATCATCCAGCCGGACGTGGGCCACATCGGCGGCATCCTGGAGACGCGGAAGCTGGCGGCGACCGCCGAGACGCACTACACGCTGATCGCACCGCACAATGTCGGTGGCTCGGTGCTGACCGCCGCCAGCCTCCAAGTGGCAGCCTGCACACCGAACTTCAAGATTCTTGAGCACTTCAACGACTTCGCCGACGCGGAGATCAAGAAGGTGGTCAAGGGTGCTCCGCAGGTCGACCCTGAGACGGGCTGCTTCGAGATCTCCCACGCGCCGGGGCTCGGTGTCGAGTTCGACGTGGAGGCCGCGGCGGAATTCCCGCAGCAGCAGGCGCGGTTCGACCTGTGGGCCGAGGGCTGGGAGAAGCGCGACCCGAAGGAGAAGCGATGAGCGACCGGCCCGGTGCGGCGCCGACCGGCAGATCGGTCGTCGTCGAACGGCCCGGCACACACCGCCTGGTGACCGGCGAGGTGCCCGCGCCGGGCCCCGGTGAGGTGCGGGTACGGGTCGCCGCGGCCGGTATCTGCATGAGCGACCGGGAGGTGTACGACGGCCACCGCGACCCGGCCTATGTGCGCTACCCGGTGACACCGGGCCACGAGTGGTCGGGGACCGTCGAGGCGGTCGGCCCCGGAGTGGCGCCGGAGCTGGTCGGGCGCAGGACCGTCGCCGAGGGGTTCCGCGCCTGCGGGACCTGCGCGCGCTGCCGCACCGGCGAGACCTCGCTGTGCACGGGCGGGTACGAGGAGACGGGCTTCACCGTCCCGGGTGCCTTCGCCGACCATGTCGTGGTGCCCGGGCGCCTGTTGCACCTGCTGGACGACGACGCCGATCTGCGGGCGGCCGCCCTGCTGGAGCCGGCCGCGGTGGTCTCCGCGGCGGTACGGGCCGGGCGGCCCGAGCCGGGCGAGCGGATCGCCGTGGTCGGGGCGGGCACGCTCGGGCTGCTCGCGGTCCAGCTGCTGGCCGCCACCTCCCCCGCCGAGCTGACGGTCATCGACCTGCGGGCCGAACGCGGCGCCACGGCACGGAAGTTCGGGGCGACGGACGCCGGCACCCCGGAGGAGGCCAAGGAGGCGCACGGGCGCTACGACCTGGTCGTGGAGACCGCCGGGGCGCCGACCAGCGCCGCCGCGGCCTGTCAACTGGCCCGGCGTGGCGGCCGGGTGGTGCTGACCGGTATGTTCGCCCCCGGCGCCACCGGGATCGACCCGGCGGTTCTGACGCTCGGTCAACTCGCCGTGCACGGAGTCTTCGGCGCGCCCTCCGCCGCCTGGGCCTTCGCCGTACGGGCCTTCACCTCGGGGGTCCTGAACCCGGGGCCGCTGATCACCCACGAGTTCCCGCTGGAGCGGTTCGGCGAGGCCGTGGCGCTGGTGGGCGGCGGAGATCCGGGTACGGGAAAGGTGCTGCTGCTCCCGTGACCGCCGCTCCCGAGAGCCGACGCCCGGCACCACCCGCGCACCACCGCGCCACCGCACCGCCCGTACGGCCCGCACCGCTCAGACCATCCGCACTGCCCGCACATCCCGGACCGCCCGCACCGCCCGGAGCACCGCCCGCACCGCACACGACCGACGCGTACGACGCCCCGTGCGCAGGACCGAACCGAAGGACTCGTCCGTGACCGACGCATCAGCCCCCGCCCCCCGCCGTCCCGGCGAGCAGGCGCTCGCCACGCTCGGCCTCGCCGCGCCCGCCCTCAACCCCGCGGACGCCTCCGCCCACGCCTTCCCCGACGGGGGACTGTGGCGGACCGAGATCCCCTCCGTGGAGGGCCCGGAGAGCCTGGCCGAGGTCCTCAAGGAGTCCGCCCGGCTCGATGTGCCGGTCCACCGCATCAGCCAGGGCAGCGGCGTGTGGATGCTCTCCGACGCCGACATCACCGAGATGGTCGACGCCTGCGCCTCCCGCGACATCGAGCTGTGCCTGTTCACCGGACCGCGCGGCACCTGGGACATCGGCGGCTCGACCCGTACGGACTCCGGGGGCGCGGGACTGCGCGCCCGCGGCCACGACGCGGTGGCCGGCTGTGTCGAGGACGCGCTGCGCGCCACCGCACTCGGTGTGAAGTGCCTGCTCGTCGCCGACGAGGGCGTGCTGTGGACGCTGCACCGGCTGCGCGCCCAGGGCGTGCTGCCGGCCGACACCACGATCAAGGTCTCGGCGCTGATCGGCCCGGTCAACCCGGCGTCGTACGCCGTCTTCGAGCACCTCGGCGCCGACTCCATCAACATCCCCTCGGACCTGACGCTCGCGCACTTCACCGAGATCCGCCGGGTCAGCCGCGCCCCCATGGACCTCTACATCGAGGCCCCCGACGACCTCGGCGGCTACATCCGGATGTACGAGGCGGCGGAGCTGATCCGGCGCGGCGCCCCGCTGTACCTCAAGTTCGGCCTGTCGAAGTCCCCGGGCATCTACCCTTTCGGTGCCCAACTCCGCGAGACCGCCCTCAGCAGCGCCCGGGAACGGGTGCGGCGCGGCAGGCTCGTCCTCGATCTGCTCGGCCGCCACGGCGCCGACGGCGGCATGTCGCCGCTCGGCTCCCGGCTGCCGGGTCCGCTCAGCCGCTTCCCTCTGATGAACGACGACAAGGACTGATGTACCCATGCGAACTCGCCGAGCCGCACTCGCCGTTACCGCGCTCTCCCTGGCGCTCTCACTGACCGCCTGCGGGCAGAGCAGCGAGGGGGGCGGCAAGGACGAAACCAAGGGCGGCAAGGGCTCCACCGTCGGCATCGCGATGCCGACCAAGTCGTCCGAGCGCTGGATCGCGGACGGCAACAACGTTGTCGCCGAACTGAAGAAGCTCGGCTACAAGACCGACCTCCAGTACGGCGAAGACAACGTTGCCCAACAGGTCGCCCAGATCGAGAACATGATCACCAAGGGCGTGGACGTACTGATCGTCGCGGCGATCGACGGCAGCGCCCTGAGCGATGTGCTCCAGCAGGCCGCCGACCAGAAGATCAAGGTCATCTCGTACGACCGGCTGATCCTCGGCACCAAGAACGTCGACTACTACGCGTCGTTCGACAACGAGAAGGTCGGTGTCCTCCAGGCCACCTACCTGATCGAGAAGCTGGGGCTGAAGGAGGGCGGCAAGAAGGGCCCGTTCAACATCGAGCTGTTCGCCGGTTCCCCCGACGACAACAACACCCAGTACTTCTTCAACGGCGCGATGAAGACCCTCAAGCCGTTCCTCGACGACAAGCAGCTCGTCGTGCGCAGCGGACAGACCCAGCTGAACCAGATCACCACCCTGCGCTGGGACGGCGGCACGGCCCAGAGGCGCATGGACGACCTGCTCACCAGGGCGTACGGCTCGGAGAAGGTCGACGCGGTCCTCTCGCCGTACGACGGGATCTCCATCGGCATCCTGTCGTCGCTCAGGTCCGACGGCTACGGGACGAAGGCGAAGCCGTATCCGCTGGTCACCGGGCAGGACGCCGAGGTCGCCTCGGTGAAGTCGATCATCGCCGGCCAGCAGACCATGACCGTCTACAAGGACATCCGCCTGCTGGCCAGGACGGCCGCCCAGATGACGGACGCGATGCTGAACGACAAGAAGGTCGAGGTCAACGACGAGAAGTCGTACAACAACAAGTCCAAGGTCGTCCCGGCGTTCCTGCTGACGCCGGTCAGCGTCGACAAGTCCAACTACCAGAAGGAACTGGTGGACTCCGGCTACCTCAAGGCCGAGGACCTGAAGTGACCCTTCCCGTCGGTACGACGGGGGCCGCCGGTGCGGCGGCCCCCGTCCTGGAGATGCGTTCCATCGTCAAGACCTTCCCCGGGGTCAAGGCGCTCTCCGATGTCACCCTGACCGTGGCCCCGGGTGAGGTGCACGCGATCTGCGGCGAGAACGGCGCGGGCAAGTCGACCCTGATGAAGGTGCTCAGCGGGGTCCACCCGCACGGGAGTTACGAGGGGGAGATCCTCTTCGAGGGCTCCGCCTGCGCCTTCAAGGACATCCGGGCCAGCGAGGCCCAGGGCATCGTCATCATCCATCAGGAACTCGCCCTCATCCCCTATCTGTCGATCGCCGAGAACATCTTCCTGGGCAACGAGCACGCCAACCGGGGCTTCATCAACTGGAACGACACGCTCCGGCACGCCGCCGAGCTGCTCAAGCGGGTCGGTCTGGACGAGCATCCGGGGACCCGGGTCGCCGACATCGGCGTGGGCAAGCAGCAGCTCGTGGAGATCGCCAAGGCGCTCGCCAAGCGGGTCAAGCTGCTGATCCTGGACGAGCCGACGGCCGCGCTCAACGACAGCGACAGCGCCCAGCTCCTGCGGCTCATCAAGGAGTTGAGGGATCAGGGCATCACCTCGATCATCATCTCGCACAAGCTGAACGAGATCTCGGAGGTGGCGGACTCCGTCACCATCCTGCGGGACGGCAGGACCATCGAGACGCTCGATGTGCGCGCGGAGTCGACCACCGAGGACCGGATCATCCGGGGCATGGTCGGCCGCGATCTCGACCACCGCTTCCCCGAACGCACCCCGTACGAGGGCGATCCGGCGGCCCGGCCCGCGCTGGAGGTGCGGGACTGGACCGTGCACCACCCCATCGACCAGCAGCGCAAGGTCGTGGACGGGGTCTCCGTCGAGGTCCGCAGGGGCGAGATCGTCGGGATCGCGGGGCTGATGGGCGCCGGCCGCACCGAGCTGGCGATGAGCGTGTTCGGCCGCAGTTACGGCCGCAACATCAGCGGGACGGTCCTCAAGGACGGCACGGAGATCCGGACCAGGACGGTGCCGGAGGCCGTCGGTCACGGGATCGCGTACGTCACCGAGGACCGCAAGCAGTACGGGCTCAACCTCATCGACACCGTCGGCCGCAACATCACCCTGGGCGCGCTGTCCCGGGTGGCCAGGCGCGGGATCGTCGACGAGCACGAGGAGAGCCGGGTCGCCGAGTCGTACCGCAAGAGCATGAACATCAAGACGCCCACGGTGTTCGAGAAGGTCGGACGGCTCTCCGGCGGCAACCAGCAGAAGGTCGTGCTCAGCAAATGGATCTTCGCGGGTCCCGATGTGCTGATCCTCGACGAGCCCACCCGCGGGATCGACGTCGGCGCCAAGTACGAGATCTACACCGTCATCGACCAGCTCGCCGCGGAGGGCAAGGCGGTCGTCTTCATCTCCTCGGAACTCCCCGAGCTGCTCGGCATGTGCGACCGCATCTACACGATGGCGGCCGGCCGGCTCACCGGTGAGATCCCGCGGGCGGAAGCGACCCAGGAAGTACTGATGCGCCACATGACCAAGAACACGAGGTAGTCGACATGGGTCCCGTCACCACCGACACGCCGAAGGGCGACACACCGAAGGGCGCCCCACCGGCACCTCCGTCCGGACGCGCCTCCACGGGGGCGCTGCTCATGGACGCCGCGCGCCGCAACATGCGGCAGTACGGCATGCTCGTCGCGCTCGGCCTGATCGTCGTCCTGTTCCAGATATGGACGGACGGCGTCCTCCTCAAGCCGAACAACGTCACCAACCTGGTCCTGCAGAACAGCTACATCCTGGTGCTGGCCATCGGCATGATGATCGTGATCATCGCGGGCCACATCGACCTGTCGGTCGGCTCGCTCGCCGCGTTCGTCTCCGCGGCCTGCGCGGTGATGATGGTCGAACACGACATGCCCTGGGTCCCCGCGCTGATCCTGGGGCTGCTGATCGGCGCGGTCGCCGGGGCCTGGCAGGGCTTCTGGATCGCGTACGTCGGCATCCCGTCGTTCATCGTCACCCTCGCCGGGATGCTGATCTTCCGCGGCGCCACGCAGATCTTCCTGGGGTCGCGCTCGCTCGGCCCGTTCCCGGAGGGCTTCCAGAAGATCTCGACCGGCTACCTCCCGGAGGTCGGTCCTTCCACCAACTACCACAACCTGACACTGCTGCTGGGGCTGGCGCTGCTGGCGTTCGCGCTCTTCCAGGAGTTCCGGGACCGGCGCCGGCAGCAGGCGTACGACCTGGAGGTCCTGCCGCTCAACCTGTTCGTCGTCAAGTGCGTGGCGCTGGCGGCGGCGGTGCTGGCCTTCACGATGACGCTGGCCAGCTACCGGGGTGTGCCGGTCGTCCTGCTGCTGCTGGCGGCGCTGCTGATCGGCTTCGGCTACGTCATGCGCAACGCCGTCGTCGGGCGCCATGTGTACGCGCTCGGCGGCAACCAGGCGGCGGCGAAGCTGTCCGGCGTCAAGGACAAGCGGGTCACCTTCCTGGTCTTCGTCAACATGGGCGTCCTGGCGGCGCTCGCCGGTGTCGTCTACGCGGCGCGGCTCAACGCGGGTGTGCCGCAGGCCGGTATCAACTTCGAACTGGAGGCCATCGCCGCGGCGTTCATCGGCGGCGCGTCGATGAGCGGCGGGGTCGGCACGGTCTTCGGCGCGATCATCGGCGGTCTGGTGCTGGGCGTTCTGAACAACGGTATGTCGCTGGTCGGCATCGGCACCGACTACCAGCAGGTCATCAAGGGGCTGGTGCTGCTGGCCGCGGTGGGCTTCGACGTCTGGAACAAGCGCAGGGTGGGTGCCTGACCGGCGGGGGCACAGCGACACAGCCGCATGACAACACGGCGCGGCGCCGCAGCGCACCTGAAAGTGCTGCGACGCCGCGTTCCCCGTGATTCAGTTACAGCTTGCGTACCGCCCCCGTGCCTCTCCCGGTACGGGGGCGGATCAGGTGAGCAGGAAGTCCGCCTGTCCCGACTTGGCGCCCTGGATGAAAGCGGCGATCTCACTCATGGTGTAGATCAGCGCCGGACCGCCGGGGTCGGCGGACTGGCGCACGGCGACCCTGCCGTCGGCCAGCTTCATGGCCTCGACGCAGTTGCCGCCGTTGCCGCCACTCCACGGCTTGTGCCAGCCTTCCGTACCGAGGTCGGCGGCGGGCATACCGTTGTATATGGGGTCCATTCACAGCTCCTTGCGGACATCCTTGAGGATCTCCTTCGTGCGTTGTGCAGTTGCGGCCTGGGCCGCCATCCGGTCCATGACCTCAAGGTGGGTGGCCACTTCTGGACGTGCGTCAAGGTAGACGGCACCGGTCAGGTACTCGCTGTAAACCATGTCGGGCAGCTCAGGTACGGCAAAGCGGAAGAGGACGAACGGCCCGTAGGTACCCGGGTGATGTCCACTGGAGAACTCCGCGATCTGGATGGTCACATTGGTCAGCTCGGAGGCTTCGAGAAGCCTGTCGATCTGTGCCCGCATGACCTGCGGGTCCTCCCCGACCGGGCGTCGCAGCACGGTCTCGTCCATGATCACCCAGAATCTGGGTGCGTCGGCACGCGTCAGGAGCGACTGTCTTTCCATGCGGAGCGCCACATGGCGTTCGATCTCCTCCGGCTGGGCCTGTCCCACGGCCCCCGCGTGCATGACCGCACGGGCGTACTCCTCGGTCTGGAGCAGCCCTGGCACGAAATGCGGCTCGTACGCCCTCAGGAGGGCCGCCGCGCCCTCCAGGGAGACGTACATGCTGAACCAGTCCGGCAGGATGTCGTGGAACCGCTGCCACCAGCCGGGCTTGTTCGCCTCCTCCGTCAGTTCGACGAAGGCGTCCGCCTCTTCCTCGGGCACGCCGTACGCCCTGAGCAGTAACTGTACGTAAGGAATCTTGAGCGCGACTTCGGCCGTCTCCATCCGGCGGATCGTGGCCGGAGCCACCCGCAGGAGCTTGGCGGCCTCCTCCCGTCTCAGGCCACGGCGCTCGCGCAGATCCTGCAGGCGTCTGCCGAGTACGACCTGGCCCACGGTCGGGGCGGACCGCGGTTCGCTCACTTTTTGGGTCCTTCCCACGCACGGTTACCAGCAGTCTGCCACGCCGCCCCGGCGAAGAACATGGCACTCTGAATTTTTCAGAGTGCCACTTGCCAAGTGTCCTCGGCGGGTGGAGAGTGATTCGGTGAACCAGTTCACGCGGTTGTCGCGCTCTGCCATGGGAGAGGTCTTGCTCGCATCCGCTGCTCCCCCACCGTTAGGAATCGGTCGTGGCACCTGGTAACGCGCTCACCCCCCAGCTCAAAGCCCTGTGCCCTGGCAACGCCGTCCGCCGCTACGGGTTCCAGTTGCCGGCCCACGCGGAGTCCGTCGGACGGGCCAGACAGCTCACGCGGGACCGCCTGGTCCTCTGGGGCCTGGGCGAGGAGATCCGCGACACCGCGGTCCTCGTCGTCTCCGAACTCGTGACCAACGCGATCGTGCACGCCGCGGGAAACCGTGTCATCTGCGAGATACGCGAAGGCGGCGGACATCTGCGGATAGCCGTGGAGGACCAGGGATACGGACCGACGGGGCCCCAGCTCCACCGCACGGCCGAAGGAGAGACGGAGGGCGAGGGCGGGCGCGGTCTCTTCCTCGTCGACTCGATGTGCAGCGGCTGGGGAGCCCACGACACATCGGGTTACGGTCCCGGGCGGGTCGTGTGGGCCGAACTGCCGCACCCGGCGACGGCCCCGCACACGGCCCCGCACGGAGCCGGTCTGCCCCTGCAGGGCGCCGCACAGCGGCCGCAGGGGGCCGACCGGCCGCGCGGAGCGGTGGCGGCGCGGGGAACGGAGCCGCCGTGCTGAGGACGGCGTTCCAGCGGCTGGCCCGCGGCCTGCGTGACGACACCCCGCGCGGGACCGAGCTGCCCCTGCCGGCCACCCTGCCGGCCGTCCTGGGGTGCGACGCGGTGGGCGTGCCGGCGGAGCACGGATTCCGGCTGATGGCGCGGCTGCCGAGGACGGGCTGTGTCTTCGCGGACACCGACTGGTGGTGGTGGATCGTCCCGGCGGGCTCCGACCTCGATCTGTCCTGGCCGTCCCCGGCGCGCTACGTCGCCGGTACGACGGTGCCCGCGCGCCACCCCAAGCTGATCCACTGGCCGCAGTCGGCCACCCCGTACACTCCGCCGATCCCCTTCTACCTGATGGTCTGCCAGCTCAGCGGGACGGCCCCGGCCTGGGCCGACGGCGGTACCGGCACCTTCCCGGGCACGGGCGGAACGGGTACGGGCACAGGTACGGGTACGGTGCCCGCGCAGCGCCCGGCGCGGCAGCGCGGGTAGCGCCGGGAGCCGAAAACCGACGGGCCAGGAGCCGGTCCGCCGCCCGAAGCCCCCTCGCGTCGGCGCGTGCCACCGTCCGGGGCACGGTCCACCCGGTCCGGGTCCCGTACCGACTGGTCGAGGAGGGCGCGCATCGCCCGCTCGGCCGCGTCCCGCGTCCCGCGTCCCGCGCCCGTACGGCGTCGAGGACGGCCCGGTGGCCGGGCACCGGGCCGTAGGGGTGCGAGGAGCTGTGCACGATCGTGTCGCGGGCGCCGTACGGGTCAGCCTCCCTCCTCAGGCGGATGCCTTCATGACGCTCCAGCCGCCGTCCACGACCAGGTTCGCCCCGGTGATGTACGAGGCCTCGGGGGCCGCGAGGAAGGCGATGGCCGCGGCGGCCTCCTCCGGGGTGCCGAAGCGGCGCGCCGCGGTCCCGGCGACGCTGCGCGCCCGCTCCTCCTCCGGGACCCGGTCCCAGGCGGCGGTGCGGATCGGCCCCGGCAGGACCGCGTTGACCCGTACCTCAGGACCGTACTCCACGGCGAGCTGGGCGCAGAGCGAGAGCAGGGCGCCCTTGGCGGCGGCGTAGGCGGGGTGGCCCGGAATGCCGTGGTGCGCGTGGACGGACGAGGTGAGCACCACGGCGCCGTGCCGGGCGCGCAGGTCGGGCAGGACGGCCTTGAAGCCGAGGAACCCTCCGGTGAGGTTGACGGCGAGCTGCCGTTCCCAGGAGGCGAGGGTCGTCTCGTGCGCCGCGGCGACCTCCACGGTGTACGCGTTGCCGACCAGGACGTCCACCGGACCGAAGGTGTGGGCGGCGGTGACGATACGGTCCCAGCCGTCCTCCTCGGAGACGTCGGCCAGGACGAACGCGGCCCGCCCGCCGTCCTCGCGGATCCGGGCGGCGGTGGGCACGCCGCGCTCCGCGTCGGTGTCGGCGATCACCACCGAGGCGCCCTCGGCGGCGAGGCGCTCCGCTGTGGCGGCGCCGATGCCCGAGGCGGCGCCGGTGACGACGGCGACCCGGTCGGTGAAGCGGGCGGTTCCGTTCATGGGACGCATGGGACGGTACGACTCCTTGGCCTTCGAGGACGTGCACTGCAGACTGAGCACCGAGGTTACGACCTGGTGTCCGGTGCCACGGCGCCTCCCCGCCGCCTACTGCCGTACCAGCACGACGAGTTCGGCGTCGTACTCCGCGCTCCACGCGAACGGCAGCCCGTAGTGCGTCAGATGGGCCCCGCTGTACGTCTCGCCCGACGCTGCGTCGGTGTACCGGGCCGCCGGGTCCACGCCGCGCAGCCGGAGCCTGGCCGGGCGGCCGGGGACCAGCGGCGCCCCGTCGAGCCGGCCGGTACTGAGGGCGGTGACGACGATCCGGCCGCCGCCGGGCTCCTCGTACTGGACGCCGCAGGTGGCGTCGGCGGGGGTGTTCAGCAGCCGTGCCTCGCCGTGGTGGACGACCTCGCGGACCTCCTTGTAGCGGGCGACCCAGCGGGCGGCCTCTGCGCGCCGCTCCGCGCTCCAGGTGCGGATGTCTGCGCCGATCCCGAGGACACCGGCGCTCGCGTTGACGAAGCGGAAGCCGAGCGAGCGGGGGCGCGGGTCGAAGAGGCCGGGCGAGTCGGTGACCCAGGAGCTCATGGTGTGCGGGGCGTGGGCGTGCAGATAGCCGTACTGGATGGCGAGCCGGTCGAGCGGGGCGGTGTTGTCGCTGGGCCACACCACGTCCGTACGGGCGAGGGTGGCGTGCTCGATCCGGCCGCCGCCCGCCGAGCAGCCTTCCACGGTGACGTGCGGGTGGCGGGCGCGGAGGTGGTCGAGGACGCGCAGGTAGCCCGCGACGTGGGCGGCGTCGAGGTCGAGGTGCTCGGCGGGGCCGGCGCCCGGTCGGCCGCGTTCGGTCGGCGGACGGTTCATGTCCCACTTGAGGTAGCTGATCGCGTGGTCGCCGAGGAGCCGGTCGAAGGTGGCGAGCACGAAGTCCTGGACGTCCGCGCGGCCGAGGTCGAGCAGGAGCTGGTTGCGGACGAGCCGGGCGGGCCGGCCCTCGACCCGGTAGACCCACTCGGGGTGCCGGGCGTACAGCTCGGACCGGGGGCTGACGCACTCGGGCTCCACCCAGAGGCCGAAGTCCATCCCGAGGGCGCGGACCCGTCCGACGAAGTCGTCGAACCCGGCGGGGAAGGACACCGGGTCGGGGTGCCAGTCGCCGAGGCCGCCGGTGTCGTCGGCCCGGCCGGGGAACCAGCCGTCGTCGACGACGAAGAGCTCGGCGCCCATGTCCGCGGCGATCCGGGCCAGTTCGAGCTGGCTCTCCGCGTCGACGTCGAACCCGGTGGCCTCCCACGAGTTGTAGAGGACCTTGCGGGTGCGGTGCATCCGCCCGCCGGTGAGCCCGCGCTCGTAGCGGTGCCAGACCCGGGCGAGGCCGTCGAGGCCGTCCGGGCTGAAGGCGCAGGCGAGCTTCGGGGTGGTGAGGGATGCGCCGGGGGCGAGCCGTACCGCGCCCTCGTGGGGCAGCCGTCCGGCGCGGACGCGGACCGCGCCGCCGGGCTCCGCGTCGGTGGTGATGTGCCAGTTCCCCGGCCATTCCAGGGCGACGCCGTACGTGGGGACACCGGTGGTCCCGTCGGACGGCGCGGCGTCCTGGACGGCGAGCCAGGGCGCGTACGCGTGGCCGGGGACGGCCTGGGTGCTGGCCATCTCGAAGCGGCCGCGGGTCAGTTCGAGCTGGGTGCGCTGGAACTCCTGGGCCCACTGGCCGGTGAGGAAGGTGAGCCGGGCGCCGCCCGTCACGGGGATGTTCACGGCGGCGGAGTCGAAGCGCTCCAGGCGCAGCTCGTCCTCGCCGGTGCAGACCAGTTCGGCCCAGCGCAGGATGACGTCCGTGCCCGGGACGCTCTCGTAGTGGAGCGTCACCGCCAGCCCCAGGGTCTCGTCCGCGAAGCCGAGCCGCAGCGCCCGGTCCCCGTCCTGGGCGGCTCCGGTGAAGCGCCACCACACGCCGCGGTCCTCGCCGGGGCGCTGGGCGATCAGGTCGGCGCCGGTGAACGGCCGCAGCCCGGACGGGATGTACTCGGCGGGCGCCAGGTCGGCCGGGGTGACGAAGTGCGTACGGCGCGACCAGCCGAGCGGCGAGGGGCCGCTCTCCACGCCGTGCGGCCCCCAGGCCGTCAGCTCGGCCCACCGGCCCTCCGGGGCGAGCGCGACGGCGTAGGCCGTGTTCTCCGTCCGCAGGATCCACCGGCCGTCCGGGGTCCCGCCGGGCTCGCTTGTGGTGTCGGACTCGTGCATGGTGTCGGGCTCGTGCGTGGTGTCGGGTTCGTGCGTGGTCACGTGGCTGCTCCTCTTTCGGCCGCCCCGGCGTGCCGGGAGACCGCGAAATCATCAAGATTAATTGCTAATTAATCGCACTGCCGACCGGAACGAGTCATCCCGCTTGTCCGGTGACCCGTTCCGGCCGATTCCGATCACATAGGCTCGTCCGCGAGATGAACAGTAATCACACCCCCCTAGGCCCCAAAGCCGACAAAGAATCGGTTCGCCGGCACAATCTGAGCCTTGTGCTGAGGGCGGTACGGGACGAGGGCGAGACGACCCGGGCGGGGGTGGCGGCGCGGGTGGGGCTGACCCGGGCGGCGGTCTCCTCACTCGTCGAGCAGTTGCTGGAGAACGGATTCCTCACCGAATCCGGCAAAACCTTCAGCGGACAGGCGGGGCGGCCTGGCACCGTACTGAAGGTGACGCGTTCGGGACCCGCCGGCATCGGCGTGGAGATCAATATCGACTATGTGTCGGTGTGCGTGGTCGATCTGTCCGGCACCGACCGGGTACGGCTGACCGAGCACCTCGACAACCGGGGGACGGAGCCCGCCGAGGTGCTGGCCCGTGGCGCGCGGATAGCCGCGCGCACCCTGGAATCCGCGGCCGAGCAGGAGTTGCACCCGGTCGGTGTCCAACTCGCCCTGCCGGGGCTGGTGTCGGGGGGCACGGTGCGCCAGGCGCCGAACCTCGGCTGGAACCAGGTGCCGGCGCGGGCGCTGTTCGCGCGCGCCCTGGCCGGGCTGCGCCCCACGGCCCCCGGCCTGCCGGTGAGTTCGGAGAACGAGGCCAATCTGGCGGCGCTGGCCGAGCTGTGGTTCGGCGGCCCGGGACCGCTCCGTACGTTCCTCTACCTGACCGGTGAGATCGGCGTCGGCGGCGCCCTGGTGCTCGACGGTGAACTGCTGCGTGGGGCGCACGGGTTCGCCGGGGAGATCGGCCATGTGGTGGCCGACGCGGACGGACCGCTGTGCCGGTGCGGCGCCCGGGGGTGCCTGGAGCAGTACGCGGGCCAGTCGGCGCTGCTGCGGGCGGCGGGCATCGACGAGGACGCCGGGGTGCCGGGTGTGGCGGAGCTGGAGCGCCGGGCGCGCCACGGCGACCGGGCGGCCGTGGCGGCGGTCGAGCGGGCCGGCACGATGCTCGGCCGGGTGCTGTCGGGCGCGGTGAACCTGGTCGACCCGGACGCGGTCGTGCTCGGCGGGATCTACCGCGAGCTGATGCCCTGGCTCTCCCCCGCGGCGGACCGGGAACTGACGGCCCGCGTGGTGTCGGGCCTGTGGCCGCCCGGCAGCGGACGGCTGCGCGCGTCCTCCTCGGCGGGCGACGCGGCGCGCGGCGGCGCGGCCCTGGTGGTACGGGAGGTCCTGGCCGACCCGGTGGCGTACGTACGACGCGACCGGCCGGGCGGTACGGAGCACGGCGGGGCGGTCGGCACGGGCGGGACGGACCGGGCGCCACGGACGCCCCACGAGACCGACGGGGCCGACGGGACTGTCAACGGGGCCGGGAACGGCTGACGCCGGACAGCCCCCGCGGGGATCCGCCCGGCGTCCGCGCGCCCCGGCCGTCCTCCGGGTCGGCGCGCCCCGGTCCTCCAGGTCAGCGCGCCCCGAGCAGGTGGTCCATGGCGAGCTGGTCCAGGTGCTCGAACGCCATCCCGCGCGCCGCGGCCGCATCGACGTCGAACTCCTCGTACGCGGCGCGGTCCGCCAGCAGTCCGGCCACCCCGTCGGCGGCCGACGGCTGTGCCAGCTCGTCCACGCGCGAGGCGCGCAGCGCCTCCTGGACCAGCGGGTCGGCGCGGAAGGCGGCGGCGCGCTCCTTGAGGATCAGGTAGTTGCGCATGCAGCCCGCGGCGGAGGCCCAGACCCCGTCGAAGTCCTCCGTGCGCGGCGGCTTGAAGTCGAAGTGCCTGGTGCCGTCCCAGCCCGCGCTCTCCAGCAGGTCCACCAGCCAGAAGGCGGCCCGGACGTCACCGGCGCCGAAGCGCAGGTCCTGGTCGTACTTGATGCCGTTCTGGCCGTTGAGGTCGATGTGGTACAGCTTGTCCGCCCACAGGGCCTGGGCGATGGAGTGCGGGAAGTTCAGCCCCGCCATCTGCTCGTGGCCGACCTCCGGGTTCACCCCGAACAGCTCGGGGCGCTCCAGCTGTTCGATGAAGGCCAGGGCGTGGCCGACGGTGGGCAGCAGGATGTCGCCGCGCGGCTCGTTCGGCTTGGGCTCGATGGCGAAGCGCAGGTCGTATCCCTGCTCCGTGACGTAATCGCCGAACAGGTCGAAGGCCTCCTTCATCCGGTCGAGCGCGGCCCGTACGTCCTTGGCGCCGCCCGACTCGGCGCCCTCACGCCCGCCCCAGGCCACGAAGGTCCTGGCCCCCAGTTCGGCGGCGAGGTCGATGTTGCGCAGGGTCTTGCGCAGCGCGTAGCGGCGGACGTCGCGGTCGTTCGCGGTGAAGGCGCCGTCCTTGAAGACGGGGTGGGTGAAGAGGTTGGTGGTGACCATGGAGGTCACGATCCCGGTCGCGTCCAGCGCCTGCCGGAAGCGCTTGACGTGCGCCTCGCGCTTCGTGTCGGAGGAGCCGAACGGGATCAGGTCGTCGTCGTGGAACGTCACGCCGTACGCGCCGAGATCGGCGAGGCGCTGGACCGACTCGACGGGGTCGAGGGCCGGGCGCGTCGCCTCCCCGAACGGGTCCCTGCCCTGCCAGCCCACCGTCCAGAGACCGAAGCTGAACTTGTCCTCGGGGGTGGGGGTGAAGCGTTCCGTCATGCTCTGGCCGCCTTCGATACCTCAGGTCCGGCGTGCGCCGAAACCTTTTTGTTTCCTGACATGACTAATAATGCATGCCGGTCGCCGCGCGGAGAAGCCCCACGCCGCATCCCCGCACACTGCCCACCGAGGACACCGGCTCCCCGCCGGGGCGATGATCGGCGGGACGGTTCCCGTGCGCGGCGCCATCGCGTAATTTGTTCTCCCAACGTCCAAAACCGCTGCTCGGAAGAGGAACGCCCATGTCGCAGAGCCCGGTCGTGATCGGCGTGGACAGCTCCACCCAGTCCACGAAAGCGGCCTTCACCGACGCCGCCACCGGCCGGCTGCTCGCCGTGGGCCGCGCGCCGCACCGGGTGACCGGCGAGGGCGGGGCGCGCGAGAGCGACCCCGAGGTGTGGTGGGACGCGCTGCGCGAGGCGGTGGCGGCCGGGCTGAAGGAGTCCGGTACGGACCCGGCGGCCGTGACCGGCATCGCGGTCGCGGGACAGCAGCACGGCCTGGTGGTGCTGGACCGCGGCGGCCGGCCGCTGCGCCCGGCGCTGCTGTGGAACGACACCCGCTCGGCCCCGCAGGCCGCCGCGCTCACCGAGGCGCTGGGCGGCCCGGACGCCTGGACGGCGCGTACGGGCTCGGTGCCGGTGGCCTCGATGACGGCCTCGAAGTGGCAGTGGCTGCGCGAGAACGACGCCGCGGTCGCCCGGGCCGCCGCGGCCGTCAGGCTCCCCCACGACTTCCTCACCGAGCGCCTCTCGGGGACCGCGGCGACGGATCCGGGCGACGCCTCGGGGACCTGCTGGTACTCGACGGCGACCGGCGGGTACGACGAGGAGCTGCTGGCCCTGCTCGGTCTCGACCCCGCCCTGCTGCCCGCCGTCGCGCCCACCGGGGCCACCCGGGTCGGCTCGCTGACGGCCGGGGCGGCGGCCGAACTCGGCCTGCCCGCCGGGGTCGCGGTCGCCGCGGGCACCGGCGACAACATGAGCGCGGCCGTCGGCCTGGGCCTCGGGGGCGCGGGCCTGCTCGACCACCCGGTGCTCTCCCTGGGCACCTCGGGCACGGTCTTCGCCGCCACCCGTACCCGCCCCGGCTCCCCCGCGCTCGCGGGATTCGCCGCGGCCGACGGCACCTATCTGCCCCTGGCCTGCACCCTCAACTGCACCCTGGCCGTGGACAAGATGGCCGCGCTGTTCCGGCTCGACCGGGAGGACGCGGTGCCGGGCGGCGAGGCCGTCGTCCTGCCGTACCTCGACGGGGAGCGCACCCCGGACCTGCCGGCCGCGTCGGGGCTGCTGACCGGGGTGCGCCACGACACCACGCCGCAGCAGCTCCTCGGCGCCGCGTACGAGGGCGCGGCCGTCACGGTGCTGCGCGCGCTGGACGAGGTGCTGCGCGCGTGCGGGCTCGATCCGGCGGACCCCGCGGTGGCGGGCCGCCCGATGCGGCTGGTCGGCGGCGGCGCGCAGGGCCGGATGTGGGTGGAGACCGTACGGCGCCTCTCGGGCCGGCCGCTGATCGTGCCGGCCGGCGGCGAACTCGTCGCCCTGGGCGCCGCGGCGCTGGCGGCGGGCGCGGCGACGGGCGAGGACCCGGTGGCCGTCGCGACCTCCTGGGCCTCCGGCGCGGGGACCGAACTGGAGCCGGTGGAGCGGGACATGGAGACCTGGGAGCGGGTGGGCGCGGTGCTGGACAAGGCGGCGCCGAGCCTGCTGTCCTGAGAGCCCGTCGGGAGAGGCCCGCGTCCCGCCCCCGTACGCCAGGCATGACGTGCCCCGGTGCGCGCCGACGAGCGCCCCCGCACGCCCCTTGAGGGGGCCTCGGCCGCCCCTCTACGCTGCGGTCTGTGCGGGCGCGGCCCGCGTCGGGGAGGGGGACCGGCCATGTCCGACGCACCGTCCGGGGAAGGGCCGTACGAGAAGGCGGCGGCCGGCGCCGAGCCGCCGCGCTCCGCCGGGGAGCCGTCCGAGGAAGCGCTCCTCGAAGCCGTCCTCGCGTACGGCGGCGGCAACCGCCGGACCCGCCATCCGCACCGCGAACTGGCCGAGCGCGTCCGGGAGGTCGAACGGCACCAGCTCCTGCGCGCCCGGACCGTACGGTGTGTCGAGACCCGCGAGCAGGAGGACGCCGAGCATCACGGACCGCTCGATCTGTCCGGCCGCCCCCGCTACCAGGACGACGTGCGGAGCTATGTCCTCGCGCCGCCGGCGGACGCCCACGAGACGCTGACGCTGGAGCTGGTGCGCGAGGGCTCCGACAAGGAGATCATCTGCAGCTGCGACAACGGCCGGATCGCCTGTCCCGGCTGCCAGGGCAGGGGCAGGCGACCGTGCCCCGATCCGGAGACGGTCATCTGCCCGGACTGCCTGGGCGTCGGCTCCTGCACCCACTGTCCGGACCCGCCGCGCCGGGAAGGCCCGGCGCGGCGCCCGGGCACCGGGAGGCCCGCGACGGGCGGGAAGCCCCCGGCGGGCGGGAAGCCCCCGGCGGGCGGGAAGCCCCCGGCGGACACCGCCGCGCGGGCCCGCCGGAGCGAACGGAGCGAGGCACCGCCCAGGACCACCTGTGCCCGCTGCCGCGTCAAGGAGGCTGCCTGCGCCGGCTGCAGGGGCCGGGGCGTCGTCACCTGCGCCACATGCGGCGGCAGCAACGTCATACGCTGCGAGGAGTGCGACGGCTCCCGCCGGATCGACCACGCGCAGTGCGGCGGCAAGGGCAGCCTCGTGCGCTGGGTCCGGGGGGTCGTCCGGCGCAGGCCGTCCGTCCGCACCCTGACGCTGCCCAAGCAGAGCTGGCCCCGCGCGGTCCGTAACCGACTGGACACGCGCACGGCCGGCTGGACCGAGCTGACCACCGCGGGGAGCGACCCGTTCACCGTGCCGGACGGCGTCGACCGGATCCACCGCCGCTCCCTCGAAGGCCATCTCGCCCGCGAGCCCAGGGAGATCGCGCGCGAGGTGAGCGTCCGGAGTCTGCGCCTGACCCGGCTGAAGCTGCTGAACCAGCCGAACTGGGTCTTCTACGTACTCCCCGGTGAGCGCGGCCTCACCGTCACCCGCGTACCGTCCCGGCTGTTGCTGCTGCGCGCGTCGGGGGCCGCGGCGGGCGCCCTGACCGTCCTGGTGCTCCTGCTGGTCCTGCTCGGCTGAACCCCCGCGAACCGACAGGCTCTCACCCCGTCGCCACCCCGGCCGCCGCCAGCGACAGCGCCGCCAGCACCGGCCGGATCAGCGGATGCTCCTCCGCTCCCCGGCGTACGGCGGCGAAGACGCGGCGGGTCGCGGCCGGGCCCGCCACGGGGCGTACGACCGTGCCCTTCAGCTCCATGCCGCGCAGCGCCGAGCGCGGTACCAGCGCGACCCCGGCGCCCGCGCCCGCGAGCGCGACCACCGCGCGGAAGTCGTCCGAGGAGTGCGCCAGGCGGGGCTGGAAGCCGGCCAGTTCGCAGGCGAGCTGTATGACGTCGTGGCAGGGGTTGCCGGGGTAGGGGCCGATCCAGTCGCTGTCGGCGAGACCGTCGAGGGTGACCTCCGCGCCGAGGCTCAGCGGATGGGCGGCGGGGAGCACCGCGTCGAAGGGCTCCGCGTACAGCGCCACGCGCGAGAGCCGCAGATCGTCCTCGCGCGGGGCGCCCCGGTACTCGACCGCCACGGCGACGTCCGCCTCCCCGTCGAGCACCAGCGGCAGACTCTCGTCGCCCTCGGCGTCCCGGACCCGGACCCGGATGTCGGGATGGGCCCCGGCGAGCTGCCGCAGCGCCGGGGCGAGCACCTCCGCGATGCCGGTGGCGAACGCGGCGACCGTGACCTCACCGGCCGTGCCGCCCGCGTACGCGGCCAGTTCCGCCTCGGCGCGTTCGAGCTGCGCGAGGACCTGGTGGGTGTGGGCGAGCAGGATGTCCCCGGCGGCGGTCAGCCGCACGCCCCGGCCGCTGCGCGTCAGCAGGGCGTGGCCGGTCTCCTGCTCCAGCGCGGCGAGCTGCTGGGAGACGGCCGAGGGGGTGAGGTAGAGGGCGGCGGCCGCGGCGGTCACCGTACGGTGCTCCGCGACGGCCCGCAGGACGCGCAGCCGGCGGGGGTCGATCACACTCGCCATCCTGCCAGGTCGCCCGGGCACCGTCAGTCCTCGTTCCCCATGGCCTCCCGCGCGTCCACGAACGCCCGGACCGCCCGCTCCACGTCCTCGGTGGAGTGCGCGGCCGAGAGCTGCACCCTGATCCGGGCGCGGTCCATCGGCACCACGGGGTACGAGAAGCCGATCACGTACACGCCGCGCTCCAGCAGCAGCTCCGCCATCCGGCCGGCCGCCGCGGCGTCGCCGATCATGACCGGGGCGATGGCGTGGTCGCCGGGCAGTACCTCGAAACCGGCCTCGGTCATCTTCGTACGGAAGAGCCGGGTGTTGGCGTTCAGCCGCTCCCGCAGCCCGCCCGCGCTCTCCAGCAGGTCGAGCACCTTGATGGAGGCGGCGGCGATGACCGGGGCGAGGGAGTTGGAGAAGAGATACGGCCGGGAGCGCTGACGCAGCAGCGCGACGATCTCGGCGCGCGCGGCGACATAGCCGCCGGAGGCGCCGCCGAGCGCCTTGCCGAGCGTGCCGGTGAGGATGTCGACGCGGTCCAGCACGCCGTGCAGCTCGGGCGTGCCGCGGCCACCGGGGCCGACGAACCCCACGGCGTGCGAGTCGTCGACCATGACCAGCGCGTCGTAGCGGTCGGCGAGGTCGCAGATCTCGGCGAGCGGGGCGACGTACCCGTCCATGGAGAAGACGCCGTCCGTGACGATGAGCCGGCGCCTGGCGTCCTGCGTCTCCTTGAGCCGGGTCTCCAGCTCGGCGAGGTCGCGGTTGGCGTAGCGCAGGCGGCGGGCCTTGGAGAGCCGGATGCCGTCGATGATGCTGGCGTGGTTGAGGGCGTCGGAGATGACGGCGTCCTCCGGGCCGAGCAGGGTCTCGAAGACGCCTCCGTTGGCGTCGAAGCAGGAGGAGTAGAGGATCGTGTCCTCCTGGCCGAGGAACGCGGACAGCCGCCGCTCCAGCTCCTTGTGGATCTCCTGGGTGCCGCAGATGAACCGTACGGAGGCCATGCCGTAGCCCCAGCGGTCGAGCGCGTCCTTGGCGGCGGCGACGACCTCGGGGTGGTCGGCGAGGCCGAGGTAGTTGTTGGCGCAGAAGTTGAGTACGTCGCCGGGCGCGCCGCCCTCGGCGACGGCGACGGAGGCGCTCTGCGGGGTGGAGATCACACGCTCGGGCTTGAAGAGGCCGGCGGCGCGGATGTCGTCGAGGGTGGCGGACAGATCGTCCCGGACGGACCCGTACATGGGGGCTCCCTGTGCGTTCGTTCTGTGGGCTTCTGCGGCTACTGCGACTACTGCGGCTACTGCCGCTACTGCCGCTACTGCGACTACTGGCGGGCGTGCGCACGCTTCCGCGTGCTTCCGGCCCGTGGGCGGGGCGAGGACCGGGGTTCAGCGGGTCCAGTCGAGGATGATCTTGCCGCTGCGGGCGGTCGCCGCCTCGTCGAACGCGGCGTCGAACTCCTCGTATCCGTAGCTGCCGGTGATGACGGGGGTGAGGTCGAGCCCGCCTTCGAGCAGCACGGACATCGCGTACCAGGTCTCGAACATCTCGCGGCCGTAGATGCCCTTGACCGTGATCATCGAGGTGACGATCTTCGACCAGTCGATCGCGAACTCCTCGGCGGGCAGGCCCAGCATCGCGATCCGGCCGCCGTGCGTCATGTTGTCGACCATGTCGCGCAGCGCCTCGGGCCGGCCGGACATCTCCAGGCCGATGTCGAAGCCCTCCTTGAGGCCGAGACGGCGCTGTGCCTCGGCGATGCCGGTGCCGGGGGCGGAGACGTCGAGGGCGAGGGTGGCGCCGGCCTTGCGTGCCAGTTCGAGGCGGTACGGGCTGACGTCGGTGATGGCGACATTGCGCGCCCCGGCGTGCCGGGCGACCGCGGCGGCCATGATCCCGATGGGGCCCGCGCCGGTGATGAGCACGTCCTCGCCGACGAGCGGGAAGGAGAGCGCGGTGTGCACGGCGTTGCCGAAGGGGTCGAAGATCGCGGCGACGTCGAGGTCCACGTCGGAGCGGTGGACCCAGACGTTGGAGGCGGGCAGCGCGACGTACTCCGCGAACGCGCCGTCCCGGCCGACGCCGAGGCCGACCGTGCTGCGGCAGAGGTGACGCCGGCCCGCGAGGCAGTTGCGGCAGGTGCCGCAGACGAGATGCCCCTCGCCGCTGACGAGATCTCCGACGGCGATCTCCCGTACGGCGGCGCCGACGGCGACCACCTCACCGACGAACTCGTGGCCGAGGACACGGGGCGCCGTGACGGCCCCGCGGGCCCAGCCGTCCCAGGACCGGATGTGCAGATCGGTGCCGCAGATGCCGGTACGGGCGACCTTGATGAGCACGTCGCCGTCGCCGGTCTCCGGCTCGGGTACGTCCATGAGCCACAACCCCGGCTCGGCCTTCTGTTTCACAAGTGCCTTCATGGGGCGCCGCTCCCGGGGGTGATGGTGCTGGACGGTGATCGACTCCAATGTGCCGACCCGGGCCGCTCCGGTCCATCGAGGATTTCTTAAGCGGGTCCACAGCGCAGCTTCACACGGACGTCACGCGGCGGCCCGGGAGCGCCGCAGCAGCCGACGTTGGCGTGGCACGCGCCCGTCGACCGCGCTGACCTCGGCTTCTTCCAGGCCGTCCGGTACGGGGGCGTGCGCGGCGGGCGCCTCGGAGCACGAAGGCGTGCGCGAGGGTACGGGGCAGACCGCGCGCCGGGACAAGGCCGTTCGGGTGGTGCCGCCCCTCCGGCCCAGGCGGCGGCGCCCGCCACGGCGGACGCGGGTGGGGGCGGTCGCGGTCGCGGTTGCGGGCGCGGCTGCGGGGGCCGCCCGGGCGGTGTCCTCCGCACCACGGACGTCCGGTACGAGGGCGCCCGGCACGAGGACATCCGGCACAAGGGCACCCGATTCGGGGGTGTCCGGTACGAGAGTGCCCGGTTCAAAAGTGTCCGCCGCGGGTCCGCCCACCGCGGCCGTCCGCGTGAGCAGGACCACTCCGCGCGCCGCGACCACGGCGCCCACGAGCGCCGCGGCGATCCCGGGTGTGCCGCCCTGGAGCCCTTCGCCCAGCAGCACCAGCCCTATGACGGACGCGGCGACCGGATTGGCCAGGGTCAGCACCGCGAGCGGCGCCCCCAGGCCGCCCCGGTAGGCCGTCTGCGAGAGCAGCAGCCCGGCCGAGGCGAAGGCCGCGACGACCAGGGCCACCGCGCCCACCTGCCAGAGCGGCAGCGCGCCGGTGGCCCCATCGAGCTCCGTGGCGGCGACGGTGACTGTCTGGGTGAGGGCGGAGGCGACGCCGGAGATGATCCCGGAGGCCGCCGCGTGACGGAGCCCCGGGCGGGCTCCCGGCCTGGTCAACAGCGCGACCAGGGCCATCGCGACGCCCGCGACCGCCAGCGCCTGTGGCAGGGTCAGCGTCCGCTCGGGGGCCGCGCCGGCGGCCGTCAGCAGGATGACCGCGAGGCCGGCCAGGGTGAGCGCCGTACCGCGCCACTCGCCCCGGCTGACCCGCCGCCCCGCGCGGCGGGCGCCCAGCGGCACGGCGGCGACGAGGGTGAGCGCGCCCAGCGGCTGGACCACCGTGAGCGGGCCGTACGTCAGCGCCACGACATGGAGCAGCGCGCCGGTCGCGTTCAGCCCGACGGCCGTCCACCAGGCACCCCGGCGCAACAGCGTGACCAGGGGTGTTCCCGGCTCCGTACGGGCGGCGAGACGTTCCTGCGCGACGGCCGCGCAAGCGTAGGCGACGGCGGAGACGAGGGAGAGCGCCACCGCGACGGCCATCTCGGCGCTCATCGGGCCCCCTTGCGTGGACGGCACGGCGCCCTGGGACGACGTGGTGGCAGGCGGCGGGGTCGGCACCCCGCCGTATCGATACGCCAGTGTACCGATACGCATCCGTTTCGGTACACTGGCGTATCGGTACACTGCCGTACCGACGCCGAGTGCCAGAGGCGAGGAGAGACGATGACGACGCCCCAGCGCCGCTCCAAAATCACCCCGGAACGCGAACTGGAGTTGTACGAGGCGGCTCTCGACGTACTCAGCGAGAGCGGCTATGACGCACTGACCATGGAAGGCGTCGCCGCCCGCTCCCGCTGCGGCAAGTCCACGCTCTACCGGCAGTGGCGCACCAAGCCGCAGCTCGTCGCCGCCGCGCTGCGCGGTACGCGCTGCGTCAAGCTCGCCGATGTCGACACCGGTACGCTGGAGGGGGACTTGAGGGCGGCGGTCCGCGTGGCGGCGGTCGGCGCGGGACGCGACACGGCGCTGCTGCACGCACTGAGCCATGCCGCGTTCCAGAACCCGGAACTGCTGCTGGCGCTGCGGGAAGCCCTCATCGAACCGGAGATCGCGGCCATCGACGCCATGCTGGAGCGCGCCGTGGCCCGGGGTGAGCTGGCGGCGGACCACCCCGCCGCCGAGTTCGTGGCAGCCCAGCTCATCGGCGTGACGCGCGCGCGGCCGACGATGGAGGGGCGGTACGCGGATGAGGCTTATCTCACGCGCTTCCTGGAGGCCTCGGTCTTTCCGGCGCTCGGTCTGCGGACCGGCGCACACCCCTGACCGGCGGACCGTCGTTCCGAGCGGATGACGACGGTCCGCCCGCGCCGCACCGTGGGGACGGGCGCGGCGCACCCCCTGACGGTGGGCCCCTTCCACGGGAGGGGCCCACCGTCATGTCCGGACCCTCAACGGCACGGCGCGGACACGCCGTCAAGGAGCCTTGACGTCAAGCTGCCCTGACGGAAGACTCGGCCCATGTCCACCCCGGAGGAGCTGGAGAGACGCTTCACCCTGCGTACCGCCGTCGGGCGCTACGACGAGCTGCGCACCCGCGAGTCGCTGTACGCCCCCGCCACCGCTGACATGGCTGACGGCGCCGAAACGGATGACAGCGCCGCGCTGACCCGCGACGAGACGCTGGAGCTGCTGGCGCTGAGCGAGCTGATCGCCCGCAAGGCGGCGTACGGACGCCAGCTCTCCGTCCGGTCGGCGCGCCGCGCCGGCGCGTCCTGGTCCCGGATCGGAGCGGCTCTGGGCACCAGCAAACAGGCCGCCTGGGAGGCGCACAACCGCTGGATCGACGAGCAGGACGGCCGGCGGCCACGGACCGGCGCGATCGGCTGGGACGACACGGAGATCGCCGCCGCCCGGGCCCTCGCCGGTGCCCCGGACGACGCGCAGGACGACACCGACCCACAGGACGGCCGCCGGCACAACGACCGGGACAGCGCCCGGGACGACGACGGGAACCGCGCATGACCGACCCCGCCCCCGCCTCCCCCGGCCCCGGCGTGCTCACCCCCTTCACCCTCGCCGTACCGCAGCCGGAGCTGGACGATCTCGCCGCCCGGCTGGCGGTGACCCGCTGGCCCGCCGCGGCCACCGGTGCCGGCTGGTCCCAGGGCGTCCCGCTCCCCTACCTCCGGGAGCTGGCCGCGTACTGGGCCGACGGCTACGACTGGCGCGCCCAGGAGGCCGAGCTCAACGGCTTCCCGCAGTTCACCACCACGATCGACGGCGCCACCGTCCACTTCCTGCACATCCGCTCGCCCCGGCCCGACGCGCTCCCGCTGCTGCTCACCCACGGCTGGCCGGGCTCCGTCGTCGAGTTCCTCGATGTGATCGGCCCGCTGACCGATCCGCCGGCATCGGCCCACGGCGACGCCTTCCATCTCGTGATCCCCTCCCTCCCCGGCTACGGGCTGTCCGGCCCGACCACCGGCCCCGGGTGGGAGGTACGCCGCATCGCCCGGGCGTGGGCCGAGCTGATGCGGCGGCTCGGTCATGATCGGTACGGCGCGCAGGGCGGTGACTGGGGGCATGCGATCACCCTCGAACTGGGCCGTATCGACGCGGCCCATGTGGTCGGCGTCCACGTCAACACCCTGCTGACCCCGCCGCCCGACGACCCGGCCGTGGCCGCCGCGCTCGGCGACGACGACCGGGAACGACTGCGCCGTACGTCCGCCGCGTACGCCGAGATGTCGGGGTACGCACAGCTCCAGAGCACCCGGCCGCAGACCCTCGGTTACGCGCTCACCGACTCGCCGGTCGGCCAGCTCGCCTGGATCGTGGAGAAGTTCGGGGAGTGGACGGACTCGGCGGAGGTGCCGGAGGAGGCGGTGCCGCGCGACCGGCTGCTGACCAATGTGATGCTCTACTGGCTCTCCCGTACGGCGAGTTCATCGGCGCGGCTGTACTGGGAACACGCCCACGCCCCGCACACCCGCACCCCGTCCGGTTCCGCGCGCGAGCCGTACCCCACGCCGACCGGGGTCGCGGTCTTCGGCGGGGATCTCGCGCGTCCGGTCCGGCGGCTCGCCGAGCGGCACCACCCCGTCGTCCACTGGACGGAGTTCGACCGCGGCGGCCACTTCGCCGCGCTGGAGCAGCCCGGGCTCTTCGTCGACGACGTCCGGGCCTTCTTCCGCCGCTTCCGCGCGCGGTGCTGAACCCGGCCCGGCGGTGCGGAGACAGACCGGGTGCGTCCGTCTCCTCGCAGGACCGTTCATTGACGTACTGTCCCCGATCCGGAAACCTCCGGATCCGGTACGGTCCGGACACGGGCCGTGACGAAATCACCGTCGGGGACCCCGCCATGGGCTCCGGCCGGGGTGGGGTGAGGAGGCGGATGAAGGCGCGCGACGGCGCGGGGAAGTCCGTATCAGGGGGGCGTGAACCGCTTCCCCGACGGGCTTACCGGAATCCGGACCAGCTTGATCAGGACAGCTCACAATCAGTCAATTTCAGCCAGGCGCCGGATACATGGGCCGCTGTTGACGATCCGACATGGCCCTATACGCTCCCCTACGCCCCTGTCCCCCCGGCATCCCGCCTCGTCAGCGCACCGCGCTCCGCCCGTCCCGCATCTGGAGGCCGATCGTGACCTGTGTCTCGGAACAGCACCTGACCCAGCAGCTTCCGGCCGTACCGTTCTACTGTCCGGTTCCGCCCGCCCGGCACCGCGCGGGCGGGGAACTCAACGACCGGACCGTGCGGTGGATGCGCGGTCGGCGGCTCGACGAGGACGAGCGGCAGCTCAAACGTCTCGCCGTCTGCGACTTCGGCGGTCTCGCCGCGGCGACGATGCCGTACGGACAGCTCGGTCCCCTCGCCCTGATGGCCAAGTTGCACGCCGTGCTCTTCTCCCTGGACGACGCGGTGTGCGACGAGTCCGGGGCGACGGCGGACCGGCTGGCCCAGGAGACCTCGCGCATCATGCGCGCGCTGGAGGCACCCGACACCGGTTCGACGGGCGACTCGCCGCACACCGCCGCACTGCGCCTGCTGCGGCTGGAGTTGGAGGAGTACGCCTCGGCCCGCCAGCTCCGCCGGTTCACGGAGGCGATGCGCGTCTACACCTCGGGGCTGGTGTGGGAGGCGTCCTGGCGCAGCGATGCCCGGCTGCCGTCGCTCGACGACTACGTCACGCTGTGGATGCGGGCCATCGGCATGGCGCCGTCCACCGCGATGATCGAGATCGTCGGCGGCTTCTCCGTGCCGGACGAGGCCCTGCAGGACGCGCGCGTACGGGCCCTCACCGAGATCACCTGGACGCTGGTGAGCTGGGACAACGACCTCTACTCCCGCAACAAGGAGCTGGAGCGGGTGGGCGACGACCTCAATCTGATCGATGTGGTCTGCCAGGAGCAGGGGTGCGATCCGCAGCGGGCGCTCGTCCGGGTGGTGGCGATGCGGGACCGGATCATGGTCCTCTTCGACCGGCTGGCCGCGCAGGTCACCGAGGAGGCGGACGACGGCCTGCGGCGCTACGTTCGGGGACTCGCGCAGTTCGTCCGGGGCCACCTCGACTGGGCGTCGCTCTGCCCCCGTTACGCCGTGGCCTCGGGCCCGCGGACCCCGACCGGCGGATGGTGGAAGCAGCAGCCGGCCGACAACAGCCCGGAGCCGCTGCCGATCCCGACGATCGCCTGGTGGTGGGATCAGCTCGCCCCGGCGCACTGACCCCTCCCTTCCCTCTCTCTCCTCTCCCCTTCCCCCCTCCCCTTCGCCACGGCCCGGCAGTGTGCTCGTGCCCGCGCGGCCGTCCGGTCAGTACCCGCGCCACCAGCGGGCGACGGCCTGCCAGGCCCGCCGGGGCGCGCTGGTGCCCGGGCGCTGCTCAGGAACCGGAACGGCAACCGCTACCGGCACGGGAGCCGGAGCCGAAGCCGGAGCCACCGGGCCCCCGTCCGGGGCCCCGCCCCCGGGAGCCGCCGACGGCACCGCCGCGGCCGGAGGTGCCGAGGGCGAGCCCGGCGCGGCGCCGGGCGCGGGCGAGTCGACCTGCCAGCGCGGACGCGGTACGGAGGCCGTCGCACTCGGCGGTCCGGTGATGTCCTGGGGCGGCCGGGGCGCGAACGTCACCGGCAGCTCCTGCAGCTGACGCGACATCAACGCGGCCGACCAGCGCAGTTCGTGCTCCTCCACGGCGAGTTGCAGATCCGGCAGGCGCAGCAGCAGCGCGTCGATCCCGGTGTCGGCGATGGCGCGGCCGATGTCCTGGCCCGGGCACTCGTGGGGGCCGCCGCTGAAGGCGAGATGCGCGCGGTTGCCCCGCATGGAGGCGTTGACGTCGGGCCGTACCACCGGGTCCACATTGGCCGCGGCGATCCCGACGACCAGCGCGTCGCCCGCCTTGATGGGCTGCCCGCCGAGTTCGGTGTCGCCGACCGCCCAGCGGCCGAAGATGGTGGTGAACGGCGGCTCGTCCCACAGCGTCTGCTCGACCGCCTCCGGCAGGGTCATGTGGCCGCCGCTCAACTGGGCCCTGAACCGCGGGTCGGTGAGCACCATCCGCAGCGCATTGGCGATCAGGTTGGCGGTGGTCTCGTACGCGGCGATGAGCACGAGCCGCAGATGCTGGCTCACCTCGTCGTCGGTCAGCCCCGCCGGATGCTGGGTGAGCCAGGTCGCGAAGTCCTCCTCCGGCGCGGTCCGGCGCCGCTTTACCAGCCGGGTCAGTGCGGCCATCACGTACATGTTGCTCTCGTTGGCGGTGGCGGTGCCCTTGATCATGTCGCGGGCCGCCTGCACCAGCCGCTCGTTGTACTCCTCCGGCATCCCGATGATCTGCGCCATCACCATCATAGGCAGGTGCTCGGCGAAACTGCTGACGAGATCGGCCTGCCCGGCCTGGCAGAAATCGTTGACCAGCCGGTTGCTGTAGCGGTTGATGTAGCGGCGTACGCCCCGGTGGTCGATGCGTGCGATCGAGTCGGTGACCGCGCCCCGCAGCCTCTCGTGGTCCGCGCCGTCGGCGAAGACGCAGATGGGCTGCCAGGTGAAGATCGGCGCGAGCGGGTGGTCGGGGGGCGCGCTGCCGTCGTGGAGCGCGCGCCAGCGCCGGGAGTCCCGGGAGAACTGCGAGGGCGTACGCGTCATGTGGAGGTTCTCGCTGTGGCCGAGGACCAGCCAGGCGGGGACGTCCCCCTGGAGGAGCACGGGCGCCACGGATCCGTGTTCGGCGCGCAGTTTCTCGTACAGGCCCATCGGGTCGTTCTCGGCCTCGGGCCCGTACAGCCGGCGCAGTCCGGCCGGGGCGGGACCGTGCGGGGCGAAAACGTCCGGGCCGAAGCCGTCCGGGGACGGGGCCACGCCGTTCACCGGCCCGGCGGGCAGGCCGGTGGGGAGCAGGCCGCCGGCGTTCAGGCCGTGGGCCGGGCAGCCGGGGGGCGGCACGGCATGGCCGTCGGGACCGGGGCGCTGAGGGAAGGGGCTGGTCACGGTCGCTCCAGAGTCGGGGAAAGGACAGGGACGGAGAGTGAGGGAGAGAGGGCGCCGTGCGGGTCACCCGGGCGGCGCGGAGAGCGTGTGCAGGTAGCTCATCAGCGTCAGCAGCACATCGCGGCTCGACGCCCGCAGCCGCGCGTCGCAGTCGACCATCGGCACCTCCTCCGGCAGGTCGAGCGCGGCCCGCAGCGCCTCGACGGGGTGGTACGGGGCGTCCGGGAAGGTGTTGACGGCGACGACGAACGGCACGCCGCGTTCCTCCAGGCGTCCGATCACGTCGAAGCTGACTTCGAGACGGCGGGTGTCGACCAGGACCACCGCGCCCAGTGCGCCTTCGAAGAGGCCGTTCCACAGGAACCAGAAGCGTTCCTGGCCGGGGGTGCCGAAGAGGTAGAGCACCAGGTGTTCGGTGATGGTGATCCGGCCGAAGTCCATGGCGACGGTGGTGGCGGTCTTGCTCTCCACCCCGCGGTTGTCGTCCACCCCCACCCCGGCCTGCGTCATGGTCTCCTCGGTGGTGAGGGGCCTGATCTCGCTGACCGAACCGACCATCGTCGTCTTGCCGACCCCGAAACCGCCCACGATCACGATCTTCACCGCCGAGGTGGCCGTGGTGGGGAGGATGTCCTCGGCCCGCGGGCCGGTGATCGTGTCAGAGTTTCTGGAGTCCATGCATCACCGCTTCGAGAAGGGACCGGTCGGGAAGCGTGGCGCGGACGACGGGTGCGCGCGATTCGACCAGCTCGGTCGCGAGGAGTTCGGTCAGCAGCGCGGTCACCACGCTGAAGGGGAGGCTGAGATACGCGGAGATCTCGGCCACGGAGAGCGGCCGGTGGCAGAGCCGCATGATGGCGGCCTGCTCCGGCTGGACGGTCGGTGCCGGCTCCACCTGTGCCACGATCATGGTGACCAGGTCGAGCGGGGCCCGTTCGGCGCCGTCCGGGCCGCCGGTGATCACATAGAGCCGTTCGGGGTCTCCCACGTCCCCTTCCGGCTGTCGGCGTTCACGTCGGGGAGGCGGGGTCATCCGGCCTGCCCGTCATGGCGCGGCGGACTGGTGAGATGGGCTCCGATCCGGACCACCATGTCCCGCATCCGGGCGCCGACGAGCCCCGCGTCCACCGTGTCGTCGGCGAGGACCGCGAGATACGCGCCCGCTCCCGCCTCCATCAGATAGAAGAAGCCGCCTCCGACCTCGATGACGACGAGCCGCATCCGGCCGTCGCTCAGCGGGATCTCGGCGGCGACGGCGGCGGCCAGGCTCTGGAGCCCGGCGCAGGCCGCCGCGAGCCGGTCGGCCACGTCCGGGTCGCCGCCGTGCCGGGCGATCCTGAGCCCGTCGGCGGAGAGCACCACGATCTGCTGGATCTGCGGCACGCCGTCGGCGAGTTCCTTGAGCATCCAGTCCATGTTCGCCCGCTGCTGGATCACTTCAGATCTCCCTTGCCCCGCACATCGTCGGATTCACCGTGGTCGCCGGTCCGGCCCGGCGACTCGCCTGTTCCGGCCGCGGGCTCCCCGGGGGTGCCGTTGACCGCCTTCGTGAACGCTTCGAGCCAGATGCCGGGTCCGGGCTTCTGCTCCGGCGTACGGTCACCGGCTCCGGCTGCGGCGCCTCCGACTCCCGGGCCGTCTGCGGCTCCGGGGCCGATCCCGTTTCCGGGGCCGATCCCACGTCCGGGGCCGATCCCACGTCCGGGGCCGATCCCGTCGCGGTCGTGGGCGCGGCCGTTCGCGGCACCGTTCGCCGTGCCGTTGGCACCGCCGTTCAGCGGGGCGCCCGGCTGGTCGCCCGCCCGGCCGCCGCCCCCGTACCCGGCTCCCTGGAGGCCGAGATTGTGCGAGCCGAGCGGGGCGCGGCCCCGGCTGCGGCGCTGGGGCAGTCCGTTCTCCGTCCACTCCGTCACCACCGGCACGTCGTCCTCCCCCACCGTCGCGACCGGGGCCGGGCGCCGGGGGCCGGTGACCGGCCGGGGCACCCGGTTGGCGGGGCGCAGCACATCCTTCGTGGGCAGGTCCGACACGCTGCCGCGGGGCAGCGCCGAGGCGCCGATGCCGTGGGCGATCCCGGGTGCGGGACCGGTGGTGATGATGGAGCGCGGCACGATGAGGACGGCGCGGACGCCGCCGTACGCCGACTGCCGCAGCGAGACCTGGAGGTGGTACATCTGGCAGAGCCGCCCGACCACGGCCATGCCGAGCCGGGGGGTCTCGCCGAGGTCGTTGAGGTCGATACCGGCCTGGGCGCGCGCGAGCATGCGCTCGGCGCGGGCCCGCGCCTCCTCGCTGAGGCTGACGCCACCGTCCTCGATCTCGATGGCGATCCCCGTCTGTACCTCGACCGCGGTGACATGGACGCGGGTCTGCGGCGGTGAGTAGCGGGTGGCGTTGTCGAGGAGTTCGGCGCAGGCGTGGATGAGCGGTTCGACGGCGGTGCCGATGATCGCGACCTTGGAGATGGAGTGCAGGTCGACGCGCTGGTACTCCAGGATCCGGGACATCGCCCCGCGCAACACGCTGAACAGCGGTACGGGGCGGGGCCATTGGCGGCCGGGCCGGGCCTTGCCGAGGACGGTGATGGAGTCGGCGAGCCGGCCGATCAGCGCGGTGCCGTGGTCGATCCGCAGCAGGTCGTCGAAGACCTCGGGGTTGCGGCCGTGCGCGTCCTCCATCTCGCGTAGCTCACTGGCCTGTTGGTGTACGAGCGACTGGACGCGGCGCGCGATGTTCACGAAGGAGCGCTGCGCGGACTCGCGCATGGCCTCCTCGTCGTCGACGATCTGGAGCACGTACTTGAGCAAGGCCCGCTGGGCGGCGGGCAGTTCGCGGTAGCGCTCGTCGCCGTCGACGACGACGCGGATCACCTCGTCGGGTGATTCGCCCTGGCGGAGCCGGTGGACCGCGGCGGGCACCAGCTCCTTGCCGAGCCGGACGTTCTCCTCGTCGTGCTGCGCGAGGCGGCCCTCCAGCAGGGAGATCCGGTACGCGTAGTGCTCGTGGAGCACGCTGACCGCCCGCCGCCTGCGCGCCAGTTCCCCGGCGCACCAGCCGACGACGACCAGGGACCCGGCGCCGTACAGCGCGAGCGGTATCCGGGCGGAGTCCTCGACGAGGACCACCATGAGGGTGGTCGCCGCGGTGACGAGGAGGACGGGGAGGAGCAGCGCGCGGAATCCCGGTGGTGTCTGTTCCTTGGGTGGTGACTGTTCCTTGGGTGGTGCTTCAAGACGAACCATGTAAGCCCTCTGGCGGTCGATTCAGGTCGGTTTTCGAACAATCAAGGAACCTGGGAACAAGTGCCTGATTACGTATCAACTCGGCGCGTAACGCGAGAGCCTAACCCGGCCCGTTCGGCACTTCGGCGTATTCGCGCAACCTCATGCACAGGCGCCCCACGGAGGAATAGACTTCGCCGATTTGCACGCTGTGCAGCCTTGACGGCACAAAGGGTGACCACATCAGTGCGCGCGACGAACACCCGCCCGAAGGCGCGGTGCGGGCAGGCGTCCCGTCAGAGCGCCCCGTCGCCGCGCTTGGCGAGCTGGATCTGCTCGTACACCCGTGTGCGCAACTCCGCGAAGCACGGGGCGACCCGTGTCCGGAGCTGGTCCCGCTCCGCCGGGAGGTCGATCTTCACCTGTTCCTGTACGACGGTCGGCGAGGCGGAGAGGATCAGCACCCGCTCCCCCAGATAGACGGCCTCGTCGATGTCGTGGGTGACGAACAGGATGGTCATGCCGCGCTCGCGCCAGAGGCGCCGTCCGAGCCGTTCGAATCGCTCCCGCCGCAGGCGGTTGCGGTGACCAGGAACGCGGCCGCGATGACCGCGACGGACAGTCGGCGCATGGAAACCCTCCTTCGACGGACGGCACTTCCGGCGGACTGTGCGCAGCCCGCACAACAATTCCCAGCGGGAACATGGGGGCAGCCGCCGTCACGGGTCAACGGTCGTGCAGCGTCCTCACCAACTGGGGCGTACAAGGGAGTTGGGGCTCAGATGTGGAAACCGCCGGTCGTCCGGGGCGTTGTTGACAGCCGTCGGACCCGGCTCCTAGCGTGCGCATCACGCACACCGGTACGCGGATCACCCCTGACACACAGCGGATCGCCCCTGAGACACAGCGGATCGCCCAAGACACACCTCAGGGTCGACGGAGGCAACTGATGAGTGCTGCCCAGGCACGTGAACCCCACTTCGTCCAGTCCTTCGAACGGGGACTGTCGGTGATCCGCGCCTTCGACGCGCACCATCCGGAGCTGACGCTCAGCGAGGTGGCCCGCCTCTGCGGCCTCACCCGGGCCGCCGCGCGCCGGTTCCTGCTGACGCTCGCCGATCTCGGCTATGTCCACACGGACGGGCGGCTGTTCCGGCTCAGCCCCCGCGTCCTCGAACTGGGGTACTCCTACCTCTCCAGCTTCTCGCTGCCCGAGATCGCCGAGCCGCACCTCGAACGGCTGGTCGCCGAGGTGCGCGAGTCGTCCTCGCTCTGCGTGCTGGACGGCGACGCCATCGTCTACGTGGCCCGGGTCCCGGTGAGCCGGATCATCACGGCGTCGATCACCGTCGGCACCCGCCTCCCCGCCCACGCCACCTCGGTCGGGCGGGTACTGGTCGCCTTCCTCCCCGAGGAGGAGCGCGACACCCGGCTCAAGGGCGCCGAGCCGGCCGCCCTCACCCCGTACACCATCGTCTCCGTCGATCTGCTGCGCGCGGAGCTGGAGCGGGTACGGCGCCAGGGGTACGCCGTCGTCGACCAGGAGCTGGAGGAGGGCCTGCGCTCGGTCGCCGTGCCCGTACGGGACCGGACCGGCACGGTGGTCGCCGCGGTCAACGTCCCGGTCCACGCGAGCCGGCACTCGGCCGAGTCGGTACGCCGCGACCTGCTGCCCCCGCTCCTCGCCACGGTGGCCCGGATCGAGGCCGACCTGCGGGTGGTGGCACCGCGGAGATGAGCGGGGTGGCGCCGGGTCCGGACGGGGTCAGGCGGGCACATCCCCTTCGAGGAGCTTGACCAGCTCGTCCACGAGGGCCGGGGCCTCCCGCTTCAGCGCGACGATGTCCATCCCCTCGTCGCCGAGGATGGAGAGCAGCGCCCGGTCCCCCACCGCGAGGACGATGATCTGCCCGGCCGCGCAGCGGATGACCACGTCACGGAGCGCGCCCGCGTCGGCCTGCTGCGCCATGCGCTGCCCGAGTCCGAGGGTGGCGGCGGCGAGGGCGGCCACGGACTCCGGCTGGAGTGTGTCGGTGTCGGCGGCGACCATCAGGCCGTCGGCGGTGGACAGAACGCTCTCCGACGCTCCCATCACCCGCTCACGGAGCGAGGCCAGAACATCGACGAGTGACGTGACGGACGAGTCTGCGTGCATGGTTTTCGCTCCTTGGTGATGATCCGGCAGCGGTCCTGCCGTGGGGCGTTCGTACGAGGCCCGGCTGCGTCCCGCAGCCGGGCTACAAGCCGTCCGACTGTCCTGAGAGTTCCTGGTGCGGCGAGGGCTCCGCTCCCCCGGGGGAAGTCGGCGCCGCACCCGGCTTTTCGCCCGGGGTCCACCGGGGGCGGGGGCCCGGAACCCGGCGCGGGAGGGAGCCGGCCGGTGGCGGCGTCACCGCGCCGGAGTGACCGCCGGCACCTGTGCCCGGGACGCGGGGCGCGGTGCTCGGCCGGCCCGCCGGACGCCGGGCGCCTTCCCACTGGATGAGCCCCAGGTCGTCCATCCGGATCAGGTCCACCATCACGGCGAACAGCCCCCGGCCCAGGAAGAAGGCGAGGTCGCGCGCTGTGCGGCGGCCGTTGGCGATGGCGAGGAGCGCGGTGTGCCGGGGCGCCAGCCGGCCGGCCACCCGCTCCGCGCTCGCCGAGGGCCGCAGCCGCGTCCTGGCCAGTTCGCCCGGCGATCCCCAGCGGTCGGTGACGAACGCCAGCCGCCGCACGGTCTCCTCCGCGACACTCTGCGGCTGCGCGGGGTACCCCGCGAGCACGGTCCGGGTGGGCCCGCCCACCTCCCAGCCGTCCGGCCGGGTCAGCGCCAGCGCGAAGGCGCCCTCGTGGATCGTCGCGGTGCAGAGGACCTCCAACTCGGTCTCACCCACCAGTCCCTGGCCGACGAGGGCCGCCCCGAGACCGTCCACGTCCCGAGTCGCCGCCAGACCGGTTGCCCACCCCTCCTCGGTGATCCGGCCCGACTTCAGAAGGGCGGACTCGACCGAGGGGGTCCCCGGGGTCTCTACAGCGCTGATCAGGCCGTTCCTGAGGTGAATCGTTCCTCCAGGTGACCCGGAGACCGACACCGTACCGCTGTACTCCTCCTGTTGCAGCCGTACCAGCAACGCCGTGACATTGCGCGGCGCGGAACCGTGCGCGTGCGCCCCGGCCGGAGTCTGCGGGGGACTCGTCCACAACGGGACCGGCTGCGCGGCCCCCTGGACGCCGGACCCATCGCTCATGCGAGCACACCTTCCGCGTGTTCCGTGAGCCGGCGCATCGCCAGGGCGAGATTGGTCCGGTCGCGGTCCAGCGCCGCGACCAGCAGCACCGGGTCGCCCGCGCGCCGTACCGTCTGCACCACGTGG
Organism: Streptomyces sp. NPDC088124; assembly: GCF_040685895.1. Classification (NCBI taxonomy): domain Bacteria; kingdom Bacillati; phylum Actinomycetota; class Actinomycetes; order Kitasatosporales; family Streptomycetaceae; genus Streptomyces; species Streptomyces sp. NPDC088124. Next base: position 34,503 of record NZ_JBFBJB010000019.1, on the reverse strand, counting down.
TAGCGGCGCGCACTCGTCACGATCACGCTCTCCAGCTCGCTCTCGCCCCCGACCCGGTCCAGCTGCCCCGAGATCACGGCGGTGAGTTCGGCCGTCTCCACTCCGTCCCCCACCTCCAGGACATCGCCGACCACGCAGTACGTGAGGCCGGTGACCGCGTCCACCAGAGCGGCCCCGGTGATCCCCGGCATCTCCATGAGCCGGGCGAGGGACGATTCGATCGCTGACACGTACATCCCTTCGAGTGACGGCTGATTTCAGAGTACTCTAGCCTTCAACTAGTACCTTGGTGACCAGGTTTGGCATTATTTCGACCGCAAAGTTTCGGCTCGTAGAACAGGACCACAACGATGAACCTTGAGACCGCACTCAAAGAAGCCATGGCGATCGATGGCGCCCTCGGTGTGGCCGTGGTCGACTACGAGAGCGGGCTGTCCCTCGGAACGCTGGGCGGGGGCCAGGGACTTGACCTGGAGGTCGCGGCCGCGGGGAACACCGAGGTCGTCCGGGCCAAGATCCGCACCCTCGCCACACTGGACATGGACGACAGCGTGGTCGACATCCTGATCACCCTCGGCAAGCAGTACCACCTGCTCCGGCCGCTCATCTCCAGCCACGGAACCCTCTTCCTGTACCTCGCACTCGACCGCACCCGCGCCAACCTCGCGCTGGCCCGCCACAACCTCAAGCGGATCGAGGCCGAACTCGCGGTCTGAGGTCGCGGCGGCGTGTACGAATGGATACGGGTGCCGGTGGGCACCGGTTCGACGCGATGGACGACGCGCGGACGGTGCCGACGGGTGCTGTTCGTCGTGCACAACGTGACCTCGGCGACCCGGCTGCTGGACGTTCTCCCGCTGTTCCGCGACGACCTGCGCGTCCAACTGCTCGCCACGTGCACCGGTTCGTCACCGTTCCAGGCCGGAGTGGCCGAACTGCTGGCGGAGACGGGCGTGCCGGTGCTTCCGTGGGAGCAGGCGGTCTCCCTCCCGGTGGATCTGGCGATCTCGGCAAGCTTCGGCGGCCAACTCCATGCGATCAAGGGGAAGTTGACAGTCCTCTCGCATGGCGTCGGCTACAATAAGAGGCTGGCAACACCGGACACCGGACACCGGACACCGGACACCGGACGCCCTTCGGCCGGGGCCGTTCCACCCGTCTTCGGGCTCTCCCCCGAGTGGCTGCTCGCCGACGGGACACCGGTCGCGGACGCGATGGTCCTCTCCCACCCCGAGCAGGCGGCGAGGCTGCGCGCCGCCTGCCCCGAGGCCGCTCCCACCGCCGTCCTCGCCGGTGACCCCTGTTTCGACCGCCTGCTGGCCGCCGTCCCGTACCGCGAACGCTTCCGCCGGGCCCTCGGCGTCCATGAGGGCCAGCGACTCGTGCTGCTCACTTCGACCTGGAATCCGGATTCCCTCTTCGGGGACGGCGGGGCCGAGGACGTACTGCCCGCGCTGCTGCCGCGCCTGACGGCCGAGCTGCCCGCCGACGAGTACCGCTCGGCCGCCGTACTGCACCCCAACATCTGGCACGGTCACGGCCCCGGGCAGATCCGCGCCTGGCTGGACCGGGCCCGCCGGGGCGGTCTGGCGCTGGTGGACCCCCTGGAAGGATGGCGCCAGGCGCTGATCGCGGCCGATGTGATCATCGGGGACGCCGGTTCCGTGACGTACTACGGAGCCGCCCTCCGCACCCCCGTCCTGCTGGGCGCGGCCTCGGCGGAGGGTCTCGACGCCGGGTCGCCGGTGGCCGCGTTCGTACGGCAGGCGCCCCGGCTCGCGCCCCACGCGCCGCTCCGGTCACAACTGGAGGCGCTGCTCGGCGCAGGAGAGCGCCGGCCGTCGGCCCCGGCGGCGGAACCAGGCCCCGCCGAGCTGGTCTCGTCGGTCCCCGGTGCGGCGGCGGCCCTGCTGCGGCGCCACTTCTACGGAGTCATCGGCATCCCCGAGCCCGCGGAGCCCGCGCTGCTCGACCCGCTGCCGCTGCCGCCCTGCGAACGGGGCACCCGGACGGCCCCGCTGAGGGTGGTGACCCGGCTGACCGGGGCGCGCGAGGTCGAGGTGGACCGCTACGCGGATCCGCGTCCCGAGCCCGCGGCGGACGGGGACGCCCACATCGCCGTGCACGAGGACACCCTGGACCCCGGGCTGCTCGCGCTGGCGGATGTGATCTTCCGGTACGGCGCCGCGGACGACCCCCGGTTCGGCGGGCCGGCGCGGTGGACCGACGAGGTGTTGGCGCGCCATCCGCACAGCGCCCTGGCGGCGTTCGTCGCCGAGGACGGGGCGTGCACGGTCCGTACCCGCGCGGGCGTGCTGGTGCGGCTCTCCGGCAGTGTCCCGGAGGGTCTCCCGGGCGGTCCCCTGTCCGGGGCCGACCCCGCCGCCCACGCCTCCGCCCTCCACGCCTGGCTGGCCGCGGGAAAGGCGCTGGAGGAGCTGACGGCGGCCGGGATGACGGTACGGACCGGCGCGGGCGCCTGCCCGGTGACGGTCACGCCGCTCGGCCCCGGCGCACCGGTCGTTCCCGCCGCGCCGGTCCTCCCCGCCGCGCCGGTCAGTCCCGGGCGAGGGCGCTGAGACAGCGCTCGCGCAGGGCCCGCAGATGCGCGAGGTGGTGGGCGGCCTTCTCCTTGTCGAGGGTGACCGCCGCCTCGTCGATCAGCGGCAGCGCCCCCTCCGGGTCGCCCTCGGCGAGATGTGTCTCGGCCAGATCGGTGAGGGTGCGCGCCGCGTTGTACGGGTCGGCGCCGGTCGCGAAGAAGCCGAGCGCCGTCTCCAGCCGCTCCCGGGCTTCGGCGAACCTGCCGAGTCCCCGCAGGGCCCGGCCCCGGTGCCGCTCCAGCAGGGCGCGGGCGCGCGGCAGATCACGGGCGCCCTCGCCGTCGGTCCCCGCCCCGTCCAGGACCGCCGACGCCTCGTCGAAGCACGCGTACGCCTCCTGGAAACGCCACTGGCGCAGCCGCAGCAGGCCCAGGGACTCGACGGCGGACGCCTGCCCGCGCGGGTGCCCGGCCGCCTCCTCGGCCCGTACGGCGGCGGTCAGATGGGACTCGGCCTCTTCGTCCTCCCGCAGCTCCAGCAGGTTCAGCGCCAGCAGCACATGCATCCGCCCGGCCAGCCGGGTTCCGGGGTGGCGGGCGTCCACCATCCGTGCCCCCGCCCTGAGCGCCGGCAGGATCTCGTCGTGGTGGCCCGCCTTGAGCTGGAGCGGCCAGAGCGCCTGGCAGAGCTGGTGGACGGAGTCGGGATCACCGAACTCCTCGGCGGCGAGGACGGCCTGGACGAGATTGCCCAGCTCGGCACGGAGGACGGTGAGCGCCTCGCCCGCGTCCCGGTACGGGCCGGGGCTCGCCGCCAGTTCGTCGTAGAGCGGGCCGATCGCCCACGCCTGGGGCAGGGCGGCGAGCCGGGCCCGTACGGCGAGGCGCAGATACCACCGCACCGTGCCGGTCATGGCCGCCGAGCAGGCCGCGATGCCGTCCGTGCGGAAGGCGGTCTCCTCCGCGTGGGCGCGGACCGCGGGACGGTAGCGGAAGCGGCCGGTGTCCGTCGGCTCCAGCAACTGCCCGTCCGCCAGGGCGCCGAGGATCCGGGCCGCCTCGGCCTCGGACACCCCGGCGACGTCCGCGACGACGGCCGGCCCGAGCGCGGGCCATTCCCGCAGCGACATCAGCCGGTAGACCCTGGCCGCACCGGGCTCCAGCCCGCGGTACGTCCTTTCCGCGGCGGCACGGACCGGGTCGGCGGCGGACAGGGCGGGGTCCTCCGCCGTACGGCGCCGGGGCTCGCCCGGGCCGGAGAGCGGCTCACGCTCCGGCTCCGACAGCAGGGGCACGGCGGCCCGCAGCGCGTACGGCGAGCCGCCGCACCGCTCCAGCACGCGCGGCAGTACGGAACGGGCGCCGGCCACGGTGTCGCTGCCCGCGAGATCCGTGAGCAGCCGGCGGGCGTCCTTGTCGGACAGCGGTCCGACCGGGACGGGTACGGCGTCGAGGCCGGGCAGCGGCCGGCGCGCGACCACCACCGTGAACACCTCGGGCGCGGAGGTCAGCAGCGGCCGGACCTGTGCGGACGAGTAGGCGTGGTCGAGCACGACGAGCAGCCGCCGGTCGGCCACGCAGCGGCGGAAGGCCGCCTGCCGGTCCGCCGCGCCCGGCGGTACGTCGTCCTGGTCCATGCCGAGCTGGACCAGCAGGCTGCGCAGCACCACGGTGCTGTCGACGGCGGTGCCCGCGGAGGCGCCGCGCAGATCGGCGTAGAGCTGCCCGCCGGGGAACCGGGCGGCTTCCTTGCACCCCCAGTGGACGGCGAGGGCGCTGGTGCCGATGCCTTCGGGGCCGTGGACCAGCGCGAGCCGGGGTCGCCCGTCGGCCTTGCGCGAGGCCTCCCGTTCCAGCAGCCGCATCGGTCCCTGACGATCCGTGAAGAACCGTACGGACGGCGGGAGCGCGGGGACGCCGTCCGCGGTCGCCCGGAGCGGCGCCGTACGGGCGAAGGCCGCCCAGGCACGGGCGAGCGCGGGGTCGTGGCGTACGCCCTCGTGGACGAGGCGGGCCACGGCGGACAGCTCGGCCGGTCCCGTGGGCGCGGCCACCTCCTGCCCGGCGATCCGCCGCACCAGGCCGCCGGCCGTTTCCCAGGCCCATTTCCCCGCCTCGTTGGCCAGCCCCGCGCCCACGGCGCCCAGCACCGCGGTGATCGCCGCCAGTGACATGGGATCCAGCATGTCCCGCCCCCCGCTCCCCTGATCTGTGGCCCGGCCGGTCCGTGGCCGGTGTCCGAGGACGCCCCGCGCCACGGTTCCGGATCAACGGTAGTCCTGATCAACGCCGTTCGGGGAGGGTTGGCGACTACTCGCGAGCGCCCGGCAACGGGCCGGGCCCGGTGCGGGTACCGGCCGGTATCAGGCGGGGGCAGCCGTACGCGCTGATACTGGCCCCATGACCCGACACGGAGAGCTGGGCACGGCCCTGCACCGCTGGCGCGACCGGCTCGCCCCGGCCGAGGCCGGGCTGCCCTCGGACGAGCCCGCCAGGACGGGCGGGCTGCGCCACGAGGAACTGGCGCGGCTGACCGGGCTGTCCGTGGACTATCTCGTCCGGCTGGAGGAGGGACGGGCCACCTCTCCGTCGGCGCAGGTCCTCACGTCGCTGGCGTGCGCCCTGCGCCTCTCCGACGACGAGCGCCGGCATCTCTTCCTGCTCGCCGGGCAGTCCCCGCCCGCCGTGGGCCGGGTCCCCGACCATGTTCCGGCCGGCGTGCGGCGGCTGCTCGGGCGGCTCGCGTGCACCCCGATCGGGGTGCACGACGCGTCCTGGAACCTGATCACCTGGAATCCGCTGTGGGCCGCCCTGGTCGGTGACCCCGCGCAGCTCCCGCCGCGCGGGCGCAACGCCGCCTGGCAGCACTTCACCGGCCGGCCGAGCCGGATCGCCCACACCGCGGAGCAGGAGGCCAGGTTCGAGGCGGCGCTCGTCGCCGATCTGCGCGCGGCCACCCTCCGCTATCCGACCGACGTACGGCTGCGCTTCCTCATCGGTGAGCTGCGGCGCGCCAGCAGCCGGTTCGCGGTGCTCTGGAACTCCCGGATCACCGGTGTGCACGACAGCGCGACCCGGACCGTCCATCACCCGGATGTCGGACCGGTGACGGTCGACTGCGACACGTTCACCGTGCCCGGGTGCGATCTGCGGATCACCACCTACTCGGCGGCGTCCGGTACCGACGCCGCCGACAAGCTCGCCCTGCTCGACGTGCTCGGCACCGAGGTCATCGGCACCGCGACGGGGCCCGTACGGGAGCCCGGAGAGGGCCTCGTACGGATGCCCGGAGAGGGCCTCGTACGGGAGTCAGGGAGCGCCGCCGTACGGTGGCCCGGCGACGGTCCCGTGCCGGAGCCCGGCGACGGCGGGGAGCCGGGCTCCGGCGCGGATCCCGCCGCCGACCCCGCGCCCGCCGGAACCTGACGGGACGGCCCCGCCCCCGGCGGCGCCCCGCCCTGTCACCCGATCGGGTGCGCGCCCCGGAGGGGCCGACCGGGGCGGTGATACATCCGGTCGGCCCACGCGAGGGGCGCGCGGCACGGTCCGTTCCTACCGTGGCGGGATGATCATCAGACCCGTGACGCGCTCCGCGCTCTCCGGCACCGTCGCCCTCGCCGCCGGCCTGCTGGTCCTCCTGCCGGTGTCCCCGCCGGCCGCAGCGGATTCCCGTACCGATCCGGCCGTACGCGCCCCCGGCCTGCCCGCCGGCGCCGCGATCGCGGGCTTCCCCGGTGCCGGTGCCCCGCCCGGCGCGCCGGGCGCACCCGCCCCGAGCGGCTCGGCGCCCGCGTCCCGGCCGGCCGGCCCGACGACGCCGGGGCGCGCGGCCGCCTCCCTCGACACCGCCGCCCGGGACGGTTCGCTGCTGCGCCGCTCCGGGGTCCAGGTCAGGCCCACGCGCGGCACCCCCGCGCCGCCGGAGCTCTCCGCCCTCTCCTGGCTGGTCGCGGACGCCCGTACGGGAGACGTGCTCGCCGCGCGGGACGCGCACCGTCCGCTGCCGCCCGCCTCCACCCTCAAGACGCTCTTCGCCATCACCACACTGCCGCGGCTCTCCGAGCACGCCAAGCGCCTGGTGACGGACGAGGAACTGGACGACATCGGTCCCGGCAGCAGCACGGTGGGGGTCGTCCCGGGCGTGCGGTACGAGGCCGCCGACCTGTGGCGGGGCGTCTTCCTCAGCTCCGGCAACGACGCGGTGCGGGTCCTCTCCGAGATGAACGGCGGCCTGGACGCGACCGTCAAGCAGATGCGGGACAAGGCGAAGCTGCTGGGCGCGCGGGACACCCATGTGGTCTCGCCCGACGGCTACGACGCCCCGGGCCAGGTCTCCTCCGCGTACGACCTGGCGGTCTTCGGCCGTACGGGACTGGGCTCGCCGGACTTCGTCCGCTACAGCTCGACCGTCGACGCCGAGTTCCCCGGCTACGGCGGCACCTTCGGCATCATGAACACCAACCGGCTGCTGACCGGGGCCGACGGGGTCGAGGCGTATCCGGGACTGATCGGTGTGAAGAACGGCTACACCACGGAGGCCGGCTACACCCTGATCGCCGCCGCCCGGCACGGCGACCGCACCTTGCTGGTGACGGTGCTGAACCCGCAGTGGGGCGGCGTCCACGCCGTGTACGAGGAGGCCAGGGAACTGCTGGACTGGGGGTTCAAGGCGCAGGGCCGGGTGACCCCGGTCGGATCGCTCCGGCCGCCCCCGGCGCCGCTGCCGCCGCGCCCCACGGTGGAGGCGGCGGGTCCCGAGCCCGGGGTGGTCGAGAAGGCGGTACGGGCCCATCCGCCGTCGCCGACCCCCACGGCCGGCGCGGCCCGCGCGGTGGCGGCCGGGCCGGTGACCGGGACCGTACTGCCGGTGGCGGTCATCGGCGCGGCCGCGCTCGCGGCGCTCGCGCTCTTCCTCGGGCGCCGTCGGCGCGGCCGGGGCGCCGGGGGCGGCCACTGAGCGGGGACGGGGCCGCACCCCGGCCGCCCGCGGCGGCTACCAGTGGGCGGGGCGCGCGAGGGACGGCGGCAGCCGGGTGTCCGCGTCGCCCCGCGCCGCGTTGACCTGGGTCTGGACGAGGAAGATGCTGCCCGTCAGATCGGCTCCGCGCAGATCGGCGTCCCGGAGGTCGGCCCCGATCAGATCGGCCAGCCGCAGATCGGCGCCCCGCAGATCGGCGGCGATCAGATACGCCCCGCGCAGGTCCGCGCCGCGCAGATCGGCGGCCCTGAGCCGGGCGCCGAGGAGGTCGGCGCCCCTGCGGTTCTTCTTCTTGCCCTTGACCTGGGCCCGGACGAGTTCGCTGGTCCGCAGCAGCAGGGGGTTGACGGCGGCGCGGCGGGCCGCGACGTCCAGGGCCAGCAGGGTGGCGGGGTCGGCGAGGGTGAGGCGTTCCAACTCCTCCAGCGCGGCGCGGAGTTCGCCGTGGAGTGCGCGGGCGGGCTCCAGGGTGAGCGCCTCGGTCAGGTACCGGAGGAGCTCCTGGAGCTGGCGCACCACCGGGAGCAGCGCGAACATCTCGTCGGCGGTGCCCGGGGCCTGCCGCCAGTCCTGTCCCCCGTAGGTGATCCGGGAGATCTTCTGTCCGGCGCCGAAGCAGTCGTAGACCGTGCAGCCCCGGAAGCCGCGCTGCCGCAGCTCGCGGTGGACGGAGCAGCGGAAGTCGGTGCGGAGGTGGGAGCAGGGTTTCCCGGCGGCTTTGTGCTCGGGGAAGTCCGCCGAGGGGGCGAAGGTCAGGGCGACGCAGCACAGGCCGAAGCAGTTCACGCAGTCGGCCCGCAGCCCCGGGTCGTCGAGTGCGGGGCCGTCATGGGCGGGGCCGTGGTCGGTGCGGTGGTCGGGCTGGTGGGGCAAAGGGGCCGGTCTCCTGTCACGGAATGGGCGTCGCGTCCGAGCCTACCGCCCGTCCTCCCCGGGCCTGCCTGCCTGTCCTGCCCGCCCCCCGTGCCCGGCCCGTCCCCTGTGCCCTGCCTGTGCCCCGTGCCCGGCCCGTGCCCCGTGCCCGGCCCGTGCCCCGTGCTCTTCTCCCGCCCTTCCCCGTCCGCGTCTCAGCGCTGCGCGTGATGGGAGTCCATCGCGCGGCGCGCTCGGGCGGCGAGGCCGTCGGCGCCGCAGCTCTCGGCGAGTTCGAGCCCGCAGGACAGTTCGGCGTGGAACCCCGCGGCGATGCCGTACTCGACCCGCGCGACGGCCCGTTCGTACGCGCACGGCGACGCTTCGAGATGCGCCACGGCCTGGGCGAGCAGCTCGACCCGTTCCGGGCCCTCCTTCAGGGACGCCGTGCAGCAGAGCGCCACCCCGATGGCGGTGTGCGTGCCGAAGCGTTCGGCCCGGTCCCTGGCGTACGCGGCGAGCTGGGCCGCGCGGCGCGGATCGTCGTCGGCGAGGGCCCGCGCGAGGTCGATCGCCCAGGGGGCCATGACGACGCTGTGCCGTCCCCGGGCGAGCAACGCCTGCCCGGCCGCCTCCAGTTCGGCGACGGCCTCGTCCTTCCTGCCGAGGGCCAGCAGCAGCCTGCCGCGGACCGAGGGGGCGTCGGGGATGACGATCGTGGAGGAGTACGGCGGCGCGAACGCGTACCGCTCGGCGGCCTCCTCGGCCTCCCCGACATGGCCGCGCGCGAGCAGCGTGTCGATGAGCATGCAGACGGCGTCCCAGTTCATCGGGAGGCCGTTGCCGACCCGGTCGGCCAGGCGCAGGCTCTCGCGCAGATACTTCTCGGCGTCCGCGAGCCGGCCGCGCCTGCGGTGGACGTAGCCGACCAGCGCGTGGGCGAAGGCGAGGTGGCCGCCGCTCCAGCCGGAGATCTCGAAGGCGCGCAGCGCCTCGCTGAACAGGCTCTCGGCGCGGTCGAGCCGGTCGGCGAAGGCGTACGAGAGCCCGAGGAGGGCCGGGGGTTCGAAGCCCCATCCCGGGTCGGCCCAGCCGACGCCGGGCGGCAGAGCACCGTCCTTCAGGGCCCGTTCGCCGATCTGGACGACTTCCTCGGCGCTCTCGCCGCGGGCCGTCCCGTCGAAGGCGCGGAGCATGAGCAGGACGCGTTCGGTGTTGTCCCGCCCGGTGAGCGGGGCCGCCGTGCGGGCGAGGCGGCGCGACCGGTCCGGGCCGTCCTCCTCGATGGCCTGGACGCCCTCCCAGAGGAAGTGCGCGGCCTGGAGCCGCATTCTGACGGGCCCGTCCGCGGTGCGGGCGGCCTCGGTGGCCACCACGTGGGCGGCGTCGCCGGTCTGGTTGTTGTGCGTCAGGGCCTGCGCGAGCCGGAAGACCACGTCCACGCGCAGGGCGTCGTCGAGATGCGGGGTGTCGAGCGCGGCGCGCAGATGTCCGACCGTGGTGGCGGGCGAGGTCAGCAGGGTGGCGCAGCCCAGCTCGTACAGGAGGGGTCCCCGTACGGTGGACAACGGCGGTTCCGCCAGGGCCCGTTCGAGGCAGCGGCGCGCCGCGTCGGGGGCGCCGACCGCGAGGTGTTCGGCGGCGGCCTCCCGTAGCTGCTCGACCAGTTCGGGGTCGCCGTCGGGGTGGACTTCGAGGAGGTGCGGCGCCGCGGCGGCGGCTCCCCGGCCGCTGCGGGAGACCGCCCAGGCGGCGAGTCCGTGCATCGCGGCGCGCACGCCCGCCGGGATGGCGCGGTAGACGGCCCCGGCGATCAGCGGATGGACGAACTCCAGCGGGTCGGTGCCGACGAGGATCCGCGCGGCGCGCAGCCGCTCCGCGCACTCGGCGGCCTCCTCGTCGCTCATGCCCGCGAGCGAGACGGTCAGGTCGAGGGAGATGTCCGTGCCGAGGATCGCGGCGGCCCAGGCGAACCGGGTGGTGGCCGTGCCCAGTTCCTCCAGCCGCGCGATGAGGCCGGTGCCGCGCGCCGAGGCGCCGAGGGCGCGCAGTTCGCCGGCGTTGGTCCCCACGGGGTCGAGCGCGCTGTCCCGTACCTTGGCGAGGAGTTCGACGGTCTCGTAGGCGTTGCCGCCGGTCACCGCCCACACCTCGCGGCAGAACGGGTCGTCCGCCTGCTCCCCGAGCGCGGCGCGGGTGAGCCCGGCCGTGGCGTCGGGGGTGAGTTCCCGGAGGGTGACCAGCAGTCTGGCCGCCGCGCCGAGCGTCCTGAGGTGTTCCTCGGCCTCGCCGACGGCCTCCTCGGTGCGGTAACCGACGACCACGAGGACGGGCAGGGCGCGCCCCGGGCTGCGTGCGAAGGAGGCGAGCCAGGCCAGGGTCTCCAGGTCGGCCCACTGCGCGTCGTCCACGGTGAGCAGGAGCGGGCCGTGGACCTTCGCGAGCCGTTCGACGAGCGCGTCCAGGCCGTCCCTCACGCCCTGCGGGTCGGCGGGCTGGTCACCGGGCGGCAGTATCCCGAGCGCGGGGCCGACTATCTCGTACCGCTCGCCGAGCAGACCGGGAGCCGCCCCGTGCGCGACGTGCTCATCGCGGTCGGCGGGACCGGCCTGATCACTCTGCCCGGTCCGGGCGTCGGCGACCACGAGTGCGGGCTGCAGGAGCTGCCGTACGACATGGAACGGTACGGAGGTCAGCCCCTCGCCGCCGCGCGCCGCCCACACGGCGCAGCGTCCGGCGGCGAGCCGGCGCACCTCGGAGAGCAGCGCGGTCTTGCCGAGCCCGGCCGCGCCTCGGTAGACGAGCACCCCGCCGGTGGGCGCGGCCGCGCACAGGGCGTCCACGGCGCGGGCCGCGGCGGCCAGTTCGGGTTCACGCTCCAGCAGCGGGAGAGCGACCATCTGCTCCGGCCGGTGCACCGGCATCCCTCCCCCTCTCGGACAGCGCCCAGGTCACGTCACGAGCCTAGACCCGCAGCACGCCGAGTGGACCCGAATATGCACGAATTCGACCGTTCGACTGCGTGGCCGCGCGGAAAGGTGTAGGGGATCCTCGGTCCCCGCCGAGAAACGGATCCTCGGTCCCCGCCGAGGAACCGGCCGGGACGGGCGATCAGTTCAGAAGGTGTCAACAGGACCTCCTCACTCCGGTACCGCTGTGGCAGACTCGCCGGTATGACACCGGCTCTCGGGGGTGGAGTGTGAGTGAGCCTCGGTCGGCTCCGACCATCGGGCAACTCGTTCTCGGCAGACAGCTCCAGACACTCCGCGAGAAGGCCGGGCTCAGCCGGGACCAGTCGGCGAGGCTGCTCCATGTCACCGCCGCCACCGTCCGCCGGATGGAGACCGCCGAGGTCTCCCTCAAGATCCCCTATCTCCAGTTCCTGCTGCCCGAGTACGGGGTCGGCCCGCAGGACACCGAGGTGTTCCTCCGGCTGGCCGAGGAGGCCAACAAGCCGGGCTGGTGGCAGCGGTTCCACGACATACTCCCGGACTGGTTCAGCGGGTACGTCAGCCTCGAAGAGGCGGCGAGGACCATCCGCTCGTACGAGCCGCACTTCGTGCCGGGGCTGCTCCAGACCGAGGAGTACGCGCACGCGGTCCTGTCCACGGGGGCGGTCGGCCGGACCGCCGACCCGCTCCGGATCGAGCGCCATGTCGCCCTGCGGATGGAGAGACAGGCGCTGCTCACCCGCACCGACGCCCCGGCCTTCTGGGCCGTTCTGGACGAGACGGTGCTCCGCCGGGCCGTGGGGTCGAAGGCCGTGATGCGCGCCCAGATCGACCGGCTGATCGAGGCGCTCGACCTGCCGAACGTGACGCTCCAGATAGCCGAGTTCGGCGCGGGGCCGCACCCCGGTACGTACAGCCCGTTCGTCCTCTTCCGCTTCGGCATCCCGGAAGTGCCCGACATGGTCTACATCGAGTATCTGACCGGGGCGCTCTATCTGGACGAGCCCCACGAGGTGTCCGCGCACATGCAGGCGATGGACCGGATGGTCACCCTCGCGGAGCCGGCGAACCATACGCGGCGGCTCCTGGCGGCGTTCCGCCGGGAACTCTGACCGCCGGGCCGCCGCGGGCGCCACCGCCGTACGACGCCACCGCCGTACGGCATCACCACCGTACGGCGTCACCACCGCACGGCGTCACCGATCCGTACCGCTTCAGGACTTCGTCACTCCGCCGTCCGCCAGCAGAGCGTCGATCGCGGTCAGTTCGGGCTCCGTCAGCGGCGCGGCGTCCAGGACGGCGAGGTTCTGGTCGAGCTGGGCGACGCTGCTCGCGCCGATCAGGACCGAGGTGACCCGCGCGTCGCGCAGCACCCAGCCCAGCGCGAGCTGGGCCAGGGTCTGGCCCCGGTCGCCCGCGACCTTGTTGAGCGCGTGCAGCAGGGTCAGCTTCTCCTCGCTGAGCGCGTCCCGCTTCAGGAAGTGACCGACGGCCATCCGCGAGTCGGCGGGCACCCCGTTGAGATAGCGGTCGGTGAGCTGCCCCTGGGCGAGCGGCGAGAAGGCGATGACCCCGGCCCCGACCTCGTCGGACGCGGCGATCAGCCCGTTGTGCTCGATGCCCCGGTCGAGCATGTTGTACGCGTGCTGGTTGATCAGCAGTGGAGTGCCCAGCTCCTTGAGGAGTTCGGACGCCCGCCGCATCTGCTCCGGCGGATAGTTGGACAGCCCTGCGTACAGGGCCTTGCCCTGCCGTACGGCGGAGGCCAGCGCCCCGACCGTCTCCTCCAGCGGTGTGTCCGGGTCGAAGCGGTGCGAGTAGAAGAGATCGACGTACTCGACGCGCATCCGGCTCAGCGACTGGTCGAGGCTGGAGAGCAGGTGCTTGCGCGAACCGAACTCGCCGTACGGGCCCGGCCACATGTCGTAGCCCGCCTTGGTGGAGAGGAACAGCTCGTCGCGGTAGGGCCGGAAGTCCTGCGCGTAGATGGTCCCGAAGTTCGCCTCGGCGCTGCCGTACGGCGGGCCGTAGTTGTTCGCCAGGTCGAAGTGGGTGACACCGCGGTCGAACGCGCGGCGCAGCACGGCACGCTGCTTCTCCAGCGGGGCGGTGTCACCGAAGTTGTGCCACAGCCCGAGGGAGACCTGCGGCAGCCGTACGCCGCTGAGACCGCTGCGCTGGAACCGCATGCCGGCGTAGCGGTCGGCGGCGGCGAGGTAGGGCGGTCGTTTCAACGGACTCTCCTGTTGGGGTCGAGCGGGGCGCGGAGGGCCGGTGCACCAGGAGACCGGCGGCTGTGACCTGCCGTTCCGCTGTCATTCCGGCGGGCTCCTAGACGCTACACACGAGTCCGCCCGTTGGGAACGCCCGACCATGATCGAAACGTCCCGGCCGGTGGCCCGGGCCGGATCCGGCCCGGGCCACCGACACGTCGGGGGACCGACCCCCGTCAGCCGACCGACGAGTCAGCCGACCGACGCGTCAGCCGATGGGCGCCGGCATGCGCACCACGTCGTACGCGAGCCCGATCGTGTCGCCCGTGGCCGGGTCGCCCAGCTCCACCCGCCAGCGGTCGGCGAACTGGTCGACGCCCTCGACCATGGGGATCGTGCCGGAGATCAGCACCGTGCCGGGCACGAGGTCGCCGCGCTCCCGCAGCACCTCGGCCCAGTAGGCGGGGGTGAGCAGCTCGGCGAGCGTGCCGTCCTGGATGAGCGTTTCCCGGCCCGCGTCGCCCACCCAGGCCCGCAGGGTGAGGCTGTCGAGCCGGTCCTGCACGTCGGCCAGCAGCCAGGCGCGGCGGGCGAGCACGTCCGGGCCCGCGTTCTTGCTCCACGCCACCCCGTGCACCTCCAGCTCACGGTCGGTGTGGTCACACGCCGCGGTCAGCAGCAGCTCACCCTCCGTGTCCACGACCAGGGCCCACTCCGCCTCACCGGAGGTGCGGCCGTGCTGGGCGCTGACCCGTTCGGTGTGCTGGGCGAGGTACGGGGAAACCGGGTAGAGGGCGGGGGTGACGGACGGCGCGGGCACGCCGAGCTCGGCGAGTTCGGCCACGTGCGCGGCCACGTCGTCCTGGCTGCGGCCCGCATAGCCGGCGTTGAGCACCTGGACGACATCGGCCTGCCGAGTGGTGCCGTCGGGCAGTTCGAAGGTGAGCAGCGCCATGGGGGTTCTCCACATCGTTCGCGGTATCGGCGAGGTTAACTTTGCGCGGAAGGCTTGCGCATACCACCTGTATACAAGAAGTATGCCGGAAGGTCGACAGTGCGCCCTCCCCCGATGGCGGCGCAACCCACCCAAGGACGGATGTCGTGAACCACACCAGTACGCGTACGGATCAGCCCCCGCCCGGCGGCTCGGCGGTCCGCCGCGCCTTCTTCGCCAGCCTCACCGGAACCGCCCTGGAGTGGTACGACTTCGCCATCTACTCCGTGGCCGCCGCCCTGGTCTTCGGCGAGGTCTTCTTCCCCTCCGAGGACCCGGCCACCGGCACCCTCCTGGCCTTCTCCACGTATGCCGTGGGCTATGTGTCCCGCCCACTGGGCGGCTTCGTCTTCGGCCGCCTCGGTGACCGGATCGGCCGCAAGAAGGTGCTCATCGCGACGCTCGTCCTGATCGGCGTCGCGACCCTCTTCATCGGTCTGCTCCCGTCGTACGCGACGATCGGTGTGACCGCCCCGATCGTGCTGGTGATCCTCCGCTTCGCGCAGGGCGTCGGCGTCGGCGGCGAGTGGGGCGGCGCCGTGCTGCTGTCCAGCGAGTTCGGCGATCCGCGGCGGCGCGGCTTCTACGCCTCGGCCGCGCAGGTCGGTCCGCCGGCCGGCAATCTGCTGGCCAACGGCGTCCTCGCGGCCCTGGGCCTGCTGCTCACCGAGGACCAGTTCATGAGCTGGGGCTGGCGGGTGGCGTTCCTGCTCTCCGGGGTCCTGGTCGTCTTCGGGCTGTGGATCCGTACGAAGCTGGAGGAGACCCCGGTCTTCCTGGCCATGGAGGCGGCGGAGAAGCGCCCCGAGGCGCCGATCAGGGAGGTCTTCGCCACCCATCCGCGGGCGCTGGCCGCCGCGATCCTCAGCCGGATCGCCCCGGACGTGCTGTACGCGCTGTTCACCGTCTTCGTGCTGACGTACGCGACCACCGAACTCGACATGTCCCGCGGTTCGGCGCTGGCCGCCGTCCTGATCGGCTCCACCTTCCAGCTCTTCCTCATCCCGCTGGCCGGGGCCCTCTCCGACCGGGTCAACCGACGTCTGCTGTACGGGCTCTCCGCGGCCGCGGCCGGGGTGTGGCCGTTCGTGTTCTTCCCGCTGACCTCCGGCGGGAGCTGGCCGCTGCTCACCCTCGGCGTGGTGGTCGCGCTCGCCATCCACTCGCTGATGTACGGGCCGCAGGCGGCCTTCATCTCCGAGCAGTTCTCCCCGCGGCTGCGCTACACCGGCTCCTCGCTCGCCTACACCCTGGCCGGGGTCGTGGGCGGGGCGGTGGCGCCGCTGCTGTTCACGGCGCTGCTCGACGCCTACGACTCGTGGATCCCGCTGGCGCTCTACATCGTGCTCACCGCGGTGGTCACGATCGGCGGCGTGTGGCTGGGCCGGGACGGAACGGACGCCGACGAGGAGGAACCGCTGGGCCCGCCGGCCGCCCCGGCGGACACCGCGGACGGGTCCGTACGACCGGACGGTGCGGCCACCCGCTGACCGCACCGCCCGCCGACCGGACCACCTCTGCCGGACCACCTCTGCCGGACCACCCGCTGACCGGACCACCCCGTACACCCGGAAGGAACCGCCCATGCGCATCGCGCTGAGCCAGCTCACCACCGGCCCCGACCCCGAGACGAACCTCGGGCTGCTCCGCGAAGAGGCCCGTCGCGCGGCGGACGGCGGCGCCCGCGCCGTCGTCTTCCCCGAAGCCTCGATGGCCTGCTTCGGCACCCCGCTCGCCCCGGTGGCCGAGCCGCTCGACGGCCCCTGGGCCGAGGAGGTCCGCGGGATCGCCAAGGACACCGGGCTGGTGGTGGTCGCGGGGATGTTCACCCCCGCGCCCGACGGCAAGGTGGCCAACACACTGCTGGCCACCGGCCCCGGGGTGGAGGCGTCGTACGACAAGATCCACCTCTACGACGCCTTCGGCTACGCCGAGTCGGACAGCGTGGCGCCCGGCTCCGAGGTCGTCACCATCGACGTGGACGGTGTCCGGATCGGCCTCGCGACCTGTTACGACGTCCGCTTCCCCGAGCTGTTCCGGGCCCACGCGGACGCGGGCGCGGTCGTTTCGCTGCTCCTCGCGTCCTGGGGAGCGGGGCCCGGCAAGCGTGAGCAGTGGGAGCTGCTGACGCGGGCCCGCGCGCTCGACGCGACCCTCTGGCTCGCCGCCGTGGGCCAGGCCGACCCGGCGGCCTCCGGCGCGGTGGGGGTCTCGAACGCGCCCACCGGCATCGGCCACAGCGCGGTCATCGGCCCCGACGGGACCGTACGGCAGTCACTCGGCGCGGCACCGGGGATGCTGCTGGCCGACCTCGACCCGGACGAGGTCACGGCAGTCCGCCGGGCCATTCCCGTACTGGCCAACCGGCGTCTGGCCGAGCGGGGCTGAGATACCGCTCCGGGTCCTGTCCGACGAACGGGACAGGGCCCGGAGCAGGCCCGGCACCCGGGCTATTGCGTCCGGGCTACGGCATCCGGGCCGGCCTGCGGGCTTGGCACTAGCCGGCGAGCAGAACCCTGAGGGTCGTCTCCAGATGGCTGTCGATCGCGGTGCACGCGGCCCCCGCGTCACCGTCGGCGATCGCGGCCAGGATCGCCCGGTGTTCGCGCAGCACGGCCTCCTGCCGGCCCTGCCGGTTGTAGAGCGCCACCACTCCGGCCCTGATCTGCCGGCTGCGCAGCCCGTCGTAGTGGCGGGCGAGCAGTTCGTTGCCCACGGCGGCGACCATCGACGCGTGGAACTGGTGGTCCACGGCGATGAATTCCTTGGCGTGCTCGGGACCGCTCAGCGTGCGCTGCCGCTCCAGCAGCGCGGTCAGCTCCGCCACGGGGGCCTGTCCGCCCGGGACGACGCGCTCGGCCGCGTACCGCTCGACGATGCCGCGCAGCTCCATCAGTTCGGTGATCTCCCGCCCGGAGAGCGGCACGATCTGCGCGCCGCGCTTGGGGACCAGCCGGACCAGATCCTCGGCGGCGAGCAGCAGCAAAGCCTCGCGGATGGGGGTGCGGGAGACACCGATACGGTCCGCGATCTCCTGCTCGGAGAGGAACTCGCCCTGGAGATCGGGGTCGGTGAGGACTTCCTCCTTGAGGAACGCGTACGCCTTCTCGCGGCCTGACGTCACGACTGCCCCCACGGTTGCATACAATGAGTATACAAAATCTACCACGCGCGGCCGCGCACCCGCGTCGCGGCATGCCCGTATGCGCGAAGCCCGGCGCACGGGTGTGGTGGCGAGTGTGGTGGCGAGTACCACGAGCACGCCAATTGGGCACATTCACCGCGCCCCTCGCCCGTTATGTTCTCCTCTTTCCTTTCTTCCGGGGCCGTTTCAACAGTGCGGGTCAACTCTGTTGAATTTCAGCCGACGGAACTCCCTTGAACCGGCCCGAGAAAATAGGCCAGAGTTCCCAACGCGGTAACCGGGCAACCTGGTTGCCGCCGGACACACGGCTCCCCCCTTCTGTGAAACCGGCTTCCCCACGCCTGTTTCCTCCCCCCATGCACGGCCGTGTGTTCCGTGAACCGGAAGGAATGACTGTGCGAGTCTCCCGGAACATTCTCGCGGCCGCGGCCGCGGGCGCGCTGCTCTCCGTCACCGTCGTGACCGGAGCCCAGGCGGGCGAACAGACCGCCGAGCGCTACGACCCGGCGATGGTCAAGGCCCTGGCCACCTCGCTCGGAGTCAGCGAGACGGCGGCGGTCGACCAGCTGGACCGTCAGGCGGACCAGCAGGCCGAACTCTCGGAGCTGGACCGGCAGGGGGTCGCGACGGACGGCGCGTTCTTCGACAGAGCCGGCACCCTCGTCGTCAACGCCGCCGACGCCCGCGCCGGGCAGCGCATCGAGGACGCGGGCCTGACCCCGCGTACGGCCGAGCACGGCCAGGCCGCGCTGGACCGTATCAAGGCAGAGCTGGACTCCAAGGCGCTGCGGCAGACTCCGGCCGGCGTCACCGCCTGGTCGGTGGATATCGCCTCCGACACCGTCACCGTCGAGGTCAACAACGCGAAGAGCGCGGCGGCGAAGTCCTTCCTCAAGGCCGCGCGGGCCCACGGCGACGCCGTCCGCGTGATCGAGGGCAAGGACGAGCTGTCCACGCAGGCCGTCGTCACCCCGGGCGACGAGATGTCCTTCAACGGCTATGTCTGCTCGGTCGGATACGGCGCCCGGGACGCGTCGGGACGCCAGTACCTCGTCACCGCCGGCCACTGCATCGAGGACCTGCCCGTCCTGTCGTACAAGGGCACGCGCTTCGCCAAGGGAACCAGCACCCGCTTCGCCGTCGGCAGCCGCAGTGTCGACATGGGCATCGCGGCCGTGGACTCGGGCAACTCCATAGCCACGCAGGTCGGCACGTACGGCAGCGCGGGCACCGTCGCCGTCCAGGGCAGCAAGCGGGCCGCCTCCGGCGCGGCCCTGTGCAAGTCGGGCCGTACGACCTTCTGGACCTGCGGCAAGGTCAACTCGTACAACGTGACCGTCACCTACAGCGACCCCAACGGCGGCCCCAACACCGTCGTCACCGGCCTCGGCAGCTCCTCCGTCTGCACCCAGGGCGGCGACAGCGGCGGCGCGTACATCTCCGGCAACCAGGCCCAGGGCATGACCTCGGGCGGCCCGTCGGCGCAGCGCTGCACCGGTAGCGTCAACTCGCCCGGATCCTCCTACTTCCAGCCCCTGGACGACGCGCTCTCGTACTACGGCCTCACGCTGAACACCAACTGAGCGCAGACACCGCGAACCGCCGGCACCGGCCGACCGCCGGCACCCGCCGACCGCCCCGGTGCCCATGCCCGGCCCGGTCGCGCACCACCGGTCGGCCCCCGCCGGCCCCCAGGACCGCCCATCGGATACGGTGGGCGGTCCTGCCCGTGCGGGCACGGCGCGGCGCCACCGCACGACCGGGAGGGGAATCCAGTGCACCAGGACCCGGATCCCTCTCCTCTCTCTCCCTCCAACCCGTCCGGCCCGTCCGGCTTCGCCGAGGTCTTCCAGCAGGCCATCAAGAGACGCGGCCTGTCCCTGGAGCGGGTCCGCAGCCGGCTCGCCGAGCAGGGAATCACGATCAGCCTGACCACCCTCAGCTACTGGCAGCGCGGCCGCAGCGAGCCCGAACGGGCGGATTCGCTGCGCGCCGTGGACGCGCTGGAGTCCATCCTCGACCTGCCGCCCGGGACGCTGCGCGCGCTGATCGGCCCGTACCGGCCCCGGGGCAGGGTCGCGCCGCCCGCCCACGACCTCAGCTCCTCCCACCGCGTGTTCGGCGAGAACTCCCTGGCGGAACAGATCCTCGGCCCCGACTTCGCGCGGCTCAACGAGGCCATCACCACGCTGAGCATCCGGGAGACCGTCACCATCGACGAGCACCGGCGCCTGTGCTCCGTCGCCATCCAGCAGGTGCTGCGCGCGGCCCGTGACGGCGCGGACCGGCTCACCGCCGTCCACACGGTCGACAGCGGGGCACGCGCGGTCAGCACCACGGTACGGTGCGGAATTCCCGGCCCCGTCCGCTTTCTGCCCGAAGTGAGCACGGTCGTCCTCGACATACGGTTCGGCCGGAAACTCGCGAAGAACGAGACGGTCGTCATCGACTACACCCTTTCCGTCGATCCCGGGGACGGCACGGACGACCATTACGAACGCCGCACCCGCGTCCGGCTGCGCGATTACCTCCTCCATGTCTATTTCCATCCGGCGGCGCTGCCGGTGGTCAGCCACCGCTATTACCGGGAGCACTCGGGGGCGGAGCTGAGCTACAACCACCGGGTCGCCCTGGACGCCTCGCACACGGTCCACTCGGCGCCGGGCCGCTGCCCGGCGGGCATCCACGGCATCTCCTGGGAGTGGCCCGAACAGGAGTCCGGTGGGTCCGGCCGAGATTGGTGACGGGGACACCCCGCCGTCTAGGCTGGGCCGCTTCGTGCGCGGTCGGGCGGCGGGCGGCGGGCGGCACTGCCGGAGAGTTCGGAGAGTGAGGGGACGTTCCGTGACGGGGGCACAGGTGACGGGGGCACGCGTTCCGCTGTACCAGGCGAAGGCGGAGTTCTTCCGGATGCTGGGGCACCCGGTGCGCATCCGGGTGCTGGAGCTGCTCCAGGACGGGCCGATGCCGGTACGGGACCTGCTCACCGCGATCGAGATCGAGCCGTCCAGCCTCTCCCAGCAGCTCGCGGTGTTGCGGCGCGCCGGGATCGTGACCGCGACACGGAGCAGCTCGACCGTCGTGTACGAGCTGGCCGGCGGGGATGTGGCGGAGCTGCTCAGGTCGGCGCGGCGGATCCTGGTCGAGCTGCTGGCCGGCCAGGAGGATCTGCTCACCGAGCTCCGTGACAACCGGCGTTCGTCGGCACCGGAGGAAGTGCCGGAGGAAGTTTCCTAGGAAGCCGGGCCCGGCCCGCACGGGCGACAGAAGCGGAATCATGTCTTCTAGTTGAAGATATCTTCAATTCGCCATCCCGTACAAGTCGTTACTCGATAAACTCGTCATACGGAGAGTCATCAGGCCGAGAGGACCGGGGTACATGGCAAGCGCGGACGTGGCACTGAAGGACGCGATGATGATCGAGGGCGCCCAGGGCGCCGCTCTGGTCGACTACACCAGCGGCATGGCACTGGGCACGCTGGGCGGAAGCAAGGACCTGGACCTCGCCGTCGCGGCGGCGGGGAACACCGATGTCGTACGGGCCAAGATGCGCACCCTGGAGACGCTGGGCATCCGGGACGCCATCGAGGACATCCTGATCACGCTGGGCTCCCAGTACCACGTGATACGGCCGCTGTCCGGTTCGGCCGGCCAGGGGCTGTTCCTGTACCTCGTGCTGGACCGGGCGCGCGCCAATCTGGCCATGGCGCGCCACCAGTTGAAGCGGATCGAGAACGAGGTGGACGTATAGGCGACAGCGTGGGCGAAAGTCCCCGGTTCTCGGAGGTTCCGCAGTTCCCGGAGGTTCCGCAGTTCCCGCAGGTCCGCACGGACTAGGACGGTCCGCCCTGCGGGGGCGTGGCCCCCGAGTCCGCGGCGCGCAGGTCGGCGAGGAGTTCGGCCTGGCCCGCCAGCACCCCGGAGAGGATCGCCCGCGCGACGCTCAGCAGTTCCGCGAGATAGGGATGGGCGAGCGCGTAGTGGACGGCGGAGCCCTCGCGGCGCGTGACCACCAGATTGGCACGGCGCAGCACGGCCAGCTGCTGGGAGAGCTGGGCGGGCTCGACACCGACCTCCGGAAGCATCTCGGAGACCGCGTGCTCCCGCTCGCTGAGCAGTTCGAGCACCCGTATACGGACGGGGTGACCCAGCGTCTTGAAGAACTCGGCCTTCAGTTGGTACAGCGGCGTGCTCACCGGCCTTGCCTCATTTCCCGCGCGTACCCCGCGTACCGCGCCTCTACCCGGAAGTCCCTGTCCCGGGGCCGTCCTCGATGTTCTGTCACCCGCACATGCTGCCACCCCCGCCTGCCGTCACTCCGGCGTGGTGATCTCGGGGAAACGCCCACATTACCGGCCGCGCGGTACGACGCGCTCCGCGCGGGCGGACCCGCTGCGGACGGCAGGGGCTACGCCACGGTGACACTCCTGCCGTCCGCGTGCGCGGCGGCCACGACCGCGTCGAGGATCCGCAGGTGGTGCAGTCCGTGGGCGAGCGGTGGACAGGGCGGCAGCCCGTCGGGGCCGGCGATCCGGTCGAGGAACGCCCGCGCCCGGAAGGCGAAGAACTCGTTCTGCCCGTGGCCCACGCTGGGGAAGTCCATGGGCAATCCCTGGGTGACGTACGGGTGGTCGGGGCCGATCAGGACCGGCCGGTCCCCGACCACGGTGGTCAGGACCGTACCGCGCACGCTCTCGACGGGTCCGCACCGGTACTCGCCGAGGTCCACGACGTGTCTTCGCTCCCCGGTGACCGAATTCCGGCCGCCCGGCCGTGGGGCACCGGACTTTTGGAGGCTGTTGCGGAGCCATGCTCAACTGACGCTCATGCCCACCGCCGGGACAAGCACGAAGAGTGACGAGCGACGTCGGGCCATCGTGGCCGCCGCGATCGAGTGCTTCGCGCAAAAAGGTCTCTACGGTACGACGACGCATGAGATCGCCGATCGGGTCGGCGTCTCACAGCCGTATCTCTATCGCCTGTACTCCAACAAGCAGGCCCTGTTCGCGGCGGCGGTCGACCACGTGTCCGTGGTCATGACCGAGACTCTGACCGCGCAGGCGCCGGCGTCGGGTGAGCCCCTGGCGCCCGAGGCCGAGTTGCAAGCGGCACGCGACGGTTACGCCGCGCTCGTCGCGGACCGGACCATCCTGCGTTTCCTCATGCACGCGAACTGCGCCGCCGGCGAACCGCTG
Source organism: Streptomyces sp. NPDC088124 (assembly GCF_040685895.1). NCBI lineage: Bacteria > Bacillati > Actinomycetota > Actinomycetes > Kitasatosporales > Streptomycetaceae > Streptomyces > Streptomyces sp. NPDC088124. The sequence goes on along the minus strand of NZ_JBFBJB010000019.1, from coordinate 11,633 downwards.
GTCGGGCAGGCGGTGCGCGGCTGCTACGCCAAGCAGGTCGCCACCGTTCGGCAACTGCTGGGCGACGACGACGCCGTACGGAGCCGGTTCGGCGCCGGAATGCTCGACAACGTGGTCGCCGTGCTGGGGCTGGCCGACATCGACGAGCCGTGGGCGCGGGTCCTCACCGCTCAGTAGGTGACGTCCGGGGGACGACCGGAGAACTCCCGGTCCGGACGAGTCCGGGCCGGGAGTTCGGTGAACTTGACCAGGGCGACAGGGCTTCGGTGCCTCAGCTCGCGGCGCGGGTGGCGATGAGGTGCGCCGCGCGCTCGGCGATGCCCAGGACGGCCGCGTTGGTGTTGGCCGAGACGATCGAGGGCATCACGGAGGCGTCGGCGACGCTCAGGCCGTCGACACCGTGGACGCGCAGGGCCGTGTCGACCACGGCCTCGTCGTCCGTGCCGATGCGGCAGGTGCCCACCGGGTGGAAGTAGGTACCGACGGTGTGACGGATGTACGCACCGCACTCTTCGGCGGTGACAACCTCCTGGCCGGGAAGGGTCTCGTCGTCACGCCAGGCCGACAAGGCGTCGGCCCGCGCGATGTGCCGTGCCATGCGCAGGGCGGCGACCATACGGGCCAGGTCTTCGCTCTCGGCCAGATAGGCGGGGTCGATGAGAGGGTAGGAGGCGGGGTCCGCGCTGCGCAGGCGCACACTGCCCCGGCTGGTGGGGGTCGCCAGTCCGAAGAGGATCGAGAAGCCCTCCTGGGCACCTGCCCATCGTGGTTGCAGCGCCACGGGCGTGAAGCTCATCAGGATGTCGGGATCCCCGCCTCCGCTGGTGCGTGCGAAGAGCATCGCCTGCCGCGAGGGGCCGAGCACCGGGGACTTCTTCACCCCGTAGGAGATCCAGGCCAGGGGATGGTCGTGCAGGTTGGCGCCCACACCGGGGAGATCGGCACGGACCGGGATCCCCAGCTGTCGCAGATGGTCGGCGGGGCCGATGCCGGAGAGCAGGAGAATCTGCGGAGATCCGATGCTTCCCGCGCTCAGCACGACTTCCCGCTCGGCGTGGACGGTGTGTGACGTGCCGTTCCGAACGTACTCGGCACCTCTGCACCGGCCGTTGTCCAGAAGAAGGCGCTGCACCTGTGCGTCGGTGACGACGGTGAGATTGGGCCGTGAGAGCACCGGAAACAGATACGCGTCCGCGGCGCTCTGCCTGCGGCCTCCGGCGACATTCCTTTCGGCCCAGAACACCCCTTCGGCCTCGGGGGCGTTACCGTCCTCACAGCGCGGGAAACCCGCGTCGAGTGCCGCGTCATAAAGGTCCTGCGCGAGAGGAGCGGCGGCGGGCGGCTCCTCGATGATCATGGGACCCTCTTGCCCCCGGAAGCGCGGATCCCCGCCTCCCGCCCGCTCGCTGCGCATGAGGAACGGCAGCATTTCCTGGTAGTTCCAGCCAACGGCGCCCTGCTTCTCCCAGGCGTCGTAGCTTGACGCGTGGCCGCGCAGGTGGGTCATGCCGTTGATACTGCTGGAACCGCCCAGTACCCGCCCTCTGGGCCAGGTATGGACAGTGTTTTCGGTACCTGACTGAGGTGTTGTCGTGTAGTTCCAGTCCACGGACGATCCCCAGAGACCGACCGCCGCCTCAGGGTTCCCGTCCGACATGATCGCAGGGCCCTCTCCGGCTCCCGCCTCCAGAAGGGCCACACGGACTTCGGAGTTTTCCGACAGCCGGGCGGCCAGCACCGCGCCGGCCGTTCCGCCGCCGACGATGACGTAATCGTAGATTTGCTCCATAGCCACCCTCATTCATCCGGAATTTCCTCACCGACTGCTCGCCGGTTTCTGTGACCGATAGGCGATGAAAAAGGGAGGCTACCCGCGTGAACCGGGTGCCGAACTCCGGGTTCGGGAAGCGGCACGCGAGGGTTCTTTTCCGCAGCCATCACCGCAGGTCGACCGCGCCGAGACGGCGCCGGCCACCATGATCGGCCGGGCCGGGGAGGATATGAATCAAAGGCCGGATAAACCGGCCCATGCCGGTTGTCACACCCACGAAAGCGCCGGCCGCTTCGATCTGGAGAATTCACTTCTTGGTTCGTCGGGGGTCTTGTTCGTCAACGGCCATCATGTTGAACCCGTAGAGGTTTCCGGCAACGTCCGGCATCACTCACCGGGCTGCACGATGGCCCGGTACGACCACCCACGTAAGGACGGAGCGCGGCGGCCGGCCGCCTCCGGTGCGGGCTGACTCGGCCTGTCATCCCTGGTCCGACCTGGGGAACTCTCGACTGTTGGTCACGTGGCCGGTCACGCCACAGTCCGAGAAACAGAAAAACCCCACCTGAAGTGGGGTCTCTGCTGGTTGCTGGTGGGTTGTTGACACAACTCGCTGGCCTGCAGGGATGATCGGGCCTGCGCGGCGCTTGCACAGGCTAAGCAGGGCAGTGAACACAGCGATTTGCCCGCATTGCTGGTGGGCTATTGCGGTCCGGTTCTGGCCTGGTCAGGTGGCGTCCGTGACCAGCTCACTGCGAGGTTTCCTCAACTCGTCTGCGAGATGAGGGTGTTTGCGGACCGAACCCCTAGATCTGGGTGGTCTGACCCGGACTCCGCTCCACCTCCGTAGGCACGTGGTCGATCTGGGTCAGCAGTGCATCGAAGGTCAGCACCGCGTCGGCCAGGTCCAGCGGGTCCAGCAGCGGGCGGAACGCGGTGATTTCGTTGCTCTTGGCATCGACCTCACGCTGGGCAAGCACGATGCCGTCGGCGCGCAGCGCGGACAGCAGGTGGACGGTTCCGTGGAGCCCGGGTGAGAAAAAAATCCCCCGGGCGCCCCGACTACTTGGTGGTCATACAAGGGGGAGCGTACGGCAGTTGGAGAACGTATCGGCTCCATTGCGGCCGGCTCAGGGCGCCGGAGCTCGCGGCGCAGATACGGCTGATGGCGGTCTCGACGTTCAGATCCCAGAGCGTGGCCACGCCGTCGTCGGTGGTGGCGGCCAGGGTACGACTGTCCGGGCTGAACGCCAGAACGGCGACGAATCCGGTCTCCACGGTCAGCGGCCGGCCGATGGGGGTGGGATGGTCAGGATCGGTGACGTTCCACAGGTTGATGGTGCCGTTGTCGGTATGGCCGGCCGCTGCGAGGGTGCGCCCGTCCGGACTGAACGCCACCGACCACAGGCTGCCGCCGGGCACGGTCAGGGGACTGCCCCTGCGCGTGAGGTTGTTGGGGTCCGTGGCATCCCACAGGGTGACTGTGCCGCGCTCGTTCCCGGTGGCGAGCGTGCGGCCGTCCGGGCTGAACGCCACCCAGGTGCTGGTGCCGGTCGGCTGGTCGATCTTCTTCCCGATGCGGACCCCGGGGTCGGTCGTACTCCACAGTCCGACGGAGCCGTTGCTGCCGTCGCCGCCGGCCGCCAGCATCGTGCCGTCGCGGCTGAACGCCAGGGATTGGACGGACCTCGTGTGGTCATTGGAGATGTCGGACTGGGAGTTGGGCTTTGCGGGGTCGCTGACGTCCCATAGGGCGATGCTGCCGGCCTCGTCGTCGCCGGCCGCGGCCAGGGTGTCGCCGTCGGGGCTGAAGGCCAGGGAGAAGATGAGCCCGTCCGCCCCGGTGAGGGTCTCACGGAAGCGAAACGGATGGCTGGGGTCGGTGGTGTTCCACAACGTGACGGTGCCGCCGCTGTCGCCTGCGGCCAGGGTGCGCCCATCCGGGCTGAACGCCACGGCGTTGACCGGTTCCTTTGGGCCGGTAAGCGGATCACCGCGGGGAGCGGGGTTGTTGGGGTCGGTGGTGTTCCACAGCGAGACAGTGTTGTTCTGGTTTCCGGCTGCCAGGGTGCGCCCGTCGGGGCTGAACACCACGGATGCCACATTGCCGCCGGCGCCGATGATCCGGGTCGGCGGCAGATTCCACAGATCGACGTTGCCGTCGCTGTTCCCGGCGGCGAGGGTGCGGCTGTCGGGGCTGAACACCACGTCGGTCACCGCGTCGCCGGGACCGGTCAGCGGCCGGCCCAGGGGGACGATGGCTCCGGGGTGGGTGACGTTCCACAGACGGATGGTGCGGTCGGCGCTGCCGGCCGCCAGGGTGTGACCGTCCGGGCTGAACGCCACCGACATGACGGGCTGGGCGGGGCCCGTCAGCGGCTTGCCCAGGGGGGCGGGGTGGCCGGGGTCCGCGACCTTCCACAGGTGGACGCTGTCGCGGGATCCGGCGGCCAAGATGCGGCTGTCGGGGCTGAACACCAGGGCGTTGACGGGACGCCCGGCTTTCAGGGTACGGCCACGGTCGGGGTGGGCCGGGTCGGTGGTGTTCCACAGGCTGATGGTGCCGGCGTCGTCGTCGCATGCGGCGGCCAGGGTGTGACCGTCGGGGCTGAACGCGACGCGATGGGAGAAGACGTCGGGGCAGTCGAGGTTCAGGGGCGCTTTCGCGGGCTTGACGTCGTCGGGGTGGGTGACGTCCCACAGGCTGACGAGTCCGGTGTGCCGTCCGGCGGCCAGGGTACGGCCGTCGGGGCTGAACGCCAGCGATTCGATGGAGGCCAGGGCGTCAAAGCCCTGAACGGCGGGACTCTCCGGCCGGCCGAGCAGGACGGGGTGGCTGGGGCTGGTCAGGCTCCAGAGATCGACGAATCCGCCGGAACCGGCGTCGCCGTTGTGGCTGGTGTGGCCGCCGACGGCCAGCATCTGGCCGTCCGGGCTGAACTCGAGCGACAGGATCGAATTGACGGAGCGGTCCACGGGCAGGGGTTGGCCCAGCGCCATCGGACGGCCCGGATCGGAGACGTCCCACAGCCGGACGAGGTTCTGGTCGAGGTTCCCGGCCGCCAGCATGTGCCCGTCGGGGCTGTAGGCCACGGTGTACACCGCGCCGCGCGGGCCGGGAAGCCGGGTGGCCAGCGGGGTGTTCTGGGTCGTGATGAGCCGCGACGCCGCCTCCGGGTTCGGGTCCATGCGGTAGGCGGTCAGCGCGAGTTGGGCGGACAGCGAGGGATCGGTCGGGCCCAGTTGCACGGACGCGGAGGTGACGGCGGCGTTGATGGCCTGGTCGCGGGAGTGCAGGGCCTGGGTGGCGGCGTCCCGGGCGCGGGACTCCTGCCGGAAGGCGAACACCGCGGCCAGCGAGGCGGCCACGGCCAGGGCGGTGATGGTGGCGACCGCGGCGCGCCGGAGCCGTTGCCCGCGCCGCTGGTGGTGACGGGCGGCCGTCAGAAAGGCCCGTGCGACGCTGCTGAGTTCCTGCTCGCGCGTTTCGGCCCAGGCGAGGGCGGCTTCCAGGCGGTTGCCGCGGTACAGCGCGGCTGCCTCCCGGCTTGCCTGTTCCCAGAGGGCGGCCGCCTCCTCCAGATCCTGTCGTACGAGGTTCCCGTTGCGGTCGTGCTCGATCCAGTCCCGCAGCCGGGGCCAGGCGCGGATGAGCACCTCATGTGTCATCACCACCGTGTCCTGGTCCCGGGTCAGCAGCCGGCCACGAGTGAAGTCGTCCAGGACTCTTACGGCCGCTTCCCGGTCCGGCGCGTGACGCAGCAGCTCGTCGTACCGGACGCGCCGACGGGTGTCGTCGGCGTCGCGTCCCACGATGACGAGCCGCAGGAACAGCCACCGTGCGGCCTCGTGGCAGGGCGGCGGCAAGGTGTCGTAAAGCCTGTTCGCCGTCATAGCGATGGCGCCCTGGATGCCGCCGGTGACGCGGTACCCGTCCACGGTGAGCGTGTAGCCGTGGCGCTGCTGCCAGGTGGCCCGCAGCGCGTGTGCGAGCAGCGGCAGCCGGCCCGTGGTGCTCGCCCCGACGGGTCCGCCGACCGTACCCAGCTCCGTCAGCAGCACCTCGACCAGACCGTCTTCGACGTCGAGTCCCACGCTGCCTGCCGGGCGGCGGATCGCGTCCTTGAGTTCGCCCTCCGTCATGGGCTCCAGCAGGACCGGTCCGGCCCGGAGCGCCGCCCGGAGCTGCGGATGGGCCGTGCACGCGGCATAGAAGTCCGCGCGTACTCCCAGTACCACGACCGCCCCGCCCGTGGGCTTGGCCAGACGGTCGAGCAGTTCGATGAGCCACTGCCGGTCGGTCTCGTCGCCGCAGGCCGTGAAGATCTCCTCGAACTGGTCGACCACGACGACCAGGCCCGCGGAGGGGGACTCTCCGGTGGGCGCCGGATCGCCGGCTCCGGTGATCTCGCGCAGCTCGGCCAGGCACCGCGCGGGATCGGCGCGCCACGCCGGTGCCGTTCGCCGGGCGGTCTCGGCGTCGAGCCCGGCGGCAACCGCCAGTGCCAGGGCCGGGGATGCCGTCGGAGTGAACAGCAGCCGCCGCCAGGTGCTGGACCCCGCCACGGGAAGCCGGCCGTCGTCCAGGGCCGGCAGTACCCCGGCCGCGAGCAGGGACGACTTCCCGGCCCCCGAGGGGCCGATCAGCACCAGCGGGCCGCCCTCACGCATCCGGGCGTCCATCCGCTCGCACACGAGGTGGACCATGCGCTCACGGCCGTAGAACCACTGCTTGTGCTCTTCGTCGAACGGGACCAAGCCCGGGTACGGGCACGGCACGTCGTCGGCGCCGGGGCCGGGCACGGTTCTGCGCCCTTCGTCGCCGAGGCGAACGTGGAGGTCGCGGCCGGCCATGAAGGCGCTGCCGCCGCCGGTTACGTTCGCCTCCTGACTCTTCGGCCGCCAGAGGGGCGGCCTGTCCGGAGGCGAGGCACCGGTACTGCGTTCCGTCACGCCTCTCCGCCCCTGGTGACGCTCATGTCCCGGCCGGCCATGAACGCGTCGCCGCCGGAGACGTGTGCCTCCAACGCCATCGAGCCCGTGATCTGCTGTTCCGGGGTTCCGGCAGCGCGCAGTTCCCCGCCGAACAGCGCGCGCAGCTCATCGACGGCATCCGGCCGCGTGGCCATGAGCCGGATGATGCGGGCCTGCCACTCGGCGACCAGCAGCCCCTGGAGCTCCTCGCCGTCGCCCGTCTGCCGTGCCTGAAGCAACTCGCCGCGTGCATCGGCGAGTTCTTCCTCGACGCGCTCCGGGTGCGCGGACCGCCAAAGCGACAGCACCGAGGACTTGACCGCGGCCCAGCCGTCCGTCGCGAGCAGATCGATCAGGCGCGCCGCGGCCACCGATGCCAGGCCGGCAAGTTCCACACTCATCTCCATGTCTTCTCCTTGTCCCTTACCGTCCGTGGGCCGCGATCGCTGTCATGGTCAGGTGGGAGGCGATGAACACGTGGTCGCCGCCCACCGTCCACATGAACCCCACGTCCGGCTGCCCGGGGTCCCTGTATTTCCACCGGGCCCTGCCCGTGGCCGCGTCGATGGCCCACAGCGTCTTGGCGCTGTCAGTGGCGAAGACGGTGTCGGCCGAGCACTGCGCGTTCTTGCCGCCCAGCCTGAGGGAGGCGTTGAACACGTTGGAACGGCCCGACTCGCTGGCGCCGTCGAGCACCGCGACCCACCGGAGCGTGCCGTCGGCCGCGGCCAAGGCGGCCAGATCGCTGCCGACCGGTACGTAGACGGTCGCGCCGTCCTGGCTGGAGAACGGGGTGCCGATCTTGACCTGGTCCCCGTTCTTCGCATCGAAGCGCTGATGCCACTTCTCGCGGCCCGTGGCCGCGTCGACGGCGAACAGCGTGTTGCCGTTGCCGCCGGCGAACAGGAACAGCCCGGCGGCGTAGCACGTCAGCGGCCAGCCCATGGTGAAGTAGAACGAGGCGTGCGGGACGGACACCTTCCAGCCGCGGGCGCCCTTCCTGCCGGCGTCGATCATCTGGACGCGGCCGGGTTTCCTGCCTGGGACGGCCGAGGTGGCCAGCAGGTGAGAACCGGAGGACGGCACGAGCACGTTGTTGATGTCCGTGCCCTTGACCTGCCACAGCAACTTGCCAGTCGCGGCGTTGAACGCACGGATGTAGCCGGTGGTCGGAGACTCGACCGAGAACTTCCCGTCGAGCTGACGAACCTGCCCGCACACATAGACCGTGTCCCCGGCGACTGCCACATAGTTGCTCGGGTACATCGACACAATCGTGGCGCCGCCAGGATCGTAGGCCGAAAGGTTGGTCGCCCACTTAGCCTTCCCGCCGGCGGCGTCGAACGCCGCCAGCACGCCTGACTGACTCGGTGTGTCGCAGAGCAGGTAGAAAACTCCGTCCGCGTACGCCGTCGGGTACTTGATGCTGCTCGCGCGGAACTTGTTGGTCGTGTTCAGCTGGGGGAACACGGATTTTCCGGTTGCGGCGTCGAGGAAGGACGTGGCAGTGTCCGTGACCACCATGACCACCTTGTCGGATGCTTCCAGGCAGGTAGGGGCGTTCTTTCCGGCTCCCGACCATGCTTTGACGGCGTCGGGTCCGGCCAGAACGACCGGTTCCGGTCCGTCCGTCGAGGACGGTGACGCGGAGGACGTGGATCGCCCGCCTGACGGAGAGGCCGGCCGTGCGGTGGCCCCGGGCCCGCCGGCCCGGCCGTCGGCTGCCGGTGACGAGTCGCCGGAAAAGGCGAGTGCCGCCGCGGTTCCGCCGAGTACGGCCACGCCCCCGGCCAGACCGATGATCAGCTTCCGGCGGCTGACTCCCGTGCCGGCGGCGATCACCGGCGGCGGAGGAAACGGGGCCCGGTCGCCGCCCCCTGAGGACGCCGATCCCACCGCCACGGTAGTGGCGGCCATGTCGGAAGTCACCGCCGGCGGCAGCCAACTGCCCCCCAGGGCCGGCAGGTCCTGATGCCTCAGGTAGTCGACGAGTTGCTCCGCGGTGGGACGCTCCGGCGGTTCCGGGTACCGGCAGCCGCCGATCACCTCGCGCAGCGACACGGGGAGGGCGCCCGTGTCCGGCTCACCTCCGGAAGCTGCGAACAGCACGGTCGACCCGAGGTCGAACATGTCGTCCGTCGGCGAGGGCGCCGGACCGCCGGTGGCTCCCGCACACCCCACGGCGGTGATGCGGGGCCCGTCCATGGTCAGCAGCACCGAGTCCGGGCTCACCCCGCCGTGGATCGTCCCGGCCGCGTGGAGTGCGGCCAGCGCCCGGGCGAGGCCGTCGGCGAGCACCCGCAGAGCGGGTTCGGACAGCGGGCCGTGCCGGTCCACCACCTGCCGGAGCGGCAGTCCGGCGGTGAACTGGGTCGCCAGCCAAGGAACCGGCGCGTCGGCGTCGGCATCCACGACCGGTACGAGGAAGGCGCTGGACAGCGTCCGTGCCGCCTCGACGGCAGCTCGGAACCGGTCCCGGAACCCCGGGTCCGCGGCGAGTTCGGGCCCCACGACCGTGACCGTGACGAGTAGCCCCTCGTCCGTGCGGGCCGCGAACACTTCGCTCCCGCCGACCGTGCTCTGCCTTCCGAGCAGTGCGTACGGCCCGATCCGATAAGCACCGTCTACTCCGGAATGATCCATCGTCCGCCCCTCACGCCAGCCTGATCGTCTGATCACGCGCCGCCTGGTAGGCGCTGCCGCCGCCGGACACATGGGCCGTCATGGTCGTTGACGGCTCAGGATCTGCGGCCGGCGCCGTGCCGCGCCCAGGTTCGACAGCGGTATCGGTATCGGACAGGAGAGCGGTCACCGCGTCGCCCAAGTGCTGTAGCCCGTCCGGCAGATGGGTCTCCGGAACGCGGAGAAACTGCAGGCGCGCCAGCTCCGCAATCTCGGTCGGCAGCGCCGAGGCGTCGGGCAGCAACGTCGCGTCTCCCAGAAGGACCGGGACGACGCGGTTTCCCGCCCGCAGAGCCGTCGCGATCTCCAGGCGGACCCAGTCGTGAGCCCGGTCCAGGAGCCGCACACCGTCCTCGCCCCGCGCGTCGAGCCACCCTGGCCCGATCAGCACGCACATGAGCTCGCACCCGGCGGCCTGCCGCCGCAGGATCTCGGCGAAATCGGCCCCGGGCGGAATCGACTGGCCCGACTTGAAGATCTCGTTGGCACCTAAGCGGTCGGACAGCGCGCGGTAGACGCGGTCTCGCATCCACCGGGAGTCCGGTTTACGAAAGCTGAGGAAGATGCGCGGCACTATTGCCCCCTTTCCGGCAAGCCTTGACGTCAGGAATCGTGCTCACCCTAGGGGTGGAGTACGCGCTCGGTGGCTATTCGCCGGGGATTGAATAGCGGCCACAAGGCTCCGTACGCTGGCGGGTATGGATCCGGCAGACAGCACGGCAGGGAGATCGACCAGCACGCGCCTGCCGCCGGGCGACTTCGGCGTCGTCCTGGCCACACTCCGCGCGCGTCGGGGGTGGAGCGTGCGCGAGTTCGCCCGGCGTGCGAACGTGTCCGAAGGCCAGATCTGCAATCTGGAAAGCGGGTTACGCAACCCGACGCCCGCTGTGGCCACGGCATGCGACGCGGCCCTCGGCACCGGCGGAGAACTCGTCGAGCTGGCCGGGGCAGGCCGCTGCGGCGCCCGGGCCGAGGGCGTCGTCGAGGCCGGCCCCGTGGTCACCGGCTACGAGCGGGTCCTGTTGGAGCTGAAGGACATCGGCAGATCCACCGGACCGAGGTTCGTCACCGCTTCGATGAAGTCGATCTCGCGGACCCTGACGGACGCCGGACCGCACGCCGTTGGCGAGCAGCGTGCCGAGATCTGGCTGCTGGCCTCGAGGTTCGCCGAATACGCGGGGTGGATGGCACAAGAGGCGGGAAATCCCGCGGAGGCGTTGCGCTGGACGAATCTCGCTGTCCGCTGGGGCGCACACGGCGGGGACGAAACGGTGGCCGCGTACGCCCTGGTCCGCAAGGCGTTCATCGCCCAGCACCGCGGTGACACCTGTGCGGCGATCGGATTCGCTGACCAGGCGGCCGGGCACCCGGCGGCCAACCCGGTGATCCGCGCGCACGCCGCGCGACGCGCCGCCCAGGGGCATGCGCGCCGTGGCGATGCGGAGGCCTGCCAGGAGGCACTGGAGCGGTTCAGAAGCCACGCCGCCGAGGCCATCGGCGACCGGACCCCTCACTGGGGCCCGCGCATCGAGAACGGCAACCCTCGGCTCATCGAGGCGTCCTGCATGCTCAGCCTCCGTCGATTCGAGCTGGCCGCCGACCTTTTCGCCGCCGAGCACCGGCAAGCCGTCCCGGCGGACAGCAACTCCCAGGCCCGCTTCTCGGTTCGGCAGGCGACAGCCCTGGCCGGTGCCGGCCACCTCGACGACGCCTGTCAGATCGTCGAGGCCACGCTGCCCGTGATCAAACGCATCGACTCGGCCACCGTCCGCGCGGAACTCGGCCGTTTCGTGGAACAGGCTCGAACCAGGAGAGCCAGCCCGGGCCAACTCGCCCTCATCGACGCATCGGCCGCCCTATCGATCGGCTGACAGTCGCGATCGGCTGGCGGTACGGACAGATCTAGTAGTCGGGTCGCCCGGGGGAATCTCACCCCGGGCTCTCACGGCGCTGCGCGGCGACGGCATCGTGCTTGCCCAGCGCGAGGTCGATGCGGCTGGACCCGCTGGACCTGGCCGACGCGGTGGTGGCCTTCTTAACGCGAGGGGGGTGTCCTCAGGCCGTTCCCCCTCGCCGCCTGATGCGAGATCTACAACCATGCTGCCCCCTAATACTCCAGTGCGGTTTCGTGATCTATCCAGCGGGTTCGTCGGTGGACCGTCGTCGGTAGTGGCTGCGTCGGGCTGTTGCCTGGTGGCGTCTGCGC